>CACZRD010000076.1 GCA_902783545.1 uncultured Bacteroidales bacterium
ATGCCATCCATGCTTGCGTAGAGATGGGTGCATCTATTACAATGGCGAAAGGTGCAGCTGATGCCGGGCAATATCCGTCGATAGCGGTTATCGGCGACTCGACGTTCACGCACTCCGGCATGACAGGACTGCTCGATTGCGCGAACTGCAATGCGGATGTTGTGGTGCTTATCTCCGATAACCTGACGACTGGTATGACCGGTGGTCAAGACTCGGCAGGCACAGGCAAACTCGAACGAATCTGCATGGCGATGGGAATACCCGAGGAGCATGTGCGCGTGGTTGTGCCGCTCGCTAAGAACATGGACGAGATGAAACAGGTAATCCGTGAGGAGATCAACTACCACGGCACGTCGGTGGTTATCGCGCGTCGTGAGTGCATACAAACCCTTAAACGTAAAGCAAGAAAATGAAAAACGATATTATATTAGCCGGTGTAGGCGGACAAGGTATTCTGTCTATTGCCACCGTTATAGGTCAAGCAGCCCTCGCGGAGGGGTGGTACTTGAAGCAAGCCGAAGTACACGGCATGAGTCAGCGTGGCGGTGAGGTGCAAAGCCATCTGCGTATCTCTACCGAACCGATATGGTCGGATCTTATTCCGCAAGGACAAGCGGATATTATCCTCTCGCTCGAACCGCTGGAGGCATTGCGTTATGTGCCATGGCTCGCACCCGACGGATGTGTGGTCACTTCGTCTGTGCCTTTCAAGAATATTGACAATTATCCGGATTTGGAGGAGGTGTACGCAGCCATCAAGGCGTGCCCGAAACATATTCTGATAGATACCGATGCGCTTGTCAAAGAGATCAATGCACCTGTGCAAGCTGCGAATATGGTGCTGCTTGGTGCTGCTATTCCGATGCTTGGCGTAGAAGCGAACATTGTCAAAGCTGGCTTAGAGAAGGTCTTCGCTCGCAAATCAGAAGCAATTGTACAAACAAACATCCGCGCCCTTGAAGCCGGGTATGAATATGCGTGCAAGAATCTGTAGTATATGCTGCCTTGTAGCGCTCTTACTGTGCGCTTGCACACCTGCCGTTAAACAGGGTAGGTTGCCGCGTCCGGGGAATAAGTACGCCACGGGTTTCCAGATTGATGATACGCTGGGCATGAAGCGTGTGCGCGTGTTTGCGCCGTGGAATGCGGATAGCGTTATGGCGACCTATATGGTTAGCGAGCCGCTGCAGCGCATTGGCGCCAGTTCGGCTACGCACATAGGCATGTTGGCAGAACTCGGGCTAATGGATCGACTTGTGGGCATGTGCAATCCCGAGGTTAGCTATCATGAGTTGCCGGAGAGTTGCAAGCACCTTGGTGATGCCATGCAGCCTGACTGCGAGCGGATAATAGCCAATGGCGTACAGGCTATCTTGTACTCAACCTACGCTCCGAGCGACCAGTCGGCAGAGCGGATGGAGAGTGTGGGAATACCTGTGCTGTACAACAACGAATGGCGCGAATCGACACCATTGGCTCGTGCCGAATGGATACGGTTTGTGGCTGTGTTCTTTGACAAACTCGATGTTGCCGATTCAATCTTCCACGAAGTGGACAGTGCTTATAACGCCCTTGTCAACACGCAGTTATCAACACGCAGTCATCAACATGCAGTCACGAACACGCAGTCAGTAGTCAGTGGCCTGGATTTTCGTGGCACGTGGTATGTTCCTGCCGGAGGAACGTATATGGGTGCGTTGTTCCGCGATGCCGGAGCGAATTATGCTTTCGCTGATGATGAGCGTGAGTCGTCAATTCCGCTGACGTTCGAACAAGCATTGCTGACCTTTTCCGATGCCGATGTGTGGTTGGGATGTAATGTGCCGAACCGCGAAGCGCTGTTGGAGCAGAACAGCCAATATGCGTTGTTCAAGGCTTATAAGACAGGTCGGTTGTACAACTTCCGCAAACGCTGTTTACCGAGTGGAGCGAACGATTTCTGGGAGAGTGGAGTTGTTCATCCGGAACGTATCTTACAGGACATCATCGCAACCCTGAATGGCGATACAACGTTCTACTACATCAACCCCGTTCAATAAAAACATAACAAAAACGAAAAAAATCCCACGAAAATTTGCAAATGTGGGATTTTTTTTGTATCTTTGCAGGCACAAAAAAATACAAGTATTTTTAATACACAAATTATGACCCGATACGAAGAACTCCAAGTGGCAGAAGGAGTATATGTGCCACAGGTAGGAATCCAATATCCGGAAGACAATCCCTATGAGCAACTTGTGAAGCCGAATTTCACCAGTAAGTTCGTAGTGGACGAGAACTATCCGTTCGTGGATGACAGTAAGAAAGAGAAGTTCCTGAACCGGCTGTTAGTGACTCTGATTGTGCGCATCGGAATGCGCATCATGCTGCGCGTGAAGATGGGACTGCGTTACAAAGGACGCGAGAATCTCAAAAAGTACAAGAAACAGCTTGCCAACGGTGCAATCACGATTGCCAACCATTGTTTCCGTCTGGATTGCCCGTGCGTGCTATTGGCTGCCAAAGTCCCATATGACGTTCGAATCCCGATGTTCGCTCCGAACTTCGGCACGAAAGACGGATATTTTATGAAGAAGGTGGGGGGAATTCCCATCCCCGAACCCGAGGCCGGCATGGCTGCATTGAAGAAGTTCAATGAGGCGTTTGACGAGTTTCATCGCCGCGGTTACTGGATGCACGTCTTTCCGGAAGCCAAGCGTTGGGATTTCTATAAACCGCTCCGTCCCTTCCAGAAAGGTGCGTTCACTATGGCGTACAAGTATGATATGCCCCTACTGCCCTGCGTGATCACGTTCCGTGAGCGCACGGGTATATTCAAGCTGTTCGGACCGAAAGACCTGCCGCTGTTGCAGGTGGAGATAGGCGAACCGATCTTCCCCGACAAATCCCAGCCGCGTGCGCAAGAGGTGAACCGTCTGTTGACAACTGCCCACAAGCAGATGGAACAGATGGCGGGAATAACGCATAACCCCTGGCCGGAAACATTATAATCAAACAGATAAATAATAAAACACAAAAATATGGAATTTAAGTATGCTCCCATGTTCCAGCTCGGCAAGGACGAGACGGAATACTATCTGCTCACCAAGGATTATGTCAGTGTGAGCGAGTTTGAAGGTCACCCGATGCTCAAGGTTCAGCCCGAAGGACTGACACTGATGGCTCAGCAAGCGTTCCACGACGTAAGTTTCATGCTGCGTCGTAGTCACAATGAGCAGGTTGCTAAGATCCTTCGTGACCCCGAAGCCAGTGCCAATGACAAGTACGTAGCGCTGACGTTCTTGAGAAACGCCGAGGTGGCAGCCAAAGGTCAGTTGCCGCTCTGCCAAGACACCGGTACGGCGATCATCCACGGCGAGAAAGGTCAGCAGGTCTGGACGGGATTCTGCGATGAGGAAGCGTTGAGTCGCGGTGTGTTCAATACATACACCCAATGCAACCTGCGCTATTCGCAGAACGCGCCGCTGACAATGTACGACGAGGTAAACACCAAGTGCAACCTGCCGGCACAGATCGACATCGAGGCAACGCAGGGTATGGAGTATGAGTTCCTGTGCGTAACCAAAGGCGGCGGATCGGCAAACAAGAGTTACCTCTACCAAGAGACCAAGGCTCGTATTCAGAACGAAGGCACACTCATTCCTTTCCTTGTGGAGAAGATGAAATCCTTAGGTACAGCCGCTTGTCCGCCGTATCACATCGCTATCGTCATCGGCGGCACGTCGGCAGAGAAGAACCTGTTGACGGTTAAGTTGGCATCGACGCATTACTATGACTCGCTGCCCACGACGGGTGACGAGACCGGCCGCGCGTTCCGCGACATCGAACTGGAGAAACGATTGCTGCAAGAGGCATACAAGATCGGTCTGGGTGCACAGTTCGGCGGCAAATACATGGCTCATGACGTGCGTGTGGTACGTCTGCCGCGTCACGGAGCAAGTTGCCCGATAGGTCTGGGCGTAAGCTGCTCGGCTGATAGAAACATCAAGTGCAAAATCAACAAGGACGGTATATGGATTGAGAAGATGGATAATAATCCAGCTTCGCTCATTCCTGCCGAATTGCGTCAAGCCGGTGAGGGAGATGCCGTACGCATTGACCTGAACCAACCGATGGCGGATGTTTGCAAGATCCTGACGAAATATCCTATTGGCACACGTCTGAGCCTGAACGGAACGATTATCGTAGGTCGTGACATCGCTCACGCAAAGATCAAAGCCCGTCTGGATGCCGGCGAACAGATGCCTGAGTACCTGAAGAACCATCCTATCTATTACGCAGGCCCTGCCAAGACCCCGGCAGGCATGGCGTGCGGCTCGATGGGACCGACCACGGCCGGACGAATGGATCCGTACGTTGACGAGTTCCAGGATCACGGAGGTTCGATGATTATGCTGGCAAAGGGTAACCGCTCGATTGATGTGACCAACGCTTGTCAGAAGCACGGAGGGTTCTATCTCGGCTCAATCGGAGGACCGGCAGCTATCCTCGCACAGGAGAATATCAAATCCATCGAGTGCGTGGAGTACCCCGAGCTCGGTATGGAAGCTATCTGGAAGATTGAAGTGGAGAACTTCCCTGCATTCATCCTTGTGGATGACAAAGGTAACGATTTCTTTAAGCAACTCAAACCCTGTGAGGGTTGCACGATTCTGAAATAATGTACAACGAAGAGAGTTGGTTTAAGCGGATTCGGCAGAAACGGCGACTGACGCTGATTGACGATGATACACTGCGCGAGTTCTGGCACATACACGTGTCAGGACTCGGCGTGTTCACCGTGTTGTTCTTTATGTTCCTGTTGACGATAGGAGTGCTCTCGCTGCTGATAATCTATACGCCGTTCAGGAATATCCTTCCCGGCTACTCGGCAAGTCTGCGTCAGGAGATCATTGAGGAATCGATGCGTATAGACTCGCTACAGCACACGCTCGACTTGCAGACGCAGTATATCAGCGTAGTGCGCGATGTGGTGGCAGGTGAGGTGCACAGCGATACGGTGGTCAGTCTGGACTCGTTGCAGATCGTCATGCAAGAGCAACTGCTTGACGCCAAGAACGAAGCCACGGAAGCGTTCCTCGCCGAGTATGAGGCACGCGAGCGCGATAACCTGTTGCTGTTCGATGCTCCGACCACAACGCCGGTATTCTCCCTCTTTACACCGGCACATGGAGTGATCATTAGCACGTACGCACCGCAAGAGGGCAGACATGGCGTGACGATTCAGACACCGAACAAAGAGAACGTGTGCGCCACGCTGGACGGAACGATTGTCTATGTCGATAGCGAGGAGGATGAGACGTTCACAGTCATGGCTTTGCACCAGAACTACCTGTCTGTCTATCGCAATGTAGGCCGTGTGCTCTGTCGTGTAGGCGACGCAGTGCAAACGGGACAAACGATAGCGATCGTTCAGGACGGTACGCCGTTCACCTTCGAGCTCTGGAAACAAGGGCAAGAGATTAACCCTGAAGAGATCATAGCGTTTTAGATGTCAGACGTCAGATATCAGAAATCAGATAAATGAAAAATTTAGCAATACTTGGCAGTACAGGCAGCATAGGCACGCAGACTCTGGATATCGTACGCGATAACCCGGAACGATTCAGCGTCTATGCTATCAGTGCGAACCGTTCGGTGGATTTGCTTATCCGTCAGGCGAAGGAGTTCCATCCGGAGATCGTGTGCATAGCCGATGAGAGTTTGTATCCGCAACTGCAAGAGGCTCTCAAAGATGAGTCATGTAAGGTCTGGGCAGGTGCAGACGCTATCGCCGAGATGGTGACCTTTCAGCCGATAGACATTGTTGTGGCTGCTATGGTGGGTTATGCAGGTCTGCGTCCGACCATCGAGGCAATCAAGGCAGGGAAGACGATTGCCCTGGCGAACAAAGAGACGCTGGTTGTTGCCGGCGAACTGATTTGCGAATTGGCGCAGAAACACCACACGCCTATACTGCCCGTGGATAGTGAACACTCGGCAATCTTCCAGTCGCTTATTGGCGAGCAATCGGAGATAGAGAAAATTCTGCTTACCGCATCCGGAGGACCTTTCCGTAACTTTACGCTGGAGCAGATGGCAGCGGTTACTCCCGAACAAGCACTCCAACACCCGAACTGGTCAATGGGCGCGAAGATCACTATTGACTCCGCGTCGATGATGAACAAAGGTTTTGAGGTGATCGAAGCCAAGTGGTTGTTCGGTGTTCCGGTAGAGAAGATTGAGGTGCTCATCCACCCGCAGTCGATCGTTCATTCGGCAGTACAATTCGTGGATGGTGCAATCAAGGCACAACTCGGCGCACCCGACATGCGCGTGCCGATACAGCTCGCACTCACATACCCTGAGCGCATCAAGAGCAACTTCCCGCGTGCCGACCTCGCAGCTCTTGGCGCACTGACTTTTGACAAACCGGACTTGGCACGTTTCCCGAACCTCGGGCTGGCATACAAGGCAACAAACAGTGGTGGTACTGTGCCTTGCGTACTCAATGCGGCTAACGAGGTGGTCAACCTCGCGTTCCGTGAGCATCGCTGCGCGTTCCTCGAGATGTCCGAACTCATCAGCCGCGCTATGGATGATATGCCGTTCATCGCCAAGCCGACGTACGACGATTATGTCCGCATAGATAACGAAACACGAAAATTTGTAAACGAATTGTTATAATATGGCAGCAATACAGTGGATTCAACTGATAGTAGCATTAAGTTTCCTTGTAGTAATACATGAATTAGGTCACTTTTCCTTTGCGCGTCTATTCAAGGTGCGTGTGGAGAAGTTCTATGTTTTCTTTAATCCGCGTATCTCCATTTTCCGCATGAAGAAGGTAGATGGCAAATGGCGTTTTGCGTTCTTCGCACCGAATGTCGAGCCCGCCGCAATTGAGCAGACGGACCCGATAACCCACGAGGCAAAGACAGACGAAAAAGGTAATATTCTCTACCGCCCGATGACGATGGATGAGATTAACGCCTTGCCTGAAGGGGATTGGCGTCGCGATCCGGACAATACGGAGTGGGGTATAGGCTGGATACCGTTCGGCGGATATTGTTCGATAGCCGGTATGGTCGATGAGACGAAAGCCGCTACCGAACTTCCCAGCGAACCTCAGCCATGGGAATACCGCAGCAAGAAAGCGTGGCAACGGCTGCTGATCATCCTCGGTGGCATCCTGGTGAACTTCGTTGCCGCTCTGCTGATGTTCGGCGCGATTCTGCATCATTGGGGTGAAGACTCGCTGCCGCTCAGTCAAGTAGACCGTGGCTTGTATTATGCACCGATACTCGAGGAGGAAGGTTTTCGTCAGCAAGACAGGATCATCAGCATTGACGGCGAAGAGCCGGAGTATCTGGCGGATGCCGTGCAGGCAATCGTCATAGAGGGCAAGCGCAATGTTGTGGTACAACGCGGTGACGAGACGATCCATCTTACCTTATCCGAAGACCTCGGCACGCGATTCCTCGCGTTGCACAACGAGCATGACCGCATCGAGCGCGCCAAAGCGCACAAAGACAACACATATGAGAAACGCCCATTCGTGTTTATGAGTTACTATGTGCCGTTTGTGATCGATTCGGTTCAGGTGAATCATGCAGCGTACTTCGGTGGGATGCAGAAGGGCGATAGCGTAGTCAGCATCAACGGCGAGCCCACACCATGTTCAGTCATGGTACAGAATGCGTTGGCTGCTCATCCGTGTGATAGTGTAACTGTCGGATTCTACCGTCAGGGTGAATACGGAGAGGCGCACCTGTTCATTGGGGATCACTGTAAGATGGGGGTCGTGATGAAACCGCTCACGGCCTTCATTACGCCCAGACATAAGGATTATACGCTGCTCGAGGCTATTCCCGCAGGTATCAAATACGGCTGGGATCAACTGGTGATGTACGTCAAGCAATTCCGTATCGTCTTTTCCAAAGAGGGTGCAGAGTCGCTCGGAGGATTCGGTGCCATCAAGAATATGTTCCCAGGCTTCTGGAATTGGCAGTCGTTCTGGTATATGACAGCCTTCCTGTCGCTCATCCTTGCGTTCATGAACTTCTTGCCTATTCCGGCATTGGATGGCGGCTATGTGCTGTTACTGCTACTGGAGATGATCACCGGCAAACAGATACCTGACAAGTGGCTGGAGAAGATCAACAATGTCGGTTTCTGGATACTGATAGCCTTGCTTATCTACGCCAACGGCAACGATATATTCAAAGCGTTCTTTTAAATAATGAAACAGCTTGTCTGTCTGATACTGTCTGTCCAGACGTTGATTGTAGCAGCCAAGAACTCTACAATCAGCGGATATGTCACGGATAGTCAAACAGGCGAGAGGCTGATTGGTGCCACAGTGCATGATTTGCACTCCGGAGCGGGTACTGTTACGAATGTCAATGGCTTCTATTCGCTTACCCTTTCATCGGACACAGTGCTCTTGCAAGCCGGCTTTGTAGGTTACAATGCGGTAAGAACAGAGGCCTTTATGCTGCAAGGTGATACCTCATTGGTAATCGCTTTAAACACATCGAATATACTTCAGGAGGTAGTGGTAGAACGTACACACTCCATCTCCGGTGTGCAATCGGTGCAGATGTCGACAATGGATGTGCCAATGTCCCAAATCAAAGGAATCCCCATGCTAGGCGGCGAGGTGGATGTGCTGAAAGCATTGCAACTGCTGCCCGGTGTGCAGTCGGGAGCGGAAGGGACAGCGGGATTATATGTGCGTGGCGGCGGACCGGACGAGAACCTTATCATGTTAGACGGAGTGCCACTCTATTCGGTCAATCACGCCTTGGGATTCTTCTCAATCTTCAATGCAGATGCCGTCAAAAGCGTGACGCTGTATGAGGGGAACTTCCCTGCACGTTACGGAGGCAGACTGTCGTCAATCGTGGATGTACGGCAAAAAGACGGTGATGCCTACGGGTATCACGGTTCACTCAATATCGGACTGATAGCTACCAAACTGAGCATCGAAGGCCCGATATTTTGGACAAAAGAGGACTGGCAGAAGTTCCGGAACAAAGAGGAGATAAAGGCGCAGACTACGTTCAATATCTCTGCCCGCAGAACATTATACGACCTGATTATTCCGCCGATAATGAAGCACTTGTCTGCCAAGCCAGGAACAGAAAAAGAAACAACTGGCAACTATTGGTTCTACGATGTGAATGCCAAATTGACACATATTTTTTCCGACAATGACAAACTGAGCGGCTCGTTCTATATGGGCGAAGATCATGTGAACATGGATATCAGCGGGATGCAAACGGTGTCTACTCAGATGGGAGACGGAAGTTCGCATAAAGAAAGCATGTCGGATGAGAATCGCCTGCAATATCATTGGGGAAACATCTTTGCCGCACTGAATTACGAGCATCGGTTTAATGGCCGGTTGTATGGTGATGTTCAGTTTAGCTATACCCGATACAAGTACGCATTGGCATCCACGTACAATCAGGAATATGAGAAAGTAGGTGTTAGTATGGAATGGTTCAACAAGTTTGACTCCTATATAATGGATATGACGGCTCAAATGAACTTCGAGTGGCGTCCGAATATACGCCATGAAGTGCACTTTGGAGGAAGTTATGCTTATCATCTGTTCAAACCGCAAATTGGGCATCAGGAATTCTCCAGTATCAAAGGCGATACAGAGACCTACCATGTGGATACAACATTCTCACTGGGTGGTACAAATCGTATGCATGTTGCCACTCTGTATATCGAAGACAATTATGCACCATGCTCATGGCTAAAGATGAATATCGGTCTGCATGCAGCATTGTATCACACCGAAGACAAAACATATCCGTCTGTAGAGCCGCGTATAGGTGTGCGCTTTCTGCCACACAGGGATGTGGCAATCAAGATGAGTTATGCCTATATGTCACAATATGTGCACATGTTGTCCAATTCATCGGTATCGCAACCAACTGACCTGTGGGTGCCAGTGACCAAAGATATACCTCCGATGCGGTCGATGCAAGTGGCGACAGGAGTGGCATATACCATTTGTAACCAAGTAGAACTATCGGTGGAGGGATATTACAAGAAGATGATCAATCTGCTTGAGTACAAAGACGGAGCATCGTATATGAATGGTCAGAATTGGCAGACACAGGTGTGCGTAGGCGATGGCTGGAGTTATGGCGTACAATTGCTTGCACAACGCAAGATCGGTCCGGTGACGGGATGGATAGGTTATACTTGGAGTCGGACTATGCGGCAGTTTGACAGGGAAGGGCAAGTAATCAATTTTGGCAAGCCGTTTCCTGCCAAGTACGACCGAGAACATGATCTGAGCATAACTATGCAATACAGAATAGACAGGATATGGGAAGTGGCGGCAACGTTTGTATACGGTACAGGCACGCGCGGAACACTCGGTCTGCAGAAGTACGATGACAAATTGTACACCGATAGGTTTGACAAAAATACCGGCACAACGACTGTGTATTATATAAGCGAACGTAATAACTATAAGATGCCGGACTATCATCGACTTGACTTGGGAGTGACATGTCATCTGCCGGACAAGAATCATGACAATATGGAACATATGCTAAACCTTTCGGTTTACAATGCCTATTGTCGGTTCAATCCCTATTTGGTGTATCCCAAGGATGGCAAGTTGTATCAGTTCAGTTTGTTCCCTATAATGCCGAGCTTGAGTTATGTATTCAAATTCTGATAGATAAGAGATGTTTTGAAACGGTGTTTGTACATATTGTATTTGCTAATGTTCCTGTTCACAGCCTGTGAGCGGGAGATACCGTATAATGGCGATTACCAAGATCCGAAACTGGTAATACAAGCGTTAATGCGATCGGGTGAAGATTCTATAGTATGCTATGTCAGTAGATCCAGTTTCTTCTTGGACGGCAAATCGGTACAATCACAGGTCTTGGAAGACGTAACTATACAGATAACATCGTCAACACGCGAACTGCATATATTGAGCGACAAGCTGGACGGAGATAAACATATACTGCAATTATCTGCTTCGTTGCAGGCCGGCGATACCATCCTTCTTAGCGCAACACACCCGGAATATGGTACGGCTGTTGCAAGAGATATAATTATGCCGGAGTTCGTGCCGGAAGGCATATCGGTCGTTGTGGATTCAATAGACAGCAAAGCCTATATATCCATGCTTTTGCCTGAATACCCGTTTCCAAAATCCGTGGTAGGGGTATATGTCCGTGTTCATTATACATATACATCTGTTGTCCCGCGATATAACAGTGACCATACTGCAGTAAATCAAATGGATACCCTCGTACATTCAGACAACAGTATAGAATTTAAATCACGTGATGATATATTTGCATTACTGGATAATGATTATGATAATGGATACTATATTGGTCGATATACGGATAACATATACAGGCGTCCGTTGTCGTTCCACACTGACTATTCGAAGGGAAGAAAGTTGATGCTTGAAGTGGATGTACCATATCTTGGAACAATTGAACGTAGTGCCGGAAGCATGTATTCTACCCGAATTGACTCACTCCGCTTGTTGTGTGAGATACACGGAGAAAGTTATAATGATTTTATCAGTTCGATGCAGGCGTATATGGTCAAACGTGTAGATGACAGAAATGATGCCAATATCATTTCGTATTTCTCCGAAAGGATGGATATGGAGCAGACAACTATATTCAGCAACGTAGAAAACGGTTACGGCATATTGTTGAGTGAAACGGCAAATGCCATTACCATTAGAGATTGGATACTACAATAAAAATATATTGTTATGGATTATTTCGTACATGAATCGTCATATATCGACGAAGGCTGTGTAATCGGCAAAGGCACGAAGATCTGGCACTTCAGCCATGTGATGTCCGGTTGCACAATTGGCGAGAACTGCAATATCGGGCAGAACGTTGTTATCTCGCCGGATGTGGTACTCGGGCGTAACTGCAAGATTCAGAATAATGTCAGCGTCTATACCGGTGTGCGCTGTGAGGATGATGTGTTTCTCGGTCCGAGTATGGTGTTCACCAACGTCATCAATCCCCGTGCTGCCGTATCGCGCAAGGATGAATACAAGCCGACCTTGCTCAAGCGCGGCTGTTCAGTTGGCGCAAATGCTACCATCGTCTGCGGGCACACGCTCGGCGCGTATTGCCTGATCGGTGCAGGCTCGGTGGTGACGAAAGACGTGCCGGACTTTGCTCTGATGGTTGGTAATCCTGCACGTCGTATAGGGTGGGTAAGCCGTCATGGTGAGAAACTCACCTTCGATGCCGACGGACGTGCTGTCTGCCCTGCAACCGGTGAGAAGTATATCCTTCAAGACGGTGTTGCGAAAGTAATCTGCCAACACGTACCTACAGACGAGGAGAAACCCGAATCACCAACTGATCATTACCGCGTGGATTATCTTGCGTAAGTATTGGTTGCTCATATTACTCGGGTCATTGAGCGTGTCGGCACAAGTCACGCGTGACTCTGTATCCGGTGATACAATCGGTTTCCATATCCGTGAAGTCGAGGTGCTTGGTCACCAGTCTATCTCCAGTCCCGAATCCTCGCAAATGTCTGCCGTAGAGGTTCCGATCTTGCAGATTCAGACTATCCCGGCTTTGGGAGGCGAGGTCGATGTGCTGAAAGCAATTCAGCTCTTGCCTGGCGTGCAGTCGGCTTCCGAGGGAACAACCGGTGTCTATGTACGTGGTGGAGGGGCTGATGAGAACCTCATCCTGCTGGATGGCGTGCCGCTATATAATGTCAGTCACGCCTTGGGGATGTTCTCGGTCTTCAATGCCGACATTCTGCAGAACGTAACGCTCTACAAAGGGAATTTCCCCGCTCGTTACGGCTCGCGGTTGAGTTCGGTGATAGACGTGGAGCAGATATCCGGCGACAATGTGCGTTGGCACGGGGGCGTAAGCGTAGGACTTATCTCTGCGAAGATTCATGCCCAAGGCCCGATTTTCACCGGAGAACAGTTGCGTGCGCGCAAACTCTCGCAGGACAAAGATACAATCACTGCTAACACAACCTTTGCTGTGGCTGCTCGGCGCACGTATTATGATGCGTTACTTGCACCATTGATGGCTGCTGTGTCGGCCAATGAACTGAATGGCGGTAGCGCGGTAGGCGGATATTATTTCTACGATGTCAATGCCAAGCTGCAACATCGTTTTGCGAACAATGATCGGCTCTCTGCATCGTTCTATATGGGTGATGATGTGATTTATATTCATTATAGCACCGATGAGACGACGCGATCGTCTTACAACAGCAGTTACACGCGCCAGAAGACAAAGATGGGACTGCGCTGGACATCCGGCAACCTGATGGCAAGACTGCTGTATGAACACAGGTTGACCAACAATCTGACAATGCAGGCGCATGCACATTTCCTGCGCTTCGGCTACAACCTTTCGGAGAATATGGATGCCGATCAGACACAGGTCAACGGCTCCAACACATCCACCAGTACATTCAAGCAGAGCCTGAATTACAATAGTAGATTGATAGATGGGGTTGTAAAGACGGATTTTCTGTATGACTCCCGGAATCATTTGGTGCATTTCGGCGCAGGATACGAACTGCATGCTTTTCGCCCGCAGATCGCTAACCTCATGGTTGCAGGAATAGGTACGGAGAATTATGACTTGGACACGCTATACTCTTCCGGCACGACTTTTGGACATGAAGCATATCTGTATGCCGAAGACAGTTATTCGCCCGTCAAATGGTTCAAGCTGGATTATGGATTGCGTGCTTCACTCTATGGCGTCAGCGGTAAGGTTTATCCTTCTGTCGAACCGCGGTTAGGAATGCGGTTTCTGGTGCACAAAGATGTCGCCCTCAAAGCCTCATACTCCTACATGTCGCAATACGTGCATATGCTGTCGAATACCTCAATATCCTCGCCGACTGATCTATGGGTGCCAGTGACGAAATCAATTCCGCCGATGCGTTCCATGCAGGTGGCCGGCGGAGTGAGTTATGACATCTTGCATCAGGTCGAACTATCGATAGAGGGGTATTACAAGCGTTCGACGAACCTTGTGGAGTACAAGGAAGGTGCATCGTTCTTCGGAATATCTACTGGCTGGGAGGAGAAGGTGGCTGTAGGCGACGGATGGAGTTATGGCGTGGAGATCCTCCTCCAGCGTAAGGTAGGTCTGGTAACAGGCTGGATCGGTTATACCTGGAGTCGGGCGATGCGGCAGTTCGACCGACCGGGCATGGTCATCAACAACGGCAAGCCCTATCGCGCCAAGTACGACCGCGAGCACGACTTAAGTGTTACCTTGCAGTACCGCATCACCCCGAAGTTCGAGATAGCAGGCACATTCGTCTATGGCACCGGAAATCGCGCGACGCTCGCCACGCAACGGTACTACGATCCTGTGGAACGCGTCTGGGTAGGGTATATATCCGAGCGAAACAACTTCGTCATGCCTGACTACCACCGTTTGGATCTGGCGTTCAATTGGCACCTGCCGCATAAGAAAAGCGGCGATATATCGCTCTCAAAAGGAGGCTGGCTTCGTGATGCCGAACATCTGGTCAGTGTGTCGGTGTATAACGTGTATTGCCATCGTAATCCATACATGATGATTGTCGAAGACAACAAACTCAAGCAGATATCGCTCTTCCCGATTTTGCCGACAGTAAGTTATGCGTTCAAGTTTTAAACAGAAATGTCAAATATCAAATACTACATATTATTCTCGGTTACTTTGCTGCTGCAGAGCTGTGACTTCTTTTACTCCACAGTGAACTATACGGGTAAGGAAGCCGATCCGCGTCTGTGTGTGGTGTCTCACCTCTCCCCCCCGGCTACTCCTGCCGATATGGCTCGCATCTATGTGCTGCATTCGGAGTTCTTCCTCAATACAGGAAGTAGTACTATCCCGGTGCTTGATGATGCAAAGGTAACACTGCAAGTGAACAATGAGCAGTCGGTAAACGCTGTGTACCAGCGGGATACGGATACTACCTACAGCAGGTCGGAGGATGGTGTGATGCACCCCAAGGTCATATACGGCGGGCATTATGAGGCACCGGTTCTGTTTGCTGCCAACGATACTGTGCGCTTGCATGTAGAGCACCCTACGTACGGCACAGCCGACGCTTTGCAGATCTGTCCTGCGCAGCAGGGGATGATGTTTGAAACGGATTCGCTCAACAAGTACGGCGAACTATGGTGTCACGTACATCTGTCTGCCTATGGCGGCACGATGACGGATGTGCTGGCTATGCAGGTGACAATCAATGATGATCAAAAATACATCTATTCGTATGCTGAGGATTTTGCGGAGTATGACAATTACCAGACGCGTTCCTTGCATTACGCTGGCAAATCCCTTCTGTTGGCTCCATCGCAACGAGAACGGGATATACCGTTTATCATCAATGCTTCTTACCTCCTCTATCGGAATATGTCGGATCCGGCAAAAGCGCAGAGCGATACAGATACGCTCGATGTCACATTGACCATCCTCTCGCAAACACATGAGGGCTATGCGTATCAAAGTTCTCTGGCACGTGCATCAGGGCGGGCTGCATCCGGAGTGCCGGAACTGGCTTCGCAGAATACAGGAGCAACGCAGCAGGGATATGGCGATATGACAAATATCCTGGATGAGATAACAGAAGCGTTCGATGTGCTTGGTAATGTGGAGGGCTATCAGGTTTATGGTAACCTTTCCGGCAAGGATGTGCAGAACGTACAACCATTCGGATGCTTCTCGCTGCTCAATACCAATAAGCAAACTGTCAGGATCATTATACATTATATATAACTCCGGCTTTGCCGATTGAAAGAAATCACAAATAACAAATAATATGATTCAGCGTATTCAAACACTTTATTTATTGGCAATCGTGGCTTTGGGCATCACGCTCTGCTTTCAGTCCGTATTGCTATTTGAGTCGCCCGAAACGGCAGACACTGCATGTGTATGGGAATTGAGCCCTGTGGGCTTAACGGAGTTCCCTGCCGATCAAGCCAATGCTCCGATGATTGCTCTGCAAGGCGTCTGGGGGCTGCTATTGGCTACGGCATTGATACCTCTGTTGGCACTCATCGACATCTTCCTGTATCGCAAACGTATCTTACAAGCGCGGCTGAATATCTTCCTCGCCTGTCTGTGTGTGGGCTGGTACGGAGTAGCAGCAATCTACGTGTGGCTGATGAAGGTAAGCGTGCCGGGAGTGATGTGGTCGCCGGACTTCGGGTCGGCAATTCCGCTTATTTGCTTTGTATTAACCATGATGGCTACACGTGCTATCCTCAAGGATGAGGCTTTGGTTCGTGCTGCCGATAGAATCCGATAACGATGAATAATCTTCTTCTTATTTTATTGCAGGCAGCCGCCCCTACCGCGGAAGAGATACAGCAAAAACGCGACTCCATTCGAGCGGGTGCGCGAATGATGTTAGAACAAGCTAAAGATAATCCGCATGACTTCTGGCAAGCGGTGGCTGACCAGATGTTGCACTTTGGTCTCAAGGTTCTGGCTGCTTTATTACTGTATATCGTCGGTATATGGTTGATAGGTCTGCTCAAGAAAGGTATGAAACGGATGTTCGAGCGTCGGCAGACCGAGCAGACCTTGGCGTCCTTTATCTCGTCATTCGTCTCAATCTCTTTAACGGTACTGTTGGTCGTTATCGCAGTTAGTACTTTGGGTGTCAATACCACCTCACTCGCAGCACTGCTTGCTGCCGGAGGTATGGCTATCGGTATGGCGCTCTCCGGTACGGTGCAGAACTTCGCCGGCGGACTGATGCTACTTGCCTTCAAGCCTTTCAAAGCCGGCGACTTCATTGAGGCGCAGGGACAGAGTGGTACGGTCATTGAGGTGAATATTACCGTTACAAAGATCCTGACACCTGATAACCGCGTGGTGATATTGCCTAACGGTGCGCTCTCCAACGGCACTATCAATAACTTCAGCGGTCGTCCGTTACGCAGAATAGAGTGGCTCGTCAGTGTCTCGTACGGCGTGGATGCTGCGGCTTGCAAACAGGCAATCCTCGATATCGTGAACAGCAACGACTGTGTGCTCCAGGCGGATACCGATATGAATGCGCTGTACAAAGAGTTGAATATATCCAAGTACCAGCTGTCAACGGTCAACTACCGAATGGATGCAATCCCTGCGCCGTTTGTAGCAGTCAAGTCACTCAATGAGAACGACATCACGTTTGTTGTACGTGCGTGGGTGCGCTCGTCGGACTATTGGCCTGTGTTCTTCAACTTGCAAGAACGCTTCTACACCGAACTCCCGCCGCAAGGATTCACATTCGCGTACCCGCATGTGGATGTCACAATGCTGAAATCGTAAATTGTAAATGACCAAATTGTAAATGGTATCATGAACTATCCACTCGATAAAAACCTCGTTGATAATGTGTGCACCTCGTTCGGACTGATGGATGCACACGAGTTAGGTAATGCCACGATCCGCCAGATGGTCGGCATCGTGCGTGAGATCGAACGTCAGGCAGACTGCGAGTACGTGCATATGGAGCTCGGTAACCCCGGTCTGCCTCCCGAGCAGATAGGTGTCGAGGCGCAGATCGCTGCCCTGCGTAGCGGTTGTGCGAGTAAGTACCCGCTCATCACGGGTATACCCGAACTGACCAAAGCTGCATCGGAGTTCATCAAGGCGTTCTTGGGCTTACGTATTCCCGAAGAGTGTATTGTGCCTTCTGTCGGATCGATGCAAGGTTGCTACGCACTCGATACGCTCATCTCGCAACTTCGGCCGGACAGAGATACAATTCTCTTCCTTGATCCCTGTTTCCCCGTGCAGAAACAGCAGAGTAAGGTCATCGGACTGAAGATCGATTCCATTGACATTGGCGACTATCGTGGTGACAAACTGCGTGATGCGCTCGAGGCGAAGCTCCAGAAAGGCAACATCTCCGCTATTCTCTATAGCAACCCGAACAACCCCTCGTGGATGTGCCTCTCGGAGTACGAACTGCGTACCATCGGCCAGTTGGCTAACCGCTACGATACCATCGTCATTGAGGATGTTGCTTACCTGAATATGGATTTCCGTGACCCCAACCGTGGCAAGCCGTACTGCGCTCCGTATCAGCCTACAATAGGACGATACACGATGAACTGTGTGCATCTCGTTTCTTGTTCGAAGATCTTCTCCTATGCCGGCGAACGGGCTGCGGTGATAGCTGTTAATCCTGATCTGGCGCATCGGCACTTCCCTGCACTCACGATCCGCTACAACAGCGATGGACAGTTCATGCGTACACTCGTTTATCAGATTCTGTACGCTATATCCTCCGGCGTATCGCACTCTGTGCAATATGCTATGGCTGCGATGATGCAAGGCGCGGCTGATGGCAAGATTGACTTTGTTAAGAATACCCACATGTACGCCGACCGTGCACATAAGATGAAGCAGATCATGGAGAAACACCATTTTCACGTTGTCTATGACAAAGATGCTGATGACAAACCTGTAGGCGATGGGTTCTTCTTTACGTTTACATACCGTGACTGGACTGGTGAGCAACTGCTTAACAAACTGATCTACTACGGTGTGTCGGCTATCTCACTTGCCTCAACCGGTGCCAAACGCGAAGGATTGCGTGCATGTGCAGCATCTATCTGCGATGACCAGTTCGACGCCCTCGATGAGCGACTTGCACTCTTTGACCGTGACTTCGCACCCGCATAATTAATACCATCAGCCATAAATGACTGATTAAACCACATATACCATGAAATTCCTCACTCCCCTTGAGGCCGTAGGCTTCGTTCGTTCCGGTGATACGATCGTCGTGCAAGGCTCGACATCCGTGCCGATGGTGCTGTTACGCGCTCTTACCGAGCGCGCATGCGAACTCCGTGATGTCAAACTCATATCAGGATTCGGTATGTATCCCGAGGACGCGCCGTACGCCAAGAAAGAATATATCGAATCGTTCCGTGCGCTCTCGATCTTCGTGCCGAACTATCTCCGCCACGCTATGCGCGAAGGAGTTGCGGATACAATCCCCTGTTTCTTGGGCGAAGTGCCGTTCCTCTTCCGTAGCGGTCAAGTGCCAGTGGATGTGGCGTTTCTAAACGTGAGCGAGCCGGATGCTGATGGCTACTGCTCCTATGGCATATCTGCCGACATTGCGTACAGTGGTGTGGAGTGCGCCAGGACTGTCATCGCGCAGGTGAACAAATATATGCCTCGCACATTCGGTGATCCGGTTATTCATGTCTCGCAGATCACGGCTATGTGCCGTGGCGACGAGCCGCTGGTCGAAGTGCCGACGCCCGTGCCTAATGAGATAGAGACCAAGATCGGTCGTTCCATCGCCGAGCAGATTCCCGATGGTGCAACGCTGCAAATAGGTGTAGGCGGAATACCGAATGCTGTGATCAATGCCCTCGGCAGCCACAAGCATCTTGGTCTGCACACCGAAGCTATCACCGATGGTGTGCTGCCGCTGATAGAGAAAGGTGTGATCGACAACTCGCTCAAAGCTCTCTACCCGGGTAAGAGTGTTGGCAGCCTGATCCTCGGTTCGCGGCACTTGTATGACCATGTGGACGGTAATCCAGACTTCGTCATCCGCGATGTGGCGTGGACGAACGATCCGCAGAACATCCGTCAGAACCCGCGCGCCATGGCTATCAACTCTGCCGTGGAGATCGACCTCACTGGACAGATCTGCGCCGACTCTATTGGCGAGACTGTCATCAGCGGGGTAGGTGGGCAGCACGACTTTATGTACGGCGCAGCGCTCTCCGAGGGCGGCAA
Organism: uncultured Bacteroidales bacterium; assembly: GCA_902783545.1. Taxonomy (GTDB): domain Bacteria; phylum Bacteroidota; class Bacteroidia; order Bacteroidales; family Paludibacteraceae; genus Colicola. The sequence goes on from CACZRD010000076.1 coordinate 19,761, forward strand.
GTGTTTCATCGCTATGCCGAGTATGACGGACAAGGGACAATCAAAGATCGTGTCGCACTTACGTCCTGGAGCGGGAGTAGTTACGACACGATTCCAAACGCAATACGTCGTCACGGAGCAGGGTATAGTCTATCTGCGTAACCTGCCTCTTGCCGAACGCGCCAAGGCGATGATCTCCATCGCGCACCCCTCGGTTCGCGAGGAACTGGAGCGCGAAGCTGTGCGACGGTTCGGTATAGGGTTCCTCCGCCTTGCTGCGCGCTAACCCTTGTTAGGGCAGCGGCGTCAACGGATAGACGAGATTGACAATCAGTATGTTCGCTGCGAGGATGATCAGGTTCATCAGCAGTCCTATCTTCAGGAAGTCGCTGAACCGGTAACCACCAGGGCCATAAACCAGCATGTGCGTCGGCGAACCGATAGGAGTCGCGAAACTGCTGCTTACGGCAATCATCAGCGCAATCAGGAACGGGAAGGGTTCGTAGCCTAACTTCTCCGCTGCTTCGTACATGATAGGGAAGAACATCGCACCCGCGGCAGTGTTCGATATGAACTCAGTGATGAACGTGCCGGCAAAGCAGATTGCCGTCATCACCACGATCGGGTTCGTGCCACAGATATCCAATATCCCTGTTGCCAGTCTTTCGGCGATTCCTGTCTTCTGAATCGCCACGCCGAGCACTGCACTACATGCAAAGATCATCAGTATATCCCAGTTTATCGAGCGCATAGCCTGCTCCGGCGTGCAGCAGCGGAAGATGAACATCGCGAACACAGCGAGGATCGCACATTGCAACAGCGGCAGCACACCTAAGGCCGATAGGGTAACCATTGCTATCATGATCAGGCTTGAGATCAGTGTCCTCACGCTGATGTTCGGTATATCTTCGGACTCGAAGAACTGCAGGTCATTTCCCATAGCTTTGGTGTCGGTCTGCAGTTCGTGAATACTCTCCAACAGCAGCGTATCGCCTGCTTTCAGCACTACCTCGCGCGGCATTTGTTCGATGCGGCTGCCACGACGGCTGACTGCTACAAGCGTCACTTTGTGCTCTGTCTCAAAGCCGTTTGTGCCCATCGTCGTGCCGATCAGGCTGCTGCCGAAGGTGATATACGCCGTACGCAGGTGGTGTTTGTCCTTCGGAGCATCATCATAGTGGAACACATGGTGGTCGGCATTCACCAGACCGTGCGATGACTCCAGTTCAAGCAGTTCGCCTATCTGACCGGCATACACCAGACGGTCACCGCCCATCAGAGGCTCGTCGTCTGGCACAGGCGACAGGATCTTCTCGTCATCGAAGTGACGCAACTCAATCAGACTGCCGCCGTGAGGATTATTCAGCCCCAACTCGCCGATGCTCATGCCTATATGCTTGTTGTCAGAGGGTACGAGCATCTCTACCGTATAATCGCCTGTGGACTCAAATGCTGACTCCGGCGATTTTCTGTTGGGCAGCAACCGCCGCATAGCGATGATCGACAGCACGCCTATAGCCAAACAGAACAATCCCGGGATTGTTGTGGCGAGTATATTCATCGCCTCGCCGGTCTTCTGCTCGTACAAGCCGCTGATGATCAGGTTCGGTGGCGTCCCGATGAGTGTACACACGCCGCCCATGCCTGAAGCGTAACTGAGCGGGATGAGCAGTTTTGACGGCGACACGCCGAGTTTCTTCGCCCACATCTTCACGATGTTCACGAACAATGCTACGACCGTCGTGTTACTCAGAAACGAACTCAGCGCCGCTACGGGCAACATCAGTCGCGTCACGGCTTTGGTGTAGGTGTCAGGGGTGCCGAGCAGGTTCTTAACGATCCACTGCAGCACGCCCGTGTGCATCAAGCCCGCAATGACCACGAACAGCACACCGACCACCGCTACTGACGTCTGACTGGTACCCGATAGTGCTTCCTTGGCATCCAGCACGCCGGTGACGTACAACACGCCTACGGCGCACAGAAACACCACATCCGAGCGCAGTTTGGTGAACAGCAGCACCGTGAACATGACAAACACGGTTACAATGGTGATCCATGCATCCAACCCGAAACCCAAGAATACGAATGACTCCATTACTTCGTTGCTCCGCCGAGGGCGATATACAGGTTGATGATAGCCAGCGAGCCGTTGTACATGTTCTCAGCGGTATTCAGCTGTGCGGAGAGCAGTGACTCCTGTGCGGTGAGCACCTCGATGTAACTGGCTTTGCCGTTGTTCATCAACTCGTGCGTACCGTCATAAGCATCTTGCAGCACTTCTACCTGACGCTGGTACAGATCGTTCTTGTCCTTAGCGGTCTGGCAGTCTGCCAGTGCCTCGTTGACCTCATTACCGGCGTTGATGACTGCCTGTACGTAGTCGCCGAATTTCTTTTCTTGGTTGAGTTTGGCGATCTTCAGTTGTGCACGGAGTTTGCCTTGTTGGAAGATCGGCTGCGTGAGCGTACCCAGCAACTTCATCAGCAGTCCTGCGGGATCAACGGTGAAGCCTTCGTTCGTCCAGTTGAGCAATCCCGACAGTGAGAACGAGGGGTAGAACTGTGCTCTTGCGGCAGCTGTGTTGTAGAATGCCTCTTCGAGCGTGTGGTTAGCCAGCTTGATGTCCGGACGGTTCTCCAGCAGTACTGACGGCACGCCGGTGCTGAAGCGCTGTGGCAGTTCGAACTCTCCCCAGCTGTTGCGGCGGATCGTCTGCGGCGTGATGCAAAGGATCTTGCACAGGCTGTTCTCTGCACCGCGGATACTACGCTTGGCATCCACAATCTGCGTCTTCACGCTCAGACTTGACGACTCCATCTGATTCACGGCGGTAGAGTAGGCTTTGCCGTTCTCCCACAGTGCGCGCTCGGTGTCCAGTGATTTCTCCCACAAGCTGTCGGTCTGGATCAGTATCTCCAACTCGCGGTCAAGAAGCATCAGCTGATAATAGAGTTGCGCCACGGTGGAGATCAGGTTCGCCTGGGTCACATCGCGCGAGGCTTCGGCTTGCAGCAGCACGGCGTTCGCCTTACGTTTGTTCACGGTCACCGAACCCGAAATACCGATGTTCCAATCGAGTTGCAGAGGTATCCCGTAACTGTACGAAGGTCCGCTTATGCCTGATGACAGACCGTACGAACCGCCAATGCCTCCTGACGGCGACAGACTGAGCGAGGGCAGATACGCCAATTTCGCTGCTTTGAGCGAAGCTTGGGCTTGCTCTATCGTCAGACGTGCTGCTGCCAGATCGGTGTTACGCACCAGCGCCGAGTCGATGAGCTCTTGCAGCAGCGGGTCGGTAAAGAACTCGCGCCAACTCATCTCGGCGGCTTGCTTCAACTGCGCGTTGAGCATCTCTTCCGGCACTTCGCCGTACAGGTTCTCCGGCGCCTGATTCTGCGACTCGTATTTCTTATACACGCCGCAACTTGACAACACAAGACCGGCGAGGATGATTATACTTAACTTTTTCATTTCGCTTCCTCCTTTCCTTCTGATTGCTGATCACTGATTGCTGACGGCTGATCGCTGGCAGCAACCGGGCTTCCGCTGACCTTCTCCTCCAGCGTCTGGAAGACGATAAAGAATGCCGGAACGACGAACACCAGTGCTATTGTACCGACAGACATGCCGCCTACTACGCCCAGAGCCAATGCACGGTTACCGTTAGCACCTGCTCCACCTTCAATGATCAACGGGATCATACCTGCGATCATCGTGACAACAGTCATCAAGATAGGACGCAGACGGTCTTTACAAGCCGCAAAAGCAGCATCTACGATAGACAATCCTTGTTTACGACGCTCTGCGGCAAACTCCGTGATAAGGATGGCGGTCTTCGCGAGCAAACCGATCAACATGATCACACCCGTCTGCAGGTAGATGTTGTTCTCCATACCAGGCAGACCCATCTTGTTGCCTACCCACGAGAACAGGAACGAACCCATCAAACCGAACGGCACGCTCAGCAGCACCGCGAACGGTGTGAGCCAACTGTTATACAGCGAACCGAGGATGAGGTAGATGAGGATGATACAGATCAGATAGATGATCAGCGTCGAGTTACTCTTTGAGCTCTCCTCCACCTCGCGCGACATCGAGCCGTACTCGTACGTGCAGTAGGTAGGCATCGTCTCTTTGAACACCTCGGCAATCGCCTGATGCGCTTCTGCCTCCGAATAACCGTTACCCGGCGTTACAGAGCACGAGATAGACTGGAAGAGGTTGAAGTGCTTATGCGATGCAGAACCGACGATCTCCTCCAATGTCACAAACTGTGACAGAGGTGCCATCTTATCGCCACTGACCTTGATATACATGTTATTCAGCGACGACGGATCAAGGCGGTATTCCGGTGCAGCTCCTACCCAGATCTGATAAACCTTACTGAACTGGTTAAAGTTGCCTACGTACGAACCGCCGCAGTAAGTACCAAGGATGTTCAGTACTGACTTGGCGGTCGTGCCGGCGCGCTCACATTGCACCGGATCAACATGTACCTTGAATTTAGGGAATCGCTCCGAGTAGGTGGACATAGCGCTTGCTATCTCCGGACGCTCTTGCAGCTTGGCGAGGAACGCGTTGGTCTGGTTGCCAAATTCGGTCATATCGCCGTCGCTCTTGTCCTGTACTTGCAGGTCGATGCTGTTCGATGTACCGTAACCCGGGATCTGAGGCATCTGGAAGGGCAGTACCTGAGCGTTCTTAATGCTCTTGCAGTCAAGGTAAAACTTATAAATGATCAGGTCGATATAGTGCTCAAAGCCCGGACGATCGTCCCAGTTCTTCAGACGAATGATCAGCGAAGCGTAGCTTGAACCGTTCGACGAGATCAAGCCGTAACCGCTCACCAGACCGTAACTCTCCAACTCGGGGATAGCTTTCACCTTCTCCTCCACCTGCTTCATGATCTCGGCATTCTCATGCAGGGTCGAGCCTTCCGGCATGCGCACCTCGCACATGATAACGCCTTGGTCTTCCTGTGGAACAAGACCCGAAGGCAGAATCTTCATGAACAGCACAAACAGCACGGCTGCACATGCCAACAGCAAGAACGATATCCACGGGCGTTTCAGGTATTTCTGCACGGCGCCTTGGTACTTACCAAGGATCGCATTGAAACTTGCCTCATAGGCTATCTTTGTGTAGTAGTCAATGCCTTTGTGTTGCGCTGCACCTTCCTCGTTCGGACGCATCAGGATAGCGCACAGGGCAGGGCAGAGTACCAGCGCGCAGACGCACGACAGACCTACCGAACCCGCAATCGTTATACCGAACTGGGTAAAGAACGTACCCGACGTTCCGCTCATGAATGTCACAGGGATGAACACCGCCATGAACACCAGCGTACACGAGATAACCGCTACAGACACCTCGCTCATCGCCTCGCGAGTAGCCTGAATAGCTTGCGACTTGGGATCGCCCTTCATCTTACCCGTCTCGAGTTTAGCCATCACGGCCTCGACGACGACAATCGCGTCATCGACCACCGTACCGATGGCGAGCACCAACGCAAACAGCGTCAATATGTTCAGTGAGAAACCTGCCACACGCACGATAGCAAACGTACCGAGCAGGGAAACGATAATGGATATCGAAGGAATCAGGGTCGCCTTCCAGTTCTGTAGGAAGAAATATACAACCAAGATCACGAGCAGAATAGCTATAATCAGCGTCTCCACCACATTGTGAATGGCTGCGAACAGGAAGTCGTTACTCGTCTCCAGTGTCACGAACTCCAGACCTGCCGGCAGACTCGGTCCCATCTGCTTGTACAGCTCGTCGATCTGTTGGTTAACCAGCGTAGCGTTCGCTCCCGGCGATTGGTTCACCAGATAGAACACACCGGGTTGACCATCCATGATGGAAGTCATCGTGTAACTCTTGGCACCGATCTCCACGGTTGCTACATCTCTTAGATACAGCACGTTACTGTTGTCCTGTGTGCGAACAACAATGTTCTCGAACTCCTCGATGGACTTGAGCGTACCTTTGTACTCCATCGGGTACTGGTAGGCGTTCTCCGACTGCTGACCCAGCGTACCGGTTGACGTCACGAAGCTCTGTGAAGAGATAGCAGACGATATGTCGCTCGGCTCAAGCCCGTATTGCGCCATCACGTCCGGTTTCAGCCACACGCGCAGCGCGTAGGTGTTACCAAGGTTACTTACGTTACCCACACCCGTGATACGCAGCAGACGCGGCTTGACGTTGATGTCGATGTAGTTCGATATGAAGTCCGCATCGTACTTGCCGTCGGTGGATTTGAGTCCGGCGATCTGTAAGATACTGTTCTGGCGCTTGGATACCGTCACACCAGTCTGCAGCACATCGCTTGGCAACAACGCCTGCGCCTGCGTCACGCGGTTCTGTACATTCACCGTCGCCATGTCCGGATCCGTACCCTGCTTGAAATACACCGTGATGTTCACGTCACCTGTCGAGCTGGCGGTGGCAGTCATGTACGTCATGTCTTGTACACCGTTGATCTGCTCCTCCAGCGGCTGGATGACCGATTTCATACAGGTGTTAGCATCTGCACCCGAATAGGAGGTGGACACATCCACCGTAGGCGGTGCTATGTTCGGATACTGCTCAACAGGTAAGGTGTTGAGGCAGATGAATCCGACCAGCGAGATGACTATTGCTATCGCAATCGCCATCACGTTCTTATCTATAAATATATTTCCCTTCATAAATTTCAAATGTCAAATTTCAAATGTCAAATTTCAAATTTAGAAGAGAACCTTCTGCCCCTCAACCAGGTTATTCGCTCCTTCGGTCACAATCACCTCGCCGACCTCCAATCCTTCGAGCACAACGAGATCACGCTCGCTACCGATGCCTACGGTCTTAACGATTGCACTGTAAGCACAGCTGTCGGCGGCTACCTTATATACCAGCGATTTGCTCTGCAGGCGCACTACGGCATTCTGCGGAACAACGATCACTTGTTTTACATCAAACGGAATAACCACCGTACCTTGGATTCCCGAATACAGCACGCCGTTCGGGTTCGGGAACGTAGCCTTGCACGTCAGCGCACCCGTCGTACGATCCACTGTACCGGTGATGCTCGTTATGCGACCTTTCTTGCCGTACTCCGTACCGCTCTTGAACAGGAACGTCACGTCCGGGAAGTCAGCCAACGAACCATCCGTCTCGCCGTTAGCGCGCTCCTCCAGAACCGATTCGCTTACCGAGAACTCGGCGTACATCTTCGCGTTGCCGCTGACCATCGTCAGGTACGTGCTTGGATCCACTTGGTCACCGGCAAATACAGGTATCGAGCCTATCGCGCCGTCCACCGGAGCGGTGATCGTGCAGTAACTGAGGTTCACGCGTGCGCGATCGGCGGTAGCTTTGTATTGGGCTACAGACGCTTTTGCCTGTTTGTAGGAGTTCTCAGCGTCATCCAGCATGTACTTGCTCACGATGCCCTTCTCGTACAGGTTCTTGTTACTCTCGTACTCCAACTTCGCGCTGCTCTCTTTGGCTTGTGCTGCCAGCAGGTTCGCCTCTGCCGACTCCAGCTCCAGCTGCGCGTCACGGCTGTCGATGCGGAACAGCACGTCGCCTTTCTTGACTTGCTGACCTTCCGTGATGCACACCTCCATCAGCTGACCGCTGATCTGCGGCTTGATCGTCACGTCCGATGTACCCTTCAGGGTAGCACTGTACTTGAGCGGGATAGTGATGTCGCTCTTACTGATCGTCATGGTCTCGTACGAGGTCTGCTCCACTTTCGGCAGCTCCCCGCCGCACGCAGTCAGCAATGCTGCTGCCGCAAATAAGATTACTTGTCTGAATTTCATATAGTTTGTGAATTTTATAGTATTTGTCGTTGTGCGATTGTAGTGGATGATTGTATTTTTTATTGTGTTTTCGCGCGCGTGTGCGCTATCCACACAAAAATCCGCGCAAAGATACGAAAAAAAAATGACTTTTGCAAGTTTTCGGGGAGAAAAAACATTTCTGCTATGCAAATAGCGATATTTACAGGTGTTTGAACGCGAAAAATCGAACAAAAAGTATATAATATTATATATTATATAGTATAAGGTTGAAAATCGAAAAATAGGGGCATTATCTTATGGTTATCTTATGGGTATGTTGCGGTTATCATATGGTGAGGGTATGTGAATGGCTCGTAAATGGCTCGCGAACGGATCGAAAATGGCTCGATTTAGTCGAGCGTTTTTTTGCAACTAATAATGAACTCCAACGAGCGGGGGATGAATCTCTGCCAAAGAACGCTCAAAGAGTTCCATTATCGGCTTGCATTCTGACGGGAATACATACACATGCAATCTTTGAAAGGTGCTGCTGTTCGGACATCGATTCCGTTCTCTTGCTTCGGGCGATAAATGGGGCTAAGATTGTTACAATCAATCTGAAACGAACGCGTATCAACAATTCCATTGTCAGCAACCAACGAGCACAGATTGCTGTAGTGCTTGGCGTTGATACTGAATATTTCTTCAGGCGTTTTCATTTGTTAATAATACCGCTGCAAAGGTACAAAAAAATTATGATATATGCAAATTTATGTGCTAAAATTTTAGCAATTAGTGCGTTTTTTGTTGCAAGTGCTATAGTATTGATGCGTTAATATTTAAAGAAAAATACATAAAAAAATTGATGATTGATTTTAGTGCTCCGCACATTCCACTAAAATGCTCTTATAAGTGAACTTAACGATCATTTTATCCGAACAATTCCCATCTATACAAGATAAAATCAATCATCACAAATATA
>CACZRD010000077.1 GCA_902783545.1 uncultured Bacteroidales bacterium
GCATGTCATGGCGCATCTTCAGGTCGAGAGCCGAGAGCGGTTCGTCAAGCAGGAGCACCTCGGGCTCGTTGACGATAGCGCGGGCGATAGCCACACGCTGCTGCTGACCGCCACTCAGGGTGTCTACCTCGCGATCCTCGTAGCCCATGAGGTTAGCCATCTTCAGTGCGGCTTTGACCTTGCGCACGATGGTCTCCTCCTCCATCTTCTTCATCTTCAGTCCGAACGCAACGTTGTCAAACACGTTCAGGTGAGGGAACAAGGCATACTTCTGGAACACAGTGTTCACCGGACGACGATAGGGCGGTACGGCAGTCACATCCTCGCCTTTCAGCAGGATATCTCCCGAACTGGCAACCTGGAAGCCCGCAATACAACGCAGCAGCGTCGTCTTGCCGCAACCTGATGGTCCCAAGATCGTTACAAACTCGCCTTTCTTAACCTGAAGGCTCACGTCGTTCAAGGCGTACTTACCGTCTTCAAACTGCTTGAAGACGTGATTCACCTCGATGATGTAGTCGTTATTCATTTTTTTTTACTTTGGCTGTTGGCCATTGGCTATTGGCCTTTTTCAACTTTACGTAGTGCTATATTATATGCTTCGCGGTAATAGGCGAAGAAGTGTTTCCACTCGGCTTTCTCAGAGAGCTTCCATGCTTTCTTGCGGACGACATCCTGCTCCTTACCGCTCAGTCGCATGAAACTGTACACGGCGTCGCAGACCTTATGCACGACCTGCTCGTAGTTCGAGTCGTTGCGACGGATGACATACACACCTTCCGCCAGACCTTGCAGACATTTGGCATTCTCGCCGGCAGCCCACACGCCGAAGCCCGAGAGGCTCGTGGTGATTGTAGGCACGTGGAACGCTATACTCTCCAGCGGCGTGTATCCCCACGGCTCGTAGTACGAGGGAAACACCGTCAGATCCATGCCGCAGAGCAGGTTGTAGTACGTCTCGCCCAGCTCGGGGTCGCGGCCGTTGAGGTAGTAGGGAACGAAGACCACGGTGACCTTGCCCATCTCGAGTGTCGAGTGCTCCAGGTAGGGCACAAGGACGTAAGCAATCACGCGCGGTGCAAATACATCGCTGTTGACATGATCGCTGAGCATACGCATCGAATCGACGAACACATCCAGACCTTTGTTCTTCCACTCATGACGACCGGCTATGCAGAGCAAGAACGGCGGCTGACCTGCCACTACGGCATCCTTGCCGTCGGCATTCTGGCTGCGTAGTAAGATCTGCTTCGAGGCTTTGCGTTGGGCGGTGTACGCCTTGCCTACCGGCACAAAGTCCGGCTCGAAACCGTTGGGCGTGACGATGTCCGGCTGCTTATCGAGCAACTGCTTGCATTCGCGTGCCGTGAGATCGCTGACCGTCGTGAAACAATCGGCGTGGTGCGCAGCCTGCTTCTCGGCGCTGTGCTTGCTGACCATATTCAACTCGTACGCCATCTGATCACCGTTGTAGTAGTTGAACTGGTCGTACAGCGGTTTGTGATTGCCGGCAATGGAACGACCTATACTTGTCGCATGCGTGGTAAACAACGTACCGATCTTCGGGCAATGGTCTTTGATATAGAACAATGCAAATGCTGTCTGCCACTCGTTGGAGTGCATGACAACGTTCTTCTCCTCCAAGTGCAGGTAGTGATAGAGGCTCTCCATCACCTGTCCGGCTGCGTAACCGAACAGACAGCTCTCGTCGTAATCGCCGTAAGCAGCATGACTCTGTACTTGGAACTTCTCCCACGCCCAGCCGTAGATTGCATCTTTCTGAGCGGCTATACCTTCCCAGCGCAGGAGCACGGCTATCGGGCTGCCGGGGATCTTCCAACGGCCTATACGCGCATTATGAATACGTTGCCAACCCGGAAATAGGGAGTCGTCCTGAGCAAAGTAGATGTCGGAGTGCTCGCCCCAGTCAGGCCCAAAGAACACTACTTGGTCAGGGTGCTCATCCTGCATCGTGGCGGCACGCGTGCTGAGTACGGTATAGATACCGCCCACACGGTTGCAGACCTCCCAACTAGTCTCAAAGATATAGTCCGGTTGCACCGGTTCGTTCGTCTTTTTCATGATAGTATGTTAATCTATGATTGTCATTCTGCATACGGCAGGCACATCGTTCACGCTCTGTATCCGGCTGAACTGCGTTTCGCTGATGATGTTCTGTGGATGCGTCACCAGCTGCATTGCCCATACGCCTTGCAGATCACTCCAGTATATACTGTTTCGCTCGGCATCGACGAGCAGTGTGCCGCACGGCTCATCCCATATACGAGTGAGATACTCACCGTTGGCATTGGCTACGTACAGTCCGTCATCGAGGATGACGTAGAGCTTGCGGTTGATGGCATCGACCTGCAGGGCGAGTACGTCCTTGTCAGTGAGGACAGGCATATTATGGATGTCGTAGATCACTCCGTTGAGCTCCGCCGTGCTGTCGTTGGCAGCCTCGATCAACTGCTCGGCGCCGCGGTGGTGCTTGGCGTATTCGTACATTCCCTCGTATATACGCTGCCGCCACATATCGCCGGTGAGCGTGAGCATGAGCAGCGAGGGGGC
>CACZRD010000078.1 GCA_902783545.1 uncultured Bacteroidales bacterium
CAAGGGCACGATTATTTCTTAGCCACAAGGGCACGATTAATTCACTTTTCCACATTTCCACGCATCGCTGTACCTTGATTTTTGGCTCATAATAATTATATAATATATCATATTATTATATTATTATGGGGATTTTATCAACCCACACGGATGTGTGGAAATGTGAAATTGTGAAAATTCCACTCACACCCCGTCCGTTTTCCCTCTTCCAGTTAAAAATTGCATTTTTCCTCCATATTTCTCCCAAGATCTACTCTCACGATTTGTATATTTGAGATTTTTTTCGTACCTTTGCACAGAATTTGGCATGTTCCCTTTGGGTCACAAAAAGGAACAAGCCATGTAGAAAGCCATGAAGATATTTATTCGAAACGATAAAGGGAACAAGAAATACGTTCCGGAGATTATGGAAGCCCTACAGAAAGCAGGGCATCAGGTGATATTAAGTAGCGATTGTGCGGATGTGTATGCCGGTTTGCAGTCGTGTCATGTACGATTGGATCTTGCTGCAGCCGGACAAGCAAACGATAAGGAAAGCCTATTCCGTCCTTTTGACCGGGCATATGTTGATCTGCGAGTACGCAAGATGGTTCAGGTTATTGGCAAGGCAACGTTACCTCGTCGGCAGATTGTGGCAGATCTGGGATTGAAGCAACGTAGCAGAAGGATTTTTATCTATAATTATCTTAAGCCATCTGTTGATCAAGGTTATGTAACCATGTCCGTCCCCGAAATTCCCAGCAAGCCTGATCAAACATATAAACTGACCGGCAAAGGTCTGCGTCTATACAAGGAATTAATGGGTGAGTAAGATCCGGTTAACAGTTGAGCAAGTTTTGGCATGTTCCTTTTTGCACCAGAAAAGGAACAGGCCATGAGGGAGAAGAGAGGGGGAAGAAGTTGGGAAGAAGATTATGTGGCATGTTCCTTTTTGCAGCAAAAAGGGAACATGCCATAAGGAAGCTTGAGGGGGGGACGAGAGGGGTAAAAAAGATGGAGAAGAGAAGGACAAAATATTGCTGCGAGATGTTCACTTCCACATTTTTTAGCCGCAAGGGCACGATTAGAGGAAAATCACATTTCCACTTTTCCACACATCCATGTGGGTTCATGGATTTTTTTTCAAATTCGCTGTCATTTACTCGCCGGTTTTCTCTCTTCTGATTAAATTTTTCAGTTTTCCTCCCGAATTCTACCAAATCTATTCTCAGAATTTGCATTTTTGAGATTTTTTTTGTAACTTTGTAGGCGCAAAGTTTTGCGTGCGACAACAAACATACACCACAATGGACAATATCAAACAACTAATAGGCTTGCCGGAAAATGCGGTCATCGAGTACAAGTCTGCCAAGGGTGGACTACCTGCCAGTTTGTGGGAGACATACTCGTCTTTCGCCAATAGCAATGGCGGTATTATCGTGCTCGGCATCAAGGAGAAGAGCGGTCATCTTACCCCCGACAATCTAACTGATGAGCAGTTGGCATCGTACACGAAAGCATTTTGGGATATTGTCCATAACCGAATGAAAGTCAGTGCCACATTGGTCAGCGAGAGCGATGTGACAGTGGAGAAGTGGCAAGGCTCATCCATTCTGGTGATTAATGTGCCACGTGCTCGTTTCGATCAGCGTCCGGTGTACTTGAATCATAATCCGCTTGGCAATACATATATTCGTAGGAATGAGGGGGATTACCTCTGTTCTGATGAGGATGTACGGATTATGTTCGCGGATGCTGAATCACAAGATCACTCTTTTGATAGCAAGATTCTCAAAGGCTATAAACTGGAGCACCTTGATATGCCGACCATTCAGGCTTATCGCAATCGGTTCAACACCCACAATGAGTCGCATCCTTGGTCAGAACTGACCGACATGGAGTTTCTGCAAAAGATTGGCGCTTATGTTGTTGATTTGGAGCACGGAGAAGAAGGTTTTACCCGTGCGGGTGTAATGATGTTTGGTAAAACAGAAAGCATAACCAATCCTTCTTGTGCACCCTATTTCTTCCCTGATTTGCAAGAATGGAGTGTCCTTGATCGTGGTGAACGTTGGTCTGACCGCATCTGCCCGGATGGTTATTGGGAAGCCAACCTTTATCAGTTCTTCAAACGTGCATATGCTAAACTGGTGCAACAACTGCCCGTCCCCTTCAAACTGGATGGCATTCAGCGTGTGGACGAGACTCCTGCACACAGATCCATTCGTGAGGCACTCACCAACACGCTCGTGCATGCCAACTACCTGCTTATCGGCAGTATCCTCATTAAGATCGAGCCCGGTCGCATCTTGATGCGCAACCCAGGTCGTATGTTGGTCTCTGTCGAAGAGTTCTACGCCGGTAGTCGCAGCAAATGCCGCAATCCGCTCTTGCAAAACATGTTCCGCTTCCTCGGATTCGGTGAGAAAGCCGGTAGTGGAGCCGATATCATCGCACAAGGATGGGCTGAGAACCATTGGGCACGTCCGACCATCTCTGAATCCTTCATACCTGGTGAAACAGAACTGGTTCTAAACTTGCGAAAGGACAATGAGGCAGGCAATGTGACAAGCAATGTGACGGGCAATGTAGCAGGCAATGTGACGGGCAATGTAGCAGGCAATGTGACGGGCAACGTGAAACGGTTAGTTCTAGTTATCGAAGATGGTACTAAAACCCGAGAAGAAATAATGGCATTGTTAAATCTAAAAGGTAGTGGAAATTTTAGGGCTAACTACTTATACCCTGCCTTAAATGAAGGTTTTATTGCCAAACTGTATCCTGATGCCGAAAGCCGCACAGATCAAGCATATTACTTGACCGAAAAAGGTCTGCGTCTATACAAGGAATTAATGTGAGAGTCAGATCTGGTTGATTGTTGAGCAAGTTTTGACATGTTCCTTTTTGTGTGCAAAAGGGAACATGCCATGGGGGTGACGGGATGAGAGGAACAGGGAGGAGAGTGAGAATGAGCAGACAGCGTGGCCTGTTCCTTTTGGCGTGTAAAAGGGAACATGCCAAGAGGGAAACGAAGTGAGAGAAATGAGGGAAAAATCTTATCTCACTACGATCGGCGATTATTTCTTGCGAAATATTCACATTTCCACTTTTCCACACATCCATGTGGGTTCATGGATTTTTTTCAAATTCGCCGTCATTTACTCGCCGGTTTTCTCTCTTCTCTTTAAATTTTTCACTTTTCATCTCGATTTCTCCCTAAATCTACTCTCACGATTTGTATATTTGAGATTTTTTTTGTATCTTTGCAATCTAAAAGTTTGCAAAGCATAAACACCCAACCATATGATAACAGGCGAAACAAAGACGAAGGTTGACCAGATATGGGATGCATTCTGGAACAGCGGTGTCACGACCTCCATCACGATATTGGAGCAAATGACGTATATGTTCTTTATGAAGATGCTCGACGACACGCAGCGGCGCGAGGAAGCCAATGCGCAGTTGTTCGGCAACAAACTGGAGAACCCGACGTTCCCTGCCGGCTCGTGGCGCAATCCCGAGACGGGTAATCTCGTCCCCTACAATGATATGCGCTGGCATGTGTTCAAGAACACCGGTTCGCAGAACATGTTCAAGATGGTTCGCGAGAACGTGTTTGTGTTTATCAAGAACATCGGCAGCGGTCAGGAGTCGGCGTATTCGCGTTACATGCAGAATGCCATCTTCCTTATCCCTTCGGAGCGAACGTTGCAGAAGGTCGTAGATGGTATTGATGCGTTGGATATGACCGACCGCGATGCTATGGGGGATGTATATGAGTACATGCTCGGCAAGATGGCGGAGTCCGGCACGAACGGGCAGTTCCGCACACCGCGGCATATCATCCGGATGATGGTGGAGCTGATGAAGCCTGCGCCTGACGACAAGATCTGCGACCCGGCAATGGGTTCGGCGGGATTCATCGTCGAGGCGGCAAAGTACATCAAGGAGCATTACGGCAGGATACTGATGGGTCCGAACATGCGGCAGCGTTTCCGTTCGGATATGTTCAACGGCTTCGATACCGACCAGAACATGCTGCGTATCGGTGCGATGAACATGATGCTGCACGGTGTGGATGCGCCGAACATCGCCTGGCAAGACTCGCTCTCTGCCGACAACACCGATGCCAACCGTTACACTTTGTGTCTGGCTAACCCGCCGTTCACGGGCAGTCTGGACAACGAGGTTGTCAGCAAGTCGCTGTTGACGCTCACGAACACCAAGCAGACCGAGTTGCTGTTCCTTGCTCTGTTTATCCGTATCTTACAGATCGGCGGACGCTGTGCGAGCATCGTGCCTGACGGTGTGCTGTTCCGCAACAGCAAGGCGCACAAAGCGCTACGCATGGAGCTGGTGGATCATCAGAAACTCGAAGCGGTCATCTCTATGCCCTCGGGCGTATTCAAGCCTTATGCAGGTGTGAGCACGGCTATTCTTATCTTCACCAAGACCGACAACGGCGGAACGGATAAGGTGTGGTTCTACGACATGCACGCTGACGGCTTCACGCTCAACGACACGCGTGACCCGATAGACGACAACGATATACCCGACATCATCCGCCGTTGGCAGAACCGCGAGGCGGAAGCGGAGCGCGCACGCACGGAGCAGTCGTTCCTTGTGCCGGTGGAGGAGATACGGCAGAATGACTACGACTTCACGTTCAACAAGTACAAACAAGTCGAGCGTGCCGCAGTCAAGCAGGAGAACCCGCACGAGGTGCTGGAGCGCATTGAGACGCTGGAGAACACCATCATCGAAAACATCAACCGTCTGAGAGGGATATTATGAGAGAGGGCGTGACATATAAGCCATTTGATGATTGCTTCGACAAGATCAAGACACCTAAAGGAGTGCCGTCCAAAGATTATTTGGAATCTGGCACATATCCTGTCATATCGCAAGAAGAAGAATTCATTTCGGGATATAATAATGACGATAGCAAGCTCTTGCATATACCACGCCCTGTCGTTATTTTTGGCGACCACTCAAGAGTCATCAAATATGTTGATTTTGATTTCGTTTTAGGGGCTGACGGCGTAAAGGTACTATTACCTAAAGTAGAATGTGATGCCAAGTATATCTACTATTTCTTAAAGCATTTTAATGTTCCAAGTTTAGGTTATTCACGGCATTTCAAACTCCTTCGCGAAGCTCAAATCCCTGTTCCCTCTCTTTCCACCCAAGAGTTGATAGTTCGTGAGTTGGATAGTATATCTTCGGTTATATCGGCAAAGAAGCAGCAAGTGCTTGAGTTGGACAATCTCGCCCAAGCCATCTTCCTCGACACCTTCGGCGACCCAATCACCAATCCCAAAGGATGGGAAGTGAAGAAGTTGGGAGAGGTGTCGGAATTGCTAAATGGGAGAGCGTATAGCAAGGAAGAATTACTTGATAAAGGTAAATATAGAGTTCTTAGAGTTGGAAACTTTTTCACTAATGATAGTTGGTATTATTCCAATTTAGAGTTACCAGATAATAAGTATTGCGACAAAGGTGATTTGTTGTTTGCCTGGTCTGCATCATTTGGAGCCAGAATATGGGATGGTGAGAAGGTAATATATCACTATCATATTTGGAAAGTTATGTATGATGAAGCATATCTTAACAAGATTTTTTACTGCCATCTATTGAACCACATGATGGATTTGCTGAAAAATGACACGCACGGAATAGGGATGGTTCATCTTACAAAAGTGGGGATGGAGCAATATGGCATCCCTCTCCCACCTCTTTCATTGCAGCAGGCGTTTGCGGAGAAGGTGCAAGCCATAGAGGAGCAGAAGCGGTTGATTAATCAGTCGATAGCCGAGTTTGAGTCGTTGCTCGCGCAACGAATGGAATTTCATTTTGCATAGGCAGCGGAGAATAGAAGTAACCGAAAGATGATGACACCAGCTGATAGATATAGAGAAATAAACGCCGCGCTGACGCACGGCGCACGAAACGAAGAGGGGAAGGGAAACACCGCGCTAATGCACGGCGCACTGAACGAAGAGGGGCGAGGGAACGCCGCGCTGATGCACGGCGCACCGAACGAAGAGGGGAGATGGAACGCCACGCTGACACATGGCGCACTGAACGAAGAGGGGAGAGGGAACGCCACGCTCACGCATGGCGCACTGAACGAAGAAAGAGAGCGGCTATCTTCGTCGGGTGCAGCGGGCGTCAGCTCGCTGTCAGATTCCCGCTCGCCATCATCCCACCGCGCGCCGGTGCAGCATAACAGGCTACGGCGCAGGGCGGATCACGATTACAGTGCTGCCGGCATCTACCTCATCACCGTGACCACGACTAACCGCAATCGGCTGCTGGGCAAGCTGGCAGGGAGCACAGCTGATGAGGCATGCATCGAGCCTACGGCGATAGGCGGATATGTCATTGAGGCATTCCGTAAGATGGCGGCAACGGTCACGGCGAAAACCGGCACGCCGGTGCAGGTGTTGCAGTACCAACTGATGCCGGATCATTTCCACGGCATCATCTATATCCGCGAGGCATTGCCTAAGGGTTGGAGCCTCGGTAAGATGATTGGCACATGGAAAGGCGACTGCTCGCGCGAGTATTGGAGGATAAACGCCGCGCTGACGCACGGCGCACCGAACGAAGAGAGGAAGGAACCGCTATTGGCGGCGGGGTATAATGATAGGATACTATTCCATGAGGGGCAATTGAAGAACTGGATAGCCTACCTGCACGACAACCCGAGGAGGATATGGCTGAAGATGCATCACCCGAATAGATTGCGCAAGGTGTATGAGTTCCAAGCCGGGACACCCGAGCACCGCTACACGGCTATAGGTAATACGTTCTTGGTGACATATCCGGAGCGCGTGCAGGTGCGATGTCATCGCAACTTGACGGAGGAACAGATTAAAAGCGAGGTGGAGCATTATCTTGCTATAGCCCGCAGCGGAGCGGTGCTCGTGTCGCCGTTCATCTCGCCAGCGGAGAAAGCCGTATTTGAGGCATGCTACAACGAGAGACTAAGGATGATACATATAGTGAACCGAGGTTTGGATGGGCGGTTCATCTATCCTTCCGGCAGAGATCTGGAAGGCTGCTCCGAGGGATTCATGCTCGTGCTTGCGCCATACCCGGACTACAGTGCCGAGACAGCCGATACACGAATATCGCGGGCGCAATGCCTCGATATGAATGCCTACGCGGCTGAACTATCCACTAACGTCGCGCTGACGCGTGACGCACATAATGACCAAACGCCGCGCTGACGCACGGCGCACATAACGAAGAGGAACGAAGAAACACCGCGCTGATGCACGGCGCACCTAACGAAGAGGAACGAAGAAACACCGCGCTGACGCACGGCGCACAAAACGAAGAAGGGAGAATAAACGCCGCGCTGACGCACGGCGCACGATACGAAGAAAGGGATATAAGATGAAAAACTTTGATTTTTTGAAAGATGTTCGTGAGTTTGAGTCGTTGTACCGCTATTGCGATACAGCGGAGACCTACCAACTGTGCGACCCTGAGAAGTCGGCAGTTGCCTCGCGGCGTGCGTTGGAATATCTGGTTAAACTCATCTATACGGTCAAAGGTTGGGATATACCCGAGCGTGCATCGCTGTTCTCGCTCGTGGATGATTACGACTTCAAGGCGTTCATCGGTTCGGATGATCTGATGATGCGCATCCATTATATCCGTAAGTGCGGCAACAATGCTGCACACGACTCAGTAGGTTCGCGCGTGGGCAAACGACAGGCGTTCTTTGCGTTGCTTAATCTGCATGTGTTTGTGGGTACAATCTTGCAACGGATGGGAGTGATCATCCGCTTTGCGCCGTTCGATAACGCGCTTATACCCGCTACGCCGTCGCCTACCTTGCAAGCACCGGAGAAACCCGAAGCCATCCCTGCCGAAACGGCAGCGAAATACGAAGGCAAACTGGATGAGCCGATAGCCGACGATGCAAGCAGGACTTTGGCTACGGAGGATGCCATCAGCGAAGCCGAGACACGGCGACTGTATATCGACCTGATGCTGGAGGAATCCGGATGGACGATAGAGCACACCGAGGGCGCAAAGATGCGTTCGAAAGCGTGCGTGGAGATTGAGGTGACGGGCATGCCGAACGCCGAGGGCAAGGGCTATGCGGATTATGTGCTGTTTGATGCCTCGTGCAAGCCGCTGGCGGTGATCGAAGCCAAGCGCACAACGAAAAACGTGGAGGTGGGACGTAATCAGGCGATGCTGTATGCCGACTGCCTCGAACAGGAGTACGGCGTGCGACCGGTCGTATATTACACCAACGGATTCCAGACGAAGGTGATTGACGGATTGGGTTATCCCGATCGTGAGGTGTACGACTTCCATACGGAGCAAGACCTTGAACTGCTCATACAGAAACGCTCGCGCCAAGACATCACCGATCTTGCGGTGGATACAGCCATTGCCGGACGCCACTATCAGATAAGCGCTATCCATGCCGTGTGCGAGCACCTGAACAAGCGCTTTCGTCGTGCGCTGCTCGTGATGGCTACCGGTACGGGCAAGACGCGCGTGAGCATCGCCCTGACCGAACTGCTGATGCGTAACAATTGGGCGAAGAACATCCTGTTCCTTGCCGACCGTACGACGCTGGTCAACCAGGCAGCGAGGAACTTCGCCAAACTCATGCCGTCGGTATCATCCTGCACGCTCTCGGACGACCGCACGCAGGACAAGGACAAAGACCTGAGCGCACGACTGATGTTCTCCACTTATCAGACGATGGTTAACTATATCGACGACAGCAAACGTCCGTTCTCCATCGGCCGGTTTGACCTGATCATCGTGGACGAGGCGCACCGGTCGGTGTTTGGTAAGTACGGAAGTATATTCGACTACTTCGACAGCCTGTTGATAGGCTTGACGGCTACGCCTCGCGATGAGGTGGATCGCTCAACCTACGACCTGTTCGGGTTGGAGCAAGGCATCCCCACCTACGCCTACGAGCTGCAAGAGGCGGTGGATGACCATTTTCTGGTGAACTTCCGCGGCTTTACGCGCGAGACGAACCTGCTGAGCAACGGTATCCGCTACGATGATCTGTCGCCCGAGGAGAAAGAGCAACTGGAGGATGTGTGGCGTTATGAGAAAGCGAAGAAACTGCTTGACCCGAACAGCGTCTATACGCGCGACATCGAGAGCCGCGAGTTGTTTGAGTACATCTACAATATAGATACGGTGGACAAGGTGCTGACCGACCTGATGGAGCACGGGCTGAAAGTGGACGACGGCGATTGCATCGGCAAGACGATTATCTTCGCCCACCGTCACGAACATGCCGAGTTGATTGTGCAGCGGTTCCGTGTGCTGTATCCGCAGTTCGGTTCGGACTTCTGCACAGTGATAGACAACTACGCGCCTTACGCGCAGAACCTGCTGGATAATTTCAGCGAACCGCGCGAGACCGCCAAGCGGAAGATACAGATAGCCGTGTCGGTGGATATGCTCGATACGGGTGTGGATGTGCCGGAGGTGCTGAATCTGGTGTTCTTCAAGCAGGTGAAGTCGAAGATCAAGTTCTGGCAAATGGTTGGTCGCGGCACGCGGCTCTGCCCGGACATCTTCGGCGCAGGTAAGGACAAGCAAGAGTTCTATATCTTCGACTGGTGCGGTAACCTGGAGTTCTTTGGTCAGAACCCCAACGGTGCGGAAGGCACGCGCACGATAGGACTGGCAGAGCGGCTGTTCAACGCACGGCTGGAGATAGCCGTCATACTGCAACATGTCGATTACCAGACCGATGAGTTTGCGCGGAGTTTCCACGACGAACTGAAGGATATCCTTTGTGCGCAGATTGGCGAGCTGGAAACGGCACGTATAGCGGTGCGCAAGCAATGGGCGCTGGTGGAGAAGTACAAGGTGCGCGACAACTGGCAATACGTGAGCGAGGTGGATGCGGTGATGATCAAGTCCAATCTGGCACCGCTGCTCATCAATGCGCAGACTGATCTCTCGGCACGGCGGTTTGACTTCATTGTGCTGCAAAAACAACTCTCGCTCATCAATCCCGAGGTCAAGGGCACGAAAGCCGAGAACAAGATCATCCTGATCGGCAAGGCGTTGGAAGGCAAAGCGTCCATCCCGCAAGTGATGGCTAAGATCGATACGATACGCATGGTGCAGACGCCGGTGTTCTGGGAGAACGTGAACCTCGAACGGCTGGAGCATGTACGTAAGGAGCTGCGCGAGATTGTGCAATACCTGATGGGCGACGGCAACAGGTCGTTCACCGTGGATATAAGCGATGTGGTGACCGATGAGGGCGAGACCGAACTGATTATTACGCAAATGTCTTACAAGCAGCGGGTGATGGATTATCTGGCGGAGAATACCGACAACCCTGTACTGCAAAAGATTCAGACCGTCGAGCAGCTGACGCAACTCGACATTCGCGAACTGGAGCGCATCTTTTGGCAGGAACTGGGCACGAAAGAGGACTACGAGCGCACCTATCTGCATCAGGATCGCTACAAACTCTATGGCGGCAATATAGCCGCGTTCCTGCGTACGATCATCGGCGTGGATATGAACATCGCGCTGGATAAGTTCGTCGAACTGATTCAGGGACAGCACCTCACCTCGATGCAGGAGGAGTACCTAAGGAACATCATCCGCTATGTGTGCGAGAACGGCGACATCGAGCGCAGGACAATGCAAACCGACCCGTTCCGGCTCTATGACTGCCTTGACCTGTTCGGCAACAAGGCGCAAGCCGTTCCGCAATACATCGACCGCCTGCATGAGGTGATTACTGTAGAAGATGAAAATAAGAAAATGATAGGATAGGAGATTAAGGCCATGGCTGAAGAACAAAAAACGGATAGAATTAGAAGACAAGATTGTTTGATTGACTGGGAACATCATCCCGACAATGATGAGAACGGGAATCCTGTTATTTCCGATTGGAGAGAACTTCGAGAGGATTGGATACATGAGGATTGTGACTGCGATGAATATAGCCTTGCTAACCGAAAGAAATGTTATCGCTACTACTCTTATGATTACGACAAAGAAAAGTTCAAAGAATGGATGCGGCAAAATGGATACAACGAGTCCTTGATATCGTATTGGGGATTAGAGAAAATGTTTAATGATGAGTGGATCAAATCACCTGCTTTTGTTGATTGGAAAGACTTTAGGGTATTTTATTCATTACGTCAAATAGAAGCATTTGCAGAAAACATATATGACCCTGATATGAGAGTCGCTATACTTACTTATTTTATTGATAATGCAGAATACTTATTAGGTAAATCAACGAAGAAGGAGATGTTGCCAGCATTAAAGAATCTGCGCACAAGATACAAAGAAGCTGTTAAGATAAGAAAAAAGGAGGAGGCTCTAAAGAATGCTGATGAACGCAAGAAAACTCCCAAAGAGAAACCCGAGTTCGTCCTTTCCTTGGATGAAATCATAGATTACGTAAAGACTAAGAGCCCGGAAAGTGCTCCGGCTATTCGCTCGATGCTCTATGATATGATGCTGCATAAAGAGGGATGGAATAAACCTTCTACATTGAAAAAAATCGACTCGATGGATGTCAAGATAGTACATCAAGGCGATAATGTATATGGCAACAAAATAGGTAATAAAATTGAATCAGTAGGCGCTGGTGCTATCGGTGTGCAAGAGGTACATGAATAAAGAAATAGATAATATTGATAAGCAGCATGAAGATTTGCTGAAAGCCATTAATAATGGCGAGCTCAATATTGGACAAGTGGATTGGATCTCATTCCTATCTACATACATCAACACGTTTCGCTCGTCTAACTTTCCCATATCTACCATCGCGTGGACATGGGCTCTTTGCGGCGAGATAGACGAACCGACCAAACGAATGGATTTGCTTGGTATATGGCAAGATGCAGCTCCGAAATGTTTCACAACCAAAGAGGAAAGTGATGAGTTCATCGCAAATTGTGATTGTCTGGTACGGATAAATTCTCGTTTGCGCTGGCTCTACATTCATGAAAGTGCGCAACTACCACACACGTACGATGAAGTGTGGGGTGGTAAGAACCTAAACGAGTTGGCGTTACTATGGTCTGATAATCACGTTACGAGTAATGATCTCGTGGCATTGGCTTCTGAAATACACAACACTGTGCATTCTGGTGAAAAAGCCCCGATAATTGAGTATTTTCTCTATAGCAGTCGCAATTACAACAAACTATACTTCGATAATATATACGATTTTAGTCGTAATCTATTCCTTGCTGAGAGTTTCCGCCAATACTTGGTTACAGGTAAAATGAATACGGATGCTCCACTGACTTTTGTGGATATAAAACGTAAGATTCGTAATGCTTGTTTTGATGAGTACATCCGCTTGAGGCTGGCTCAGATAGAAGCGGAGATGGACGATGATAACTCGCTGTTGCTTGACCCTACGATTGATGATTTATATCAGGAGTTGTATAATCAAGAAAGTAGCGTGGTTGATCGGGAATACATGTTCGAAGACTTTCGGGGTTCACAAGCATATCATGACCGGTGGTTCAATGGACGTCCGGAAGTGTTGCAAATGATGAAATATTTTATGGATTATTTGGATTGGAAGATGGAACATTTACATAAAAATGATAAGTCAAAAGTGATTGTCAATAATGGTGATTATGTAGCCGGCAACAAAATTACAGGCGATGTAATTGAAAATGTTGAAGCCGGCGGTGTCGGTAAGCAAATTATATACGGCAAGAGGCAGGATGAGAGTGAGCGACAAAGTCCCTCCGACCAGACGGAGCACACGATAGAGAGAATTCAAGAGGAGAAGTTATTCAAGTATATTCACTATAGTATCATAGATGATGATGAGCGCTTGCGTATCCATAAATCGGTATGTAATATAGTTCGACTGCCAAAAATGCAACAGATATGCGGGGCTTTGAAAGAACTGATAAAAGAAAAGAAAGTCCTTTCGACAATCGACCAAGGTGCCATGCTAACCGAGTTGCGTCATTTGGGTATGCCTGCTGATCAACCGGGATTCTCCGACCAGAATTTCTACTCGTATTACAAGATATAATCTTTTGTGTTTACGCATTTAATAGCATCCGTTTCGGGTGCTATTTTTTTGTGCCTATCATCAATTTTCATTCGCTCCGTCAGTTATTTTCAGTTATCTTCATTTATCTTCAGTTATCCTCGAAAGTGCCTTGTAAATAATTGCATATCTCAAAAAAAAGCTGTACCTTTGCAGTGCCAAATGAGAAATCAGGCGGTGGTGATTCGTTATTGAGAGCGACACCTTATATAAAATAATAACCCGCGATGTTTGGGCTTGGGTACCCACGAATGCATTCACCAACAGAGCACAAACATTCGCTAAAATGAGACAGAATGTTAAAAAGTCCACGAAAGTGGCAACCAAGTCCACCAAGAAAGTGGCAAGTAAATCTTCAAAGAAGGCGACTGTAAAATCGCAAGTAGCAAAAGCAGCCCAGGCTGAAGTAAAAAACACGTTCATTATGCGTAACATCAAGTTCGTAGGGAACGAGTCAGTAATTAATGTCGGTGAGTCACGCGATGTCAAACTCACATTCGTGGACGAGGATAATTTCCTCGCTATCGAAAGGGCGAAACGTCCTGCTGAAGGACCGAGCCAGAAACGCACCACGCTGGATCGTACCGCACATGGCAAGCTCAGCGTAGATGGTTACGGTGCACATGTGTACTTCTATTTCCCGTTCACGGAGTTTGACAAGAACTCATGGCTCGCGGATGCACTCGAATCCGAAGCCGAACTCATGGGCGACCGTATCGTAGAAATGGAGGCAATATGCTGATATTAGCAATCCGAAAAGGGGGAGGCGCGAAGTGTAGTAGCGCCTGCCCGTTCTACGAGGAGAGCGGAGTCGTACGTGGTATCAACGGACCACTCAAGACACATTGCTCC
>CACZRD010000079.1 GCA_902783545.1 uncultured Bacteroidales bacterium
CAAAGACATATTAAATAACTTTCTCATAGGTTTATTGCTTTAGATAGTTAAACGCATTTTCGGTTATCTTAGCCACGTTTGCGTGGTAGTATGAGGTGTACTCGGACGGCTCTGCGACGGTGTACCAGTCGTAGCAACCGGAACCGATACAGATGATTGCTCCGTGCTCGGCGGTACGGCGGAACTCCCAAGCCACTACAGCGTCGTTGCCACCGGCGATGTCGTATGCACCGGTCTTCTCGTGGAATACGTCGCGGTTGTCATAGCCTCCCCAGTCGGTACCGATATGGTACTGTGCGGTGGAGTTGGTTATACGGTAGCCAGCATCGCAGGTATAGACATGATCCGAGACAGAGGGATCCATCGTCAGATTCTGCCACAGTGCATGATCGGTGTGACCGGTGATGGCAAACTCCCACGGCGAGTTGACGCGTTCCGCATCGGACTCCTTACCGCCCCATGCGTTGTTCGGGAAGCATTCGGCTTCGCCCAGGAAGAACGGGTAGTTGACGGCATAACGGGTGAGCAGGAACGATCCTCCGGCTTGGTAGAACTCTTTGAGTTTGTCGAGTACGGTGTAGTCCACGGCTTCGGGTGCGTTGGCTTCGAACGATGCTTTGCCTTCCAGACCTCCGTCTTTATGGAAATGCCACCATATCACTTTGCAGTCACTCATCACGACACGTCCGGCAGCCAGATCGGCGAAGGAAGCATAGTCGGAGTTCTCGATGTTGCTCAACATCCATGTCACCGCCTCTTGCTCTTCGGGGTTGAGTTGCGATACGGTCTCAGCGAGTCCGAGATAGAGGACAACAGGGTTACCTTTCTCTTTGACGGTTACCGTATAGGTTGTCGATGCGGTGCCGTAGGTAACGGTGAAGTTCACGGGGTTGCTGAAGTCACAGGGTACACCGGCAGCCGGCGTGAGGATTGCGCCTTCGGTAGTCTTGATGGTCGGGATGAGAGTTTTCATATCTGTTCCAACCGGTACAGAGACTGCAATAGTGTGCGCCACCTGATCGATGATACCGATATAGAGGTCGTTGAGCATGAAAGAGAGAATACGTGCCTCATCATGTTTGACGCTCAGTTTATAATCCAAGAATACATTCCCATTTTCCACATGCACTACGGCAGGCGATGTCATGTTCACCTTAGCACCTTGTGCCGGTGTAGCGGTTGCTCCGGCAGAGAGCTTGAGGGTAGTGATGGTCATCAGTTGGTCATCGTGCACCACAGGCACGCCTACCACTACTGTGCGGGCAGCATGATCTATCACGCCCGGGTAGATGTCGTCTAATACCAATGACTCTATCTTGCAGTCGCCATCTACGCTGAAGGTGCTGTCTTTCTTATCGCAGGCTGTCATGCCTACGAGTAATGCAAATAAATATATTAATGACTTTTTCATATTCAGTCCTCCTAACAATGATTACCAACCGCCAATGTTTTGTTTGTAATGACCGTTCGAAGCGGCTATCTGCTCGTGCGGGATAGGCAGATACTCGTTCTTGTTGGCTGTGAAGTGGGCAGAAGTGTAGATACGGCAGTCGTTAGCCTCCTCTACGTAATACTTATTGATCACCTGCTCTGCTTCACCCCAGCGTACGAGATCAAAGAATCGTTCGCTCTCCATGGCCAGTTCCAGGCGGCGCTCCATCTTCACACGGGCAAGTGCGTTAGTGTTATCCGTATAAGGCTTAACACGGATCTTGGCACCGTAATTGGTGTCATAGCCTGCCAACATACCCAAACTACGCGAAGCACGGTTACGGATGCGGTTGACAAGTTCGATAGCCTCATCATTGCGTCCCAGTTGGGCTAAAGCCTCAGCGCGCATGAGCAGTACATCGGCATAGCGAACGACGATACGGTTCATCGGTGTACCGAACCACAGGGCGGAACGGATGAGGTAACCGCTCTCGGGATCGACATTATGCTTGAGGGTGACATGATAACCGTACAGACCGTTGGAACGGCTCCAGTTATGGGTACGACTCATCATCAGGTTGGAATTGAACTCATACGGGAAACCGGCTATACCTACCGTGAGCCACAGACGCGGGTCAGCGGCATCGGTGGACGGGTCGAAGTCCTTGGAGTTGAAGTCATTGATGAACGGCAGTCCCTCAGCATTGGTGCGGAAAGCGTTGACGAGGTTCTGACTGGGTTTGTAGAAGTCACAACCACCATCGGTGACACCTTCTATACCCGGCACCATCAAACCATATGACCAGTTGCAGTTACCAAGGTTCGTTCCGTCGTTGGTAGAGTATTGCATAGCCCAGAGGCTCTCTTTGCCGTTCTCGTATTGCGGTTCGGGACGGAAGTTATTATGGAAATCATCCTCCAGTCCGTACTTGCCGGCAGCGTAGATAGCCTCGTCAGTGTACGTAAGCACTTTCTGCAGGTCATCACGGTTAATCTCCGTCACCTGATGCGTATTCGGATCATCCTGACGATAGGCCTTATAGAGATAGACCTTCGCCAATAGAGCGGCAGCGGCACCTTGGGTTACACGACCTTTCTCTGCTTGCGTCACGGGCAGTACCGAATACGCATATTCCAAGTCATCGGCGATGAGTTGCCAACCCTGGTCATTGGTGTACTCGGTGTTCGACAGTTGCGAATATTCCTCTTGTGTCATGTCCGGTCGGATGACGAAGGGGATATTTTTGTACAGACGCTTCAATAGGAAATGCGTGTACGCACGCAGGAAGCGCATCTCGCCAAGACGCTCAGCTTTGAGTTCGTAGCTGTCGTCCATGGCGTTGAGTGCGTTGATAGCGGCGTTGACACGTCCGAGGCAGTTGTACAGACGCACCCACATGTCATTGATGTTCCAGTTGGTGGTAAGGATACCCTGCGATATCTCCAGTTGATGGAACACGTCACCGTCATTCTCACTGATGCCGCCTTTGTAGGCATCGTCCGAGCGGACGTCGAAGTTCCACATCGAGAACGATGAGTTCACATCCTCTGCCGAGATAAAGATGGCGTAGGCAGAGATACATATATTGTCTATGTACAGCGGGCTGTTCACTTGTTCCCCGCTCAAGATACCTTGCGGCACATCCTGATTGAGGAAGCTATCGCAAGCGCAGAACGCAAACGCTGCCAAAATTATAATAAGATACTTTTTCATAATTCTTTCCTTTCAATTAGAAGGTTACTTTTGTTCCGAGGGTTACAGTCAACGGAATAGGATAACCGAATGTCGGGTTCTCTGGATCTACTCCGGTGAACTTAGCCGAATGGATGGTGAACACGTTCTGCGCCGACAGATACCAGCGCCAGTTCTGCATCATCATCTTATCGCACGCACGCTTGGGGAGGTTGTAGCCGAGTTGCAGGTTACGCAGCTTGAGGAACGAACCGTCCTCCACGAAATACGTGCTGACGCGCGTCTCATTGTTGTTATTGTTCGTCGAGAGTGCGGGGATATTGCTATCGGGATTGGTAGGACTCCAAGCATCCAATACGCGCGTACCCTTATTGAGGTTCGCTACGTTCACCCCACTCCAAAGGTCTGTCTGCTCCTTGTAGTCTTTAGTGATAACCTGCACGCCACCTACGCCTTGGAAGAAGATGGTGAGGTCGAAGCCTTTGTACTCGAAATAGAAGTTTGCGCCAAAAGATACGGCTGGCACGGGCGAGTATATCCAGTCTTGGTCATCCTCCGTGATGATACCGTCGCCGTTGAGGTCACGGTAACGGATACGACCGAGACCTGCCCCTTCCTGAATAGCGTGGTTGTCGATCTCCTCTTGCGACTTGAAGATACCGTCAGCGATGTAACCTACCTGCGAACCGATAGCATGTCCAATCACGGACTTGACACCATTACCGCCGAACGTGCCTCTGGCAGCTACCGTTGCCGGCAGATCAACTACGGTGTTGCTGTAATGCGAGAGGTTGGCAGCAATGTCATACTTGAAGCCGGACTTGGTCTGGTTGCGGTAACCGAGGCTGAGTTCGACACCCATGTTATCCACTGCACCGGCGTTCACCCATTGCGATGCACCTTCACCCATCACACCGATACCGTCCATCAGCACGAGGATATCCTTGGTCTGCTTGTAGAACCAGTCGAACGAACCATACAAGCTCTGCTTGAAGAACGCGAAGTCAAGACCGGCATTGGTTTGCGTGGTTGTTTCCCATTTGATATTATCGTTACCGATCTGAATACGCCGGAATCCGGAAGGCAGGATGCTACCGCCGTTCGTGCCGGCTATGTCGTACGACGTACCGTAACTCTGACCACCGTTCTCGTTCACACCGTAGTTGGATTCGTAGATGGTATAACGTGCGGTAGAAGCGATATCCTGATTACCCGTCTGTCCCCATGACGCACGTATCTTGAGATCATCGAGCCATGACGAAGCATCGCTCATGAATTTCTCTTGCGATATACGCCAACCGGCGGACACGGAAGGGAAGAAGGCAAAACGGTTGTTCTTACCGAATCGGCTCGAACCGTCATAGCGAGCGGTGAACGAAATCAGATAACGATTATCGTAGGTGTAGTTAGCTTTGCCGAAGAACGAGATGAGCGAGAAGCTGCCCGCACCGCCGTAGGACTGTGCTTTGCCTGTTCCGGCCGATGGCCACATGTAGGTTGGGTTGAGCACGATGAAGTCCTCTTTGTAAGCAGAGAACCATTCGTCTGTCTGATGGTTCAACTCTGTACCGAGCATAAAGTCGGCACGGTGCTTGCCGATCTCCAGATTGTAAGTAGCCACAGCGTTCCACATCCATTTTGTCCAATGCTCTTGCTTGGCTTCAACGGCGTTCTTGTCGTTGGCCACCACACCTTCGGTGATAGGATAGGTGAAGAAACGTTGACGCTTCTGTGCGTAGTCAATACCCGCTGTGGTGCGGATATGCAGACCTTTGACGGGGTTGATATCCAGGAATACATTACCGAACACACGCCAATAGACGTAGCGGTTATCTTTGTTGCGCGTTAGGATCGATAGGGGATTCTCACGTTGCGGAAAACCGCTGGACGAGGGAGCTTGCGCCAGTTCGCCATTGGTATTATACACGGGTAGCAGGGGGTGATACTGCAGCACACTGTTGATGAATCCGCCCGGTGCACCTACTTCCGAAGTACGGCTGAAGGTGAAGTTCTCACCGATTGTCACCTTGTCATTGAGCATCTTGTAATCGCTGTTGATACGTCCGGAGAAACGGTCGAAATCGGTCATCTTGATGATGCCGTCGTTGCGGTAGTAACCGAGCGAGAAGAAACTGCTTCCTTTCTGACTGCCACGGGATACGGAAACATTGTAGTTCTGAATCATTCCAGGGCGTGTCGTCTCTGCAAACCAGTCAGTATTGCCTACTGGTACGGTACCGGCATCATCCAGATATTTGTTGAGCATGATGTTATTGAGCACCGGTTGCCCTTGTGCATTATAGCCCCAGTTGTAGCGGTAGCCTAACACGTTGGTGTTCGGATCAGACGTGCCGTCATTGATGTATGCTTGCCAGAGTGCACGACCGTACTCCTCGGAGTTGAGAACCTTCATCCGATTAACGTACGACTGCACGGCTACCGACGCATCAAGCGAAACATTGAGGGCACCTTCTTTTCCGCGTTTGGTAGTGATAATGATCACACCGTTCGCCGCGCGCGAACCATATATACTCGCACTCGCGGCATCTTTCAGGATCTGAATGCTCTCGATGTCGTTCGGGTTGAGCTCGTGCATGCCGGATTTGGTAGGCACACCGTCGATGATGTAGAGCGGGTCGTTGTCGTTCAGCGTACCCACGCCGCGGATACGAACTGTTGCGGCACCGGAGGGGTTACCGTCTGCAGCGATGTTCAGTCCCGGCACCTTACCTTGCAAGGCCTTCATCGGGTTGTTCTCCTGTTGTTTCTCCAGATCTGCCGAACTAACGGCACTCACTGCGCCCGTCAAGTCAGCCTTGCGCTGCGCGGTGTAACCGGTTACAATAACTTCGTCAAGCAACTCACTGTCTTCTGCCAGCGACACATGCATGACGGCTTGCGCCGGCAAAGTCTGCGACTTGAAGCCGATGTAGGAAACGGTGATGGATGCTCCATCAGCAACGGTGAATTGGAAATTACCATCAAAGTCGGTAATCGTACCGTTCGTTGTGCCTTCCTCCAGCACCGACGCACCGATGATCGGATCACCCGTCGCCGCCTCGGTCACAGTTCCGGATACAGACACTTGTGCCTGCACCATCACTACACCAAGTACCAACATCAGGAAGGCCGTAAAGATTGTTTTGTTCTGCTTCATGATATTCAGCATTTTGTTTAAAATAGGGTTAACTCTTACAGAGATTTTTTCATTTTTCTTTCAGCGAAATAGTCTTTCAACTGAAATCCAATGCAAAGTTACGATAATTTACGCGCATATACAAAAAATTATGTTGCAAAAAGTACAAAAAATGTTGCACTGCAACAAATTTATCACATTTTGCAACATTTTTACCATTATATCCTGTCCAAAAATAAGCATCTTATCCGTTTTATCCTGTCACACCCGACTCCTCATTCCTCGATAGATCTCCGTGAACATCCAGCCGTAGAAATGCTTGTAGTTCTTGCTGCCTTTGGGGATGGTGGCGCGGTAGTCCGCGTACTTCTGCTGCCAGATCTTCGCCTGCACAATATCTTCCTCACCGAATTCCTCCGGATGATAGCACACGCGCTCTATATCGTGTGCCATCCGCTGCGCGGCTTTGATCATCTCCCTGTTCCTCGTCGCACCTTCTGACCATGCACCTTCGTGGAAGTGGTACGTATATACCAAGTGTACCTTACTCCCATCCTCGTCTATCCATTTCTCTCCCCAGTAATGCCACTTGCACACCAACCGCGCCCGGTTAGCCTGTCCATCCTTTACACTGTCCAGCGCACCTTGCACTGTCACAATTGCATCACAAAATGTTACTCTTGCCATCTTTTATTTTGTTTTGTTTTATTTTGTTTGTTATGCCGAATGACATTCGGCGATTAATGATTGTCTTTAATTGTCTTTAATAGTTGACTCCGTCCAAACTCACCCCGTTTACGGACCGTTTACGATCCGTTTACGAGGGTATCCTAGACTTTAGTCCTTCCATCAAGCCACTCACAAGCCAACATCACCCTTCCTTGCATTGCTTCTTCGGGTTCTACCGACTGTCAGTCGGCTTTTGTATTTGCGTGAGGCGAGTGAGGCTAATGAGGCTAACTCTTTATGCTGCTATTTTTCAGCGCATTACTTAGCCTCACATTAGCCTCATCTGCCTACTTAGCCTCATTAGCCTCAACTTATTTTTCTGTACATTCCGCGTTGAAGTCGGCAAATTTTCCCCTCGGTCAGCCATTTCTCGTTCCAGCGTTGTGCCGTCGCCCGGGATATACCTTGCACCTTTGCTTCCGTCAGTAGTTCTTGGTGCTCATATTCTCCCTTCAGCCGCTCATACAACATCTGTTTCTGGCAACTCGTCTCTACCTGTGGCACCAGCTCCGTCTTCTCTCCCTCTATCATCTTATATGCCACTGCTGCATGCAGTATCAGCTTCTCACCGATCATCTCCGCCGCCTCATAGTCCTGGTCGCTACATTGCAATATTTCGTTAATTGCGTCCGAATGGGATTCGGACACCCTCATCGCCGTCAGTATCATCGCTATCCGCTCTATCTGCACTGCCATTCTGACTACCGCCGAGTGGAAGTTATCGCCAAGGATGCGGATGAGGGCATCGTACTCGGTGGAGAGATGGGCAGCGAGGCGGGACTTCTGCTGAGGCGTGAGCGACCACTCTTGTGCGGGTTGGCAGTAGAGACGGGTGCAGAGGGCGGCGAGTTGCTGACCGACCTGACGGCTGACGGGTTCGGCGGGAGCAGCGGCTTCGACATAGCGGCTGTCGAAGGGCTGGGGGTCGCGCACGATAAGCGGTAACAGGCGTGAGAAGTAACCGTTCTCGATGTTCGGGACGAGGTGATGGTACTGGCTGAACGTGCCGGTGAGTAATACCGACAGCTGCGGGCAGGGGATGAGCTGCATCTCTTTGACGCGGTTGTGGCTGACCGTTTCGTGTTCGGCAGCCTTGCGGAGGATGGAGTTGTAGGTAGCGGCTTGCGACTTCCAGATATCGGTGATGACCGATCCTTCGCTCTCGTGCACATAGCCACGGCCGCCGTTCTCGTACAGGCGCTTAAAGAACGCGGGGAAGGTGCTGTCGCCAGGGATAAGTGTCGGGTAGATGGCTTCTACGGGTTGGATCATCTCCAAGGCCTGATTGGCGATACCTTTACCCGAAGCAGCCGCAGCGAGGATGAAACATTGCAGGTTGGCGTAATAACGCTTGCCGGTCATGCCGTAGCGGAAGTACAGGTTCGGCAGACACGCGCTGGTGGCGGTAAGTGTCGCCATGAGCAACATATCGCGCTCGGCAGGCGTGGCGGCTTGCGAGAGCATCCGCTGTAGCGGCTCGGGCAAGGTGGAAAGGTTCAGGTACTCGACGATACGCAGATCGTCCATGTCTTGGCTGTCCTGTGCAGGCACAGCCGGTGTGATTTGGTTTTTGTTCATAGTTTAAAGTTTTTTATATAATCAAAAACATATCGAAGAAACACAATATGCCCCTCTATAATAATGTCACAAGGTGGCAGCTTTCGATGGGTGCAACCCTCTCTATATTATCATACAACAAAGTGCCCGTATTGAGGAGTAATTTGATGGCACTCAAAAACAATGCCCCTCTATATAGTAGCCATTTTGTGACAACCTTTAGAGGTGCTTTAATGCCGAAATCCGTCATTAGGGTGAGGAAAAAATGCAATATTTCAATCTTTTGCAAGATTTGCTATGCATTCAGCCCCAATAATCGTATTTTTGCAGTCGGACATTTTTTGGGAAAAAATCTGCTGCAAATATACGTTAAAGAAATTGTGTTTTCCAAATCTTTTTGCACAATTTTGCATTTTCTGTCACTTTTTTGCTTTATGGTTTGCAAATGTGCATTTTTTTTCGTAACTTTGTAGGCGAATTTAATAATGGCGTAATAATCGTTCCATAGGATAAGAAATCGCCACAATTAGAACGGGATCGATTTCGACCCCTTTACCCCTATCGATTTCGAGGGGGGTAGAATCTAAATGTACCGGACTCGGTACAATTATTGAGAACGTAGAAAGCAAGCATATATTGAACGACAAAAACTAATACCAAGATATGGCAGAGATTCAACAATTAGCATCATTGAGCGAGGAGGATATAAAGTTCCAATTTATCACTCCCGCGATTGAGCGTGCCGGTTGGCAGAAGAACCAGATCCGTATGGAGTATGGCTTCACGGATGGTCGTATCATCTCCGTGGGTAGCGAATATGAGCGCGCCTCGAAGAAGAAAGCCGACTATCTGCTGCGTATCAATGCGGAATACCCTATTGCGGTTGTGGAAGCCAAGTCTGCCACCAAGGACCTCACAACGGGTTTGCAGCAAGCTATCGGTTATGCCGAAGCGTTGGATGTACCGTTTGCTTACGCCTCGAACGGATTGGCGTTTCGTGAGCACGATATGATTACGGGCATGGAACGCGACTTTGCGATGGATGAGTTCCCCGACTGCGAAAGGTTGAAGTTGCGTTGGCTTCTGGAGAAGCGGATGAACAAAGATCAGGAGAAAGCCCTTGATATCCCATACCACTACAGCAAGAATACCCACGAGCCGCGCTACTACCAGCGTATAGCCATCAACCGTACGCTGGATGCTGTAGCACGCGGCGACAAACGTCTGCTGCTCGTCATGGCAACCGGTACAGGCAAGACGTTCACGGCATTTCAGATTATATGGCGATTGCGCGAGTTAGGCAAAGCACATCACATCCTCTATCTTGCTGACCGCAATATCCTAATCGACCAGACGATGGCACAGGACTTCAAGCCGTTCCAGAAGATCATGACGAAAGTCAAAGGCAAAGAGCTCGACTCTTCCTACGAACTGCACATGGCGCTCTATCAGCAACTCGTCAGTTACGAGGATGACAAAGAGCAACCGTATTTGCAGTTTGACCCGAACTTCTTCGACCTGATCATCATCGACGAGTGCCACCGCGGTAGCGCAAAAGAGAACTCCGCTTGGCGTAAGGTGCTCGAATATTTCAATAGCGCTACGCAGATTGGTCTGACAGCCACGCCCAAACGCAAGGAAGATGCGGATAACTTCGACTACTTCAACGAACCGATATATACCTACAGCCTCAAGCAAGGCATCGAGGACGGATTTCTTGCGCCGTACCGCGTTTCGCGTGTGCACCTTGATGTGGATGTCAACGGCTATATAGTCAAGTTAGGCGAGACGGATACGAAAGGCAACGCCGTACCGGTTCGATTGTATCAGCGTAGTGATTTCGGCAAGAAGATTGCCATCAATCAGCGTCAAGTGGCTGTGGCGATGGAGATACAGGAGAAACTGGAAAAGATTGGCAAATATACCAAGACCATTATCTTCTGCCCCGACCAAGAGGAAGCCGCCAAGATGCGCGATTTGCTCGTGGCACTCAATCCGAAAGAGATGAGCAAGAGTCCGAACTATATCATGCGCATCACCAGCGAGGACAAGGACGGCAAGAAGATGCTTGACCGCTTTATCGACCCCGAATCCAAGTACCCGACTATTGTCACCACGTCGGAGTTGCTCTCCACCGGTGTGGACTGCAAGACCTGCGGATTGATAGTGATTGACAAAGAAGTGAACTCGATGACGCTGTTCAAACAGATGATAGGTCGTGGTACGCGAATCTATATCGACAAGGAGCGAAAGATCAATAAGTGGCACTTCGAGATTCTTGATTTCCGTGATGCTACACGCCTCTTCTTCGATCCTGAGTTTGACGGCGAACCGGAACTGAATACCGACAAGTCACGCCGCACATCCAAGGACGGCGACAGCAAACCCGCCAAAGGCACGAAGATTGAGATTGCCGGTGAAGAGATTGACGAAGAGAAATTCCAGAAGATTCACATCGAGGGCAGCAAGCGTGTAGCCAAACTCAACGAGATATACTACGTCATCAGTGATGACGGCCAAGCGCTCGAGATTTCCGACTTCCTCGATTATACGCGCAAAGGTATTCTCCGCCGATTCCCGAAGTTTGCGGACTTTGCAAGGCTGTGGACGGACACCGACCGCAAGACGCAGATCATCGAAGACTTCAAGGATCACGACATATTGATAGAAGAGGTTCGCCGCAGTAATCCGAACCTCGCCAATGCCGATGTGTTCGACATCATCTGTCACGTGGCGTACGACATGAAACCGCTCACCCGTGAGGAGCGCGCAAACAACGTGAAGAAGCGCAACTATTTCGGCAAGTACGGCGACCAAGCGCGGCAAGTGTTAGAAGCCTTGCTTGACAAATATGCGGAACTCGGTGTGCGCAGTCTGGAAGATAGGAATATCCTTAGTCTCGAACCGTTCGCGCATTTCGGCACGCCGGTCAAAATTACCAAACTGTTTGGCGGCACACAAGGCTATCAGACGGCTATTCATGAATTAGAACAACAACTATACTCCGCATAATCTATGGCAGTAAATAATCTGGTTAAGCGTTTGCAGAATGTGATGCGTCAGGATGCCGGTATATCCGGTGACGCACAGCGTATCGAACAAATGACGTGGACGTTCTTCCTGAAGGTCTATGACGCACAGGAAGACGAATGGGACTTCAAGAGCAATGGCGCTTTTCACTCCATTATACCCGAACGGATGCGTTGGCGCAATTGGGCGACCGACAAGAAAGACGGTTCAGCACTCACGGGCGATGAGTTGCTTAACTTCGTGAACAACGAGTTGTTCCCCACTCTACAGAAACTGCCGTTAGTGCCTGATTCGCCCCGTGCACACTGGATTGTCAAAGAGGTCTTCGCCGATCTGAACCAGTACATGAAGAACGGCGTGCTACTGCGTCAGGTAGTGAACATTGTCGATGAGATTGACTTCACTGATGTGGAAGACCGTCACACCTTCGGCGATATCTACGAAGGCATCCTCAAAGACTTGCAATCAGCCGGTAATGCCGGTGAGTTCTACACACCGCGTGCGCTTACCGACTTCATCATCGAGACGCTCAATCCGCGTTTAGGCGAGTCTGTAGCGGATTTCACTTCCGGTAC
Source organism: uncultured Bacteroidales bacterium (assembly GCA_902783545.1). Taxonomy (GTDB): domain Bacteria; phylum Bacteroidota; class Bacteroidia; order Bacteroidales; family Paludibacteraceae; genus Colicola. Next base: position 12,152 of record CACZRD010000079.1, read on the forward strand.
AGGTGGATTCCTCACCTCTGCGCTCAATTACTTGGCTACGCAGCGTAAGACGCCGCAGGATGAAGAACTTTGGCAACACGCCGTGCATGGTCAGGAGTGGAAACCGCTGCCGTATCTGCTTTCAATCACCAATCTGCTTGTACATGGTGTTGATGAACCCGATATCATCCACTGCGATTCCCTTGGCACACCCGTCTCGTCGTTCCAGAACAAAGACCGCGTGTCCGTCATCGCCATGAATCCGCCGTACGGAGGTAGCACCGAAGCTTCGGTTAAGATGAATTTCCCTACAGATATGCGTTCGTCCGAGACGGCTGACCTGTTCATGGTACTGATCATGCGTCGTCTGCTCGCTGACGGTCGTGCCGGTGTTATTATCCCCGACGGATTCCTGTTCGGTACAGACGGTGCCAAGTTAGCCATCAAGACCGCACTCTTACGCGAGTTCAACCTGCACACGATCATTCGTCTGCCGGGTTCGATCTTCGCACCCTATACGAGCATCAATACAAATATCGTCTTCTTCAACAACGAAACCGCCGAAGGAGCCGAAGAAGGCTTCCGCACCAAGGAGGTATGGTTCTATCGTCTCGACATGCCGGAAGGATACAAACATTTCTCCAAGACCAAACCGATGCGTCTGGAGCATTGTCAGCCTATCCGCGATTGGTGGAACGACCGCAAAGAGATC
>CACZRD010000080.1 GCA_902783545.1 uncultured Bacteroidales bacterium
AACGCCACAGCGATAGAGTCGGCATAGTCGTAGAGCATGGTAACGGAGTCCATACCTCCGGATAATATGATAATGCTGTCTTTCATCAGTTTATCGCAGTTCTTCACGCATGGCGGCTGAGCACTGCTCGCGCAGGCGTTGCAGTTTAAGATCCTGATGGTCGGCATCGGCGTAGTTGGCAAACGGGTAGATACGTATGCCGCCACGCGGTGTGAACAGACCGGTGACCTCGATGTACTTCGGATCCATGAGCTTGATCAGATCCTTCATGATGATGTTCACGCAATCCTCATGGAAGTCGCCATGGTTACGGAACGAGAACAGATAGAGCTTGAGGGACTTGCTCTCAACCATCCGTTCGCGCGGGATATACGAGATGACGATCGTCGCATAGTCCGGCTGACCGGTGAGCGGGCAGAGCGTGGTGAACTCCGGACAATGGAACGTGACGAGGTACTCGTTGTCAGGGTGCTTGTTGACGAACGCCTCGAGGATCTCGGGGGCGTAGGTGGTGGGGATAGCGGCGCGCCGGTTACCGAGCAGGCTCACGCCTTGTAGTTCTTCTTGGGTACGCATTATATTATTTGTGATTTGTGATTTGCGGGTGCAAAGATACGAAATTATTCTGACATTTGCAAAAGAAACAGAGATTTTTTTTGAAATTAAAAATTAAAAATGCAAAATTATGGCTAACAGCCAATGGCCAATAGCCAACGGCTAACGTGTGACGGAGGTGAGGGTGCCGTCGGCAAGGACGGTGGTGATCGTTGTACCTGCCGGCACATCGGCAGCACGGCGCACGGGTTTGCCGTCACGCAGGGTGAGCGAGTAGCCCTTGCGGAAGATCTGTTCGGGTGAGTGCAGGGCTATAGCCTGGCTGAATATCTGCAGCCGGTTACGTTCCTTCTGGATGGTGCTACTGATCGTATATTGGAGTGTGAGCCGCAGCTGCTCTATCTGCTGACGGCGTACAGCCACCATCTGCGTGGCGACACGTGCCAGCCGCTGACGGAGCTGATCAATACGCACGAGCTGCTGTGCGTTATGGTCGATGAGTGCCTCGGCAACGGCGGTAGGGGTCTTCAGGGACGAGTGGACAACCCTGTCGACGATACTCACGTCGCGTGTGTGCCCTATGCCGGAGAAGATAGGCAGCGGGAACTGTGCGCAGTGGGACGCCAACTCGTAGGTATCGAAGCACGTGAGATCGGTGGTGGCTCCGCCGCCACGGATGATCGCTACGCAGTCAAAACATTGGTCATTTGTGGATTTGCCGTTTGCCATTTCGTTGATGGCGTTGAGTGCTGCGATGATCGACCGTGCGGCACCGTCGCCCTGCATGACAGCAGGGAAGAGCTGCGTGGTGAAACGCAGACCGTAGGGGTTGTCCTGTAACTGGTGGCAGAAGTCACCATAGCCTGCTGCTCCCTCGGCAGAGATTACCGCTATGCGCCGGATGAGCGTCGGCAGCGGCAGGGAGCGGTTCATATCCAGCACGCCGTCCCGCTCCAGCTGCTCAAGGGTGAGTTGGCGCTGGCGCGCAAGATCGCCGAGGGTGAACGACGGGTCGATATTATGGATGTTCAGGCTCAAACCATAGACAGGATGGTACTCGATGCTGACCTCCACGAGCACCTGCATACCTGCTTCGGGACGGCGGCCTGTTTCCTGCAAGAAATATGCCGACAGCAGCTGCCAGGTGTTGCTCCAGCATGTAGCGCGCATCTTCGCCGCAAAGATATTTTTCTCCGATTTCTCGACAAGCTCGAGGTAACAGTGTCCTTTGTCCGTCAGTTGGGCTATCTCCGCCCGCACCCAGTAGGTCGATGGAAACGCCTGCTGGAGCTGCTCATCCAGCAGTGCACAGAGTTCCGATAGCGATAACGAAGACATACTATTTTAGTCAACTATTAAAGACAATTTAAAACTATTTATAAGGTGCGAAAGAACGTATCAATGGTGGTATATACTTGCCGGCTCTCGGGCAGGAGGGGATAGAGGACACTGAAGACATGCTCAAGTCGAGTCTGCTTGCCTTTGGGGAAGTCGAGCAGGTGATGGGGGACAGCGGCGTCGGTGAGCAGACGCTCGCAGTCGAGCGTGTCGCGGCGGATGATATCCTCGGCACTGGTGACGAGCTGTAACGGCGGGAGTTGCGCGATGCTGACCATCGATTCCGGACCATAAATATACGGCAGGTAGGGCGCACCGGCTTCGTCGGGCGCAGCAACGATGTGCTTGAGGAAAAAGAGCATATCGCGGCGGCTGGTGTGGAGCATGATCGAGATCAGCGCCGCGGCGCGGAAACGGATCCCTGATGGCTCGATGCCAAAGGCACGCTGCAGGTCGGCACTACCCTCAAGCGACAAGGCATAGAACGCGAGCAGGGCACCCGCGGAGTCGCCTGTGAGGTAGCAACGGTCGAGGTTGAGACTATACTGCTGCCGGTGGTCGCGTATGAACCGTAGCGCCGCCATGATATCGCTGATCTGATGAACGAGGGTGGTGTCCGGCAGACGACGGTAGCTGAGACTGACAACGGTGTAGCCAAGCCGTGCCCACTCGTAGTTGAAGAAGGTGTTGACGGTCTTATAGGATGCGAACAGCCCTCCGCCGTGGATATTGATGATCACCGGCAGATCCTCGGCACCCCCATTCGGGCGGTAGATATCCAGCAGGTGCTCGGGAGTAGCGTCAGCGATATACGGTATATCCGCCTGCACCGTCAGGTCGGACGCATCGAGGGGCTGAAGGCGCATACGGCGGGCGTCATGGCTCTCGAACAGGAATCGAGCGAAGCGGGCAAGGAGGCGGGAGATCATGGTTAGCGGCGGAAGGTGAAATATTTTTGACCAAGGAAGCTGATGATGACGGTGAACAGCGTGATGCAGATCTTCGAGGGTGTGGGATACCAGAGGAAGTGCTCAACGAGGAGTTTGAGACCGAAGTAGTTGATAGCCAGGTTGAGCGCCACGATTATGATATACCGCACAAGTTGGCGCGCGCCGTGCAGCGTGGAGCGGGTGAAAGTGACGTACTTATTCAACCAGAAACCAGTGAGCAGGGTGATCGGAAAGACGATGCAGAGCGAGGCGATGTGAGGAGTGAGGCAAATTTGAAAATTTGAAGATTTGAAGATTTGAAAATTCAAATAGACGAGATCGTGGCCGATGATGAAATTGTAGGTGATAAAGTATAAAAACCAGTCCAGTACCATGTTGCCGCCACCGCAAGCTGCATAGCGAAAAAGTTCTCTCGGTACGTAGTTTTGAAACGGAGAATATACAAAATCAATAATTTTTGTAATTATTTGCGCAATTTTTTGCATTTATGCTTGCATAAATTAAAAAAAATTATTACCTTTGCGGTCAAAGCGTGTGCAAAGATACGAAAAAGTTTTGATATTTGCAAATTTTCGTGTTATTTTGCACAAAAAAGCTTTGTATTGTTGAACAAATCACACAAAGTATGGACTATCACCCGGATAATGCAGCAAGTACGTGCCAAAAAATTCTTAGGGCAGCATTTCCTCACGGACTTGAGTATAGCCCAGCGTATAGCCGACACCATCACATCGGCTAACTCTGCTTTGTTCGCCTCCTGCGGAGAAAAAATCCCCGTATTGGAAATTGGTCCGGGTATGGGTGTGTTGACCCAGTTCCTGCTAAAGAATCCGAATATTCAACTGACCGCCATTGAGATCGACCGTGAATCGGTCGCGTATCTGCGTGAGTGGTATCCGGAACTCCACCTCGTTGAGGGCGACTTCCTGAAGATAGACTTGAATACCTTGTATCCGAGCGGGCAATTCTGCGTGATAGGCAACTATCCGTATAACATCTCAAGTCAGATCTTCTTCAAGGTGCTGGAATACAAAGACCGCATACATGTATGCAGCGGCATGATCCAGAAGGAAGTGGCGCAACGACTTGCCGCCAAGCCCGGGAAGAAAGACTATGGGATATTGAGTGTACTGCTGCAGGCGTACTACGATATAGAGTACCTGTTCACGGTCGGTAACCACGTGTTCAACCCTCCGCCCAAGGTCGAATCCGCCGTCATACGCTTGACGCGCAACAGCCGGCAGAGGTTGGACTGCGACGAACAACTGTTCAAGACCGTGGTCAAGACGGCATTCAACCAACGACGAAAACAGATGAGGAACTCACTGAAAGGGTTAATGGGTGAAGGAATGAACGAATTAACGGGTGAACGACTATCCTGGTTCCTGACACGAAGACCGGAACAATTAAGCGTTGAAGAATTTGTTGAACTTACTAATTTGATTGAAAATGGCAGAACTCAAAATATTCTATAAGGACAGCGAGAAGATCAAAGTAGCGCGCTCGATCACCGCGCTCAAGCAACTCGATAAGAAAGACATCATCTGGATTGACCTGCTGGATGTATCTGACCGTACGGAGGAGACCCTGGAGGGCTTCCTAAAGATTGATATTCAGGAAGACGAGGAGATGGAAGAGATCGAGATGTCCAGCCGTTATATCCAGACGGACGACAGCATTGTGGCTAACTCGAACTTCCTGCACTCGAACTTCGACGTCGAGCCGGTGAACTTCATATTGAAGAACAATATCCTCGTGACCTCGCACGACAACGAGCTGGGTTCGTTCAACGAGACGGTGAAGCGTATGTTCGTCAACACCCGAAACTTCCCCACAGGCTTCCACGTGCTGGTGGCGCTGATGGAGACCCGAGTGGAGAAGGACGCCGACCTGATAGAGGACACGACAGATATGATCACCGAGCTATCTACCCACATCAACGCTTCGGATCATGTGGATGAGGAGATCCTGATACAGATCAAGAACTTACAGGAAAAAGTGACTATCCTGCGTCAGAACATCATGGACAAACAGCGCGTGATCAGTAACCTGCTGAAGTGCGACTTCTTCCCCGAGGAACTGCAACCGCGCCTGACAATGGTGATCAAGGATATCAATTCACTGTTCGAATATACGCGTTTCGGTTTCGACCGTCTGGACTACCTCCAGGATACGTTCCTCGGTCTGGTTAACATCGAGCAGAACAAGATCATCAAGATCTTCACGGTGGTGAACGTGATCTTCCTGCCGCCGACGCTGATTGCGAGCATGTATGGCATGAACTTCAAGAATATGCCGGAGCTGGATTGGCAGTTAGGCTATCCGTTCTCGATAGGGTTGATGGTGGTATTCACGCTGATAGTGCTGCTGATCTTCCGACTCAAAAAGTGGCTTTAATATGCAGTACTCTATAAAGGATGTGTTTACGCCGAAGTTGTTTTCGGTGCTCAAGAAATATAACAAAGCACAGTTCGGTCAAGACGCACTGGCGGGCATCATCGTCGGCATCGTAGCTATCCCGCTGGCAATAGCGTTCGGTATATCGTCAGGTGTTGGTCCAACGGAAGGCTTGGTGACTGCCATCATTGCCGGCCTGCTGATCTCCATGTTCGGCGGCAGCAAGGTGCAGATAGGTGGTCCGACAGGTGCGTTTATCGTGATTATCTACGGCATCATCCAGCAATACGGTTTGTCGGGTCTGATGATCGCCACAGTGATGGCAGGTCTACTACTTCTGCTGATGGGTTTTGCGCACTTGGGATCGGTGATCAAGTTCGTACCCTACCCTGTCATTGTGGGCTTCACGGCAGGTATAGCGCTGACAATCTTCTCCACGCAGATGAATGACTTCTTCGGTCTGGGACTGAGTGACGTGCCGGCGAACTTCGTGGACAAATGGATCTTCTACGCGCAGAATTTTGATGTCAACTGGTGGGCGATGGGGATAGGGTTGTTCTCGCTGCTGATATGTATCTTTATGCCCAAACTGACCAAACGTATCCCGGGCTCGTTGGCGGCTATCGTGCTGGCTACCTTGGCTGTATGGCTGCTCAAACGTTTTGCTCCGGAGGCGTGGGGTGTAGGCACGCTGGTGACCATCGGCGACCTGTATGAACTGCCGCACGGGATCCCTGCGCCGCATGTGCCCTCGCTGGAGCTGGCGGAAGGCGAGTCGTTCTTCACGCTCATTCAGAAACTCTTCCCCTCGGCATTCACCATTGCCATGTTGGGCGCTATCGAATCATTGCTGTCCGCAATGGTGGCGGATGGTGTGATAGGTGACAAGCATAACTCCAATACCGAACTCATCGCCCAAGGCGTGGCAAACATCGTGGTGCCGTTCTTCGGCGGAATACCTGCTACTGGTGCTATCGCCCGCACGATGACGAACATCAACAACGGCGGTCGTACGCCCGTGGCAGGTATCATCCACGCTATCGTATTGCTGCTCGTGCTGCTGTTCTTAGGCGAGCTGGTAGGCCTGATACCTATGTCCTGCCTGGCAGCGGTACTGATCATGGTAGCGTACTCTATGTCCGGCTGGAAGACGATAGCCGGGCTGATCAAACACCCGACACGCGATCTGTGGGTGCTGCTTATCACGTTCCTGCTGACGGTGATCTTCGACTTGACGGTAGCAATCGAGGTAGGTATATTGTTGGCACTTGTGCTGTTCCTCGTACGCACGAACGAGCAGACGCAGATCCGTACGTTCAACAAGGAGATCGACCCGAACGAGGACAGCGATATCCAGCTGAACCTCGAGCACCTGACTATCCCCGATGGTGTGGAGGTCTATGAGATTGACGGCCCGTACTTCTTCGGTATAGCCAACCGCTTTGACGATGTGATGAGCCATGTATCCGGCGAGAAGTGCCCGATACGAATCATACGGATGCGTAAGGTGCCGTTTGTGGACTCGACAGCTATGCACAACCTGTCCACTCTGATCGAGCGTTCGCACCGCGAGAAGATGACTATCATCCTATCGGGCGTACAGACGCACGTGCTGCATCAGTTGCAGACCTACGGAATAGAACAGATGATGAATCCGGAGAATATCTGCCCGAACATCCACGAGGCGCTCAAGCGTGCTGAGGTCTTACTCAGTGCGCGTTAATGCGGCGCCTTCCTCCTGCATCTCTATCAGACGTTTGTAATACCCTCCCAGAGCGAGCAGCTGACTATGGCTGCCCTGCTCTACTATGCGTCCGTCATGGAGCACGCATATCTGATCGGCGTTACGCACGGTGCTCAAGCGGTGTGCGATGACGAGCGTCGTACGATCCTGCATGAGTTGTTCGAGGGCTTGCTGCACAAGTTGCTCCGACTCGGTGTCGAGCGCGGATGTAGCCTCGTCGAGCAGCAGGATAGGCGGGTTCTTCAGTATAGCGCGCGCTATGCTGATACGCTGGCGTTGTCCGCCGGACAGACGCGAACCACGGTCGCCTATACAGGTCTGATAGCCGTCGGGCGTGGCGGTGATGAACTCATGGGCATTAGCTATCCGTGCGGCACGTTCCACCGCCTCAGGCCAGGTCAGACCATCCGGTGCCGGACGCGAGGTATCCACACCGAAGGTGATGTTGTTATAGATCGTGTCATTGAACAGGATAGCATCCTGATTGACATAGCCGGTTAGTTCGCGCAGATCGCGCAGCCGCAGCGAGCGGATATCTTGTCCGTCGATGGTTATACTACCCTGCTGCACGTCGTAGAACCGCGGCAGCAGATCCGCCATCGTTGTCTTGCCGCTGCCGGACTGACCGACCAGGGCGACGATCTGCCCCTTGCGGATCGTGAGGTCGATGTCCCGGAGCACGGGGCGTGCCGGGTCGTAACCGAAGCTCACATGATCGTAGCGGATACCGTCCTTCAAGCCGTCTATCGGACGGGCGTCGGTCGCCTCAACGATGTTCGAGCGGGTGTCAAGCACGCGGTCGATACGCTCCAGCGAGGCGGTGCCGCGACGGATGGAGTAACCGGCTTTGCTCAGATCCTTGGCGGGGTTGATGATCGAGTAGAAGATGATCAGGTAATAGATGAATGTAGCGGCGTCGATGGTGCTGTGTCCCTCAAGGATCAGTATGCCGCCAAACCACAGGATGACGGCTATCAGGCAGGTGCCGAGGAACTCCGACACAGGATGCGCGAGGTAGTAACGGCGGTTGATGCGGTTGAACGTGAGGCGTGTAGCGTCGATCAGGGCGGTGAACCGTGCACGAAGTTTCTGCTCGGCATTGAACGCCTTAACCACACGCAGGCCGGACAGGGTCTCCTCAACCTGACTGAGGATATCGGCGTTTTGCTCCTGACCGCGTTTCGACGCACGCTTGAGGCTACGACCGATGCGACCGATGAGCAGTCCGGCTATGGGCAACAGGATGAGCACGAACAACGTGAGTTGCCAGCTGATGACAAACAGCGTAACCAGATACACGATGATCATGATCGGATCCTTGAACAGCACATCCAGCGCGGACATGATACTCGCCTCGACCTCGTTGACATCGTTCGTCATACGCGAGAGGATATCGCCCTTACGCTCCTGCGTGAAGTAACCCAGAGGCAGGCTGACGACCTTGTCATAGAGCTGCTGGCGCAGATCGCGCAGCACACCCGTGCGGATCGGTACCATATAGTAGTTCGCCAGCCACGCCGTGAGGCACTTCAGGCCGGTCATCACGCCGAGGAACAGTCCCAGCCACGCCAGCACCGTGCCGGCGCCGTGCTCGGTGATCATCTCGCCAAGCAGATAGTACATGTTCCCCTTAGCCGCCACGAGCCACTGCTCCAGCCCGTGCGTACTGCTGAGTGCGACGTAGCTGACATCCACGCGGCTGATGCCGAACAGGATCCGCAGCACGGGGATGATCGCGGCAAACGAGAACAGCGACAGCACGGTTGACAGCAGGTTGAACAGCAGGTTCAGCACAACGAACCATTTGTATGGTGCAGCAAAACGGCGTATGAGACGGAGGAAGGACATGATTATTTACTATTTGTCATTTACTATTTGTTATTTGTTATTGCGCACCGTTGCGTTGCTTATGGATACTCTCGCTGACGTAAGCCAGCACATCGCTGTCGAGCGAGGAGGCTTCGGCATCGACCGTCAGCTCGATTGGCAGGGGCAGGATCGGTTTGGTGTAACGGCTGGCGAGGTCGGTCTGAGCCAGGCGTTGCATATCCTTCTCGGTAGTGACGATGCAGTCGCAGTGCTCGGCGCGCTCGAGGATCGTAGTTATATCCATCGGCGTGAAGCGATGGTGATCGGGATAGGTCAGCAACTCGGTCTGCGGCTCAATGCTGCGTAGGTGCTCGATCAGATACTCCGGCCGTGCGATGCTCGTCAGCAGCAGAGGCACACCCTGGATCGGCACCGGTGCGTACTGCACGCGGGAGAAATACAGATGCTGGAACGTTGCCAGACGAAGACTGCTGTCCACCACGCGTTTGTCGATAGGCCGCATCGTGGGCGGGCACTTGGTGACAACGACGATGTTCGCCTTCGATGCACGATACGGTATATCGCGCAGCGAACCCCAGGGCAGCAGATGATCGTGAACGTACAGCCGGTCGTAGGCGGTGAGCAGGATCGTTAGGCCGCAGGATATATGCCGGTGCTGGTAGGCATCATCCAGCAGCACGACATCCGGCGGGGTGTGCATGTTCTGGATATGCTTGATACCTCTCACCCTGTCCTCGCACACTGCCACCAGCACGTCGGGGAACTTACGATGGATCTGCATCGGCTCGTCGCCTATCGTATCCGCCGTAGCCGCAGCGGTGGCAAACAGGAACCCGCGCGTGGTGCGCCGGTAGCCGCGTGAGAGCACGCCTACACGGTATCCGTGGCGCCTAAGCAGACGGATCAGGTACTCGACCATAGGCGTCTTACCGGTACCACCCACGGCGATGTTCCCCACGCAGATCGTGGGGATACGCGGCTCGTACGTCGGCAGTATATGCTCGTCAAAGAGCAGGTGCCTGAGCGCTATCGCGCCACCGTACAATCCCGCCAAGGGTGATAGTATCCAACGCCAAGACATTTACTTAATCACAACGGGCTCCATGAGCATGAGGATGCGCGGCTCTTTGGCCATGGTCTTCAGGCGGGCGATGATTCGCTCCTCCTCAGTGTCTTCACCGGTGAGCATCTTCAGCATCTGCTCCAGCGGGTCTTGCTTCTCGGGGTAGTAGTTGATGTCATAGCTCTCTATGCCTGCGAGCTGTGCAGCTTTGGCGATAGCGTCGTCTATGTTACCGAGGCTATCCACCAGCCCTATCTCCAGTGCGTCCTTACCAAGCCATACGCGTCCTTCGGCGATCTTCTTGATGTCATCCTGCGTCATCTTACGTCCGTCGGCGCAGCGGCTGGTGAACAGGTCGTAGCCGCGCTCGATCATCGCTTGCATCATAGCCTGCTCCTCGCTGTTCATACCGTTCATGATCATCGACGACTCCATAGCGGAGTGGCGGTGCGTACCTACCTCATCCATATCCAGACCGATCTTCTCGCGGAGTTTCTTGACGTTAGGTATAGTACCGAATATTCCTATCGAACCGGTCAGTGTGGTAGGCTCGGCGTAGATGTAATCCGCAGCGCAGGAGATGTAGTATCCTCCCGATGCCGCCAGGTCGCTCATCGACACTACCACCGGCAGGCCTTTGGCTTGCATATCCTTTACTCCGTGCCAGATTTCCTCGCTGGCATCCGCGCTGCCGCCCGGGCTGTTCACACGGAACACAACGGCCTTGACCTGATCGTCCTTCTTGATCTCTTTGATCTGCTTGAGGATATTCTTGGCGGTTATTCCGTCGCCTTCGTCACCGACGATCGTTCCCTCGGCGTAGAGCACGGCTATGCGGTCTTTCGTTTTGGCTTTCGGGCGCTCGACTTGCGCGAGTTTGGCGGTGGACATAAGTTTGTAATCCTTCGAGCCGCTCATGATACGCAGGATCTCATCCATATCCTCGCGATAGACAATGGTGTCAGCCAGGTGGCTGGTGACGAACGCGTTAGCGTTATTGAGGTCAATGTACTGCTCAGCATACTTGTCGAGGTCAGCTTCGCTTATGCCGCGCGATGCGCTGACCGCCTGACGGTACTCATCCCAGATACCTTGCAGGTATCGTTGCGTCTGCAGCCTGTCAGCCTCGGACATCGATGTGCGGAAGTACGGCTCCACGGCGCTCTTGAAGGTACCGACCTTCAGGATCTGCATCTCTACGCCGACCTTCTCCATCAGACGAGTGAAGTACATCTTCTGTGCAGCAAGTCCGTGCCAGCCAATGTGTCCGGTGAAGTTCAGGTAGATCTTGTCAGCCACCGACGCTACGTAGTAGTTCGTAGCGTTATAGCTGTCGGAGTAGGCGATGATCCACTTACCCGAACGCTGTTTGAACAGCAGCAGACGGTCGCGGATAGCCTTGGCGGATGCCGGCGACATAGCCATCGAGCCGTCGTAGAGGTAGATACCTTTGATCTTGTCATCCTGCTCAGCCAGACGGATATTGTCGAGGATCTGATCCAGACCGGTGCTGACAGTCTGATCGCCGTACATCGGCACTTCCTTCATCAGGTCGGCAAACGGGTTAGCTTCCTGCGCCTGCTCAACCAGGCTGCCGTTGAGTTCCAGCTTATAGACGCTGTAATCCTCCAACTTCACCTTCTGCGGACTGAGCATATCGCCCATCATCAGTCCGAGGATAAAACTGCATACGAAGTAGATTGCCAACGCAATCAGGCAACCACGCAGACAACCGCCACGACGCTGCGGCTGCTGCTCATTGTTTCTTACAAAGATTTGCATAGTTCAATATTATTTATATAGTTTTTTTTTCTTTTAGCAGCCATTCATGGCTGCGGTCTTTTTTCTTTCAGCGGAGCGGTCTAATTTCAAATTAAAGCTCTTTCTATGATACGGTGTCACTCCATATTTTTGTATCGCTTCGTAGTGTGCTGCAGTGGGGTAGCCTTTGTTCTCATCCCAGCCGTACATCGGGTACTGCTCGTGCAGGCGCAGCATATAATCGTCCCTGTAGGTCTTGGCCAGGATGCTGGCTGCGGCTATGCTCATGTACGTTGCGTCACCCTTGACCACTGTTTGTGCCGGCACTTCCAGCAGTCCTCCCGGCGGTACGTAAGGTTTCCATTTGTTACCGTCCACGAGTATGTGCTCCGGTACTACGGTCAGCTGATCCAGCGCCCTGCGCATCCCCAAGAGCGATGCCTGCAGAATGTTTATTCGGTCTATCTCCTCGGCTGTGACCTCGGCTACCGCCCAGGCTATGGCTTCACGTTCGATGACCTCGCGTAGCATGTATCGTTGCCGCTCTGTCAGTTGCTTGGAGTCGTTCAGTATAGCATTGCTGAAGTCCGGCGGCAGGATCACTGCGGCGGCAAACACACTTCCTGCCAACGGCCCGCGGCCTGCCTCATCACAGCCCGCCTCGCGCACTCCTTCTATCATATACGGCCTGAGCATTCTATTTAGAACGGATATCCTATAGCAAAGTGGAACGTCATGTCGTCACGCCAGCACAGACCGTTCTTAACCGTACGCCACTCGGTGCCGGCTAACAGATCGTTCATGCGGCTCGGGTCGTAAAGCTTGACACCAAAGTCCACGCGGAAGAGCAGGATGTTGAAATCCAGACGCAGACCCACACCGTAGGCGAGAGCTATCTGCTTGTAGAACTGATTCCACAGGAACACACCGCCGGGCTGCGCCTCGTAGTCGTCGATCGTCCAGTTGTTACCCGCATCGAAGAACGCTGCCAGCTCGATGATCTTCCACACACGCCAGCGGTACTCAAGGTTCATATCCAGACGGATATCGCCCACCTGCAGGTCGTAGCTCACCTTGTTGTCGCTGCAACGGAACGTTCCCGGACCAAGAGTTCTCGCCTGCCAGCCACGCACACTGTTGGCGCCACCGGAGAAGAACCGTTTCTCAAACGGCACGTTCAGCGAGTTCAGATACGGCACTGCCACACCGGCACCTATATGGAACACCAGGCGGTGATTAGTAGCCAGCAACTGGTTGTACGAGAAGTCCATGTTCGCCCGTGCATACTGCGAGTACGGCACATTGAACAGTTTATATACTCCCTGCTCATCGCGTTCGGGATCGATAGCCAAGCATATTCCGTGCAGCACGTTGCCCGCTGTCTCGAGTTGGTAGCCGAAGTTGATGTAGTTACGCTCGCTGCCCTTGACCTGCTTGTCGCTATACGAACCCGAATAACTCCATCCGACGATCAGGTGGTCGTCGTAACTGTACTTCAGGATCGACGAGCGGCTGAGTATCTCCTCCTTGAACCGGTCGGATATATACGGCAGATAGATATAACTAATATCCACCACGTTGAACCGGTGCGTCCAGCGGCTATAGGGCTTATGCAGGGTATAAGTCAGTCCGGCATTGAAGATCTGGCGTTCGTACTCTTCCGGTCGCCGCTGGTAGGCATACATCAGATTCGTCGCCCAGTGACTCGGGAAGCTCAGTGACGCCTCGCCTCTGCCCTCGATAGCACGACCGCCGTCCTGACGCCACTCGTACTGACCGCTGGCGCTGATCTTCAGCTCCTCCGCGCCGCGGAAGATATTCCTGTTGACATACGCCACTTGACCTTTGATACCCCACGCATCGCTGGAGTATGTGCCTTCGATCTCGGCACTCACGCTGTTGAGTTTGTTGCGCGAGAGGTATATATGACACTCCAAGCTGTCTGCCGCCACAACCTCAAACCGTATATCCGTGTAGCGCACTGCTCCCAGACCGTTGAGGTTAGCGTAGGTGTTCGTTACCGCTCGCTCGGTGTACAGATCGCCGGGTTTGATCTCACACTGGCGCATCAGCACACTCTCGCGAAGTAACTTCTGCCCGCGGTGGTAGAACACGTATCCTCTCTTCTCCGACTTATGCAGCGCGGTGTCCTTCACATCACCACGCGATACCATATCCTGATGGAAACACACGCGCGCTATCGAGTATTGCCTAAACAGCACATCCCGCACGCTGTCCGGCTGCTGCTTGATGTACTCATGCAGGTGCAGCTTGATATTTATCTCACGATTGTACGTGCTGTCCGCCTCGTAGTGCAGATACTCCTTATCGAAGAAGTAATAGCCCTTGTTACGCATCCGCTTGGTTATGCGGTCGCGCTCGTCATCCAGCACTTGCGCCGAATAACGTGCGCCATTTATGATCAGCGGACGACGGACGTTGTACGCTACATCGTACAGCACAGGGTTGTCGAGGTCTATCGTATAGTTACGGAACGTATATTCCGGTCCGGAGGTCACATGGTAGTTAAGCCACACTTTTCTGTCCTTGACAGTTGTGGATGTATCCACGTGCGCCTGGAAGTAACCCTCGTTCTGCATGGCTTTGCGGATCTGCTCTATACTCTGCCCGGTCTTGGCTGGGCTGTATATCACCGGCTCCTCGCCTATCTTATGCGCGTTCTTCGTCGCCCATTTGTTATACTTGGTCAATGTATCCAGAGGCGCGGTGTTGTACAAATGCAACTGCAACTTCCAGAATCCCAACACCTCGGTGTTCTGCGTCTGACGCAAGTACTGCTTCAGTTTCGACGACGACACTTGGTTCGTGCCTTTTACATCTACGTTCACCTTGTATAGCAGCGCCTCATCCTCCGGAACGAACTTCGTCACATTGCACGAACTCAGCAGCACTGCTATCAGCACTACTACGCATGAGAAAATATGTCTTTTTGACCGGATTTTCATAAATTCGCACAATTCCGCACACAAAGATACAAAATTATTTGCATATATGCAAATTTTTCAGTACCTTTGCACGAAAATTCTGCAATCTTTCTGTATTATGACCCAAAACGAGATAAAACAGCTGCGTTCATTGCACATGAAGAAGTATCGTGACGAGCTCGGACTGTTCGTTGCCGAAGGCGACAAATGTATTTCTGAACTCGCACAATCATTCACGCTCGTTCATCACCTCAATCCGGCTAACACGCCAATTAAGGACATCGAGCGTCTGTCATCGCTGCGTACGCCGCAGGGCAGTATTGCCGTTTTCCGCAAACCTGTCTACGAGCTGCCTGCGCCTCAAGCGAGTACGCTCTATCTCGCATTGGACGGTATTCAAGACCCGGGTAACCTCGGTACTATTATCCGCACGGCTGACTGGTTTGGTATCCGGGATATCATCTGCTCACCGGATACCGCTGACTGCTTCAGCCCGAAGGTTGTGCAGGCTACCATGGGTGCCCTCGCACGCGTACGCGTACATTATACTAATTTACCCGCGTGGCTTGCTGCCGCCCAGCCATCCGCCATACATAGCGGATCTATCCCCATCTACGGTACCCTGCTCGACGGCACCGACCTCTACGCCCCTGACGCTATCCCCGACCGGCAGTCCGGCATCATCGTCATGGGTAACGAAGGTAACGGTCTAAGCCGTGAAGTGCGCCAGCTCGTCACCCACTCCCTGCGTATTCCGTCGTACCCGCCCGATCAGCCTACCGTTGAGAGCCTGAATGTAGCCATCGCCACAGCAATCATCCTCGC
>CACZRD010000081.1 GCA_902783545.1 uncultured Bacteroidales bacterium
CTGATAGGAAACAATACGGCGGAGTGGCGTTCGTCCGGCGAGGATGTGATACGTATTGTGAACAGCAGTACAGCCACGGTCGTTCGTCCGTGCGGTAACCAAGAGGTGATACTGACGGTAAGTGAAGGCAATGCGAGCAAGCAGATCTATACGATTGTCAAGGGTTACGAGAAGTTCGATGCGGGCAAGATGGAAGGCAGCGTGACAGCCTGCTGGCGTGAGGAGGAAGTGAAGATCCTTAATGCTAACAAATCCGGCAAGGAACCCATAGGCGGCAAGGACGATGAGCAAGACGGAGAGTGCTCGTACCGGTATATGCTGATTCGGGACACAGTCGTTTGCGATGAGGACGGCAAGCCGTTGGCATACAATGCGATGGACACCTTGTACTTCGGGCATAACGATTACCGCAACTGGAGTATGCCAACTAGTGTGTCGGGAACATACGCGTTCCGGCGTTATGCGCATGACTACCAGTGTACGACAGAGTGGACGGAGTCGCCGGGGAGATTGTATCTGACTGTTTTACAGCCGTTTGAGGCAGGCAAGCTATACGAGACGACCGATACGGTATATGGCGTGCCGAGCGTACTGACTATACGCAGCGAGCAGGATGCTACGGGCGGATCGGGCGTATTCAGTTACCTGTGGAAAGCCGTCACGCCCTCAGGGACAAAGAACCCCGTGTATATTGACGGTGTACCGGCATCCGGTGATACGCTCAATTTCACTTTCACCACTCCGGGCACCTATACGTTCACGCGCAGAGCGACGGATGCAACGTGCAACACGACACCTGTGACATCCGAGGGTCAACACAAAGTGGCAGTGTTTGCAGCCGTTGAGCCGGGTGCTATAGACTCGTTTGACATAGTGCTGTGCAAGCCTCGGTACAGCGGCGTGTTACAGGAGGCTGATACAGCATCCGGTGGCAACGGACGGTACGTCTATCGCTGGCTGTGCAATGACGAGCCGATCTTCCATAGCGACACGTGCAGTTTACCGTTGACATCGTTTCCGATGGCAGACGGCGGTACGTATGTCTTCCAGCGTCAGGTGAAGGATGACAGCAGGTACTCGGAGTGGGTGACCTCGGCTGGCGAGGTGCGGATCACGATTGACGGCACGAGTGAGGATTGTCAGGTGATCTGTCCGGTGGTGGAGATACAAGCTGTGGCGGATATTTGTCAGGCAGACTCGGCGTTGATGATTCGGTTTGAGGTGGTGGAAGGCGAGCCGGATTCGTACGATCTGCTCTTCCCTGCGGATGCGACGCAGGCAGGGTTTGTGAGCGAGGTCGGTGCGGCATTGCCGGAGGACAGTATTATTGTGATTGCGCTGCCGGACGGTGCGCCGACGGGAACGTACTATATCTCGCTCACGTTCTACTCTTCCGAGGGTGTATGCAAGGGCGCGACGCACTTCTTCCCGTTCACGTTGCTGACGGACGGTTTTGTGCATCAGAAATGGAACGATGTACTGTTTGTCGATAATAACCCTACGAACGGCACACCCGCTGCAGATATGCGGTTTACGACCTACCAGTGGTACAAGGACGGCGTGGCTGTCAACGGCGCGACAGAGCAGTCATACTACGAGCCGGGCGGACTGAACGGCGCGTATCAGGTACTGATGACCGGCACGGACGGAGTACTGTACCGCTCGTGCGTATATGATATTTTCCCCGATGGTGTCGTAGGAGTGACTGCCACGGACTCATCGGAGTTTTACTACACGGTTGACGGCAGGCAATGCGCTGCGCCGAGAGCTCCCGGAATTTATATTTCAAAAAATCATAAACTGATAGTACGATGAAACGGATAGCAATAATAAGCGTTCTGTGTTGTGCACTTGCAGCACAGACAGCGCGTGCAGAGCAGATGACGCACCATATTGATATACAAGCTGGTGGTGGTATAGGCAGTCTGGATTACCGATTGCCGGGCGGGAAAGTCTATCCGGCTTACACATGGACGGCAGGCGTCGGTTACACGTGGTATTTCTTGCCGGTGTTAGGATTACAGACGGGCGTGCAAGTCTCGCGTTTGGGGAGTATAGGTTCGCTTAACGGCGATCATGCATCGGACGAGATGCTGCTTGACAGCGAGGGTGACGCATATATCCCACACACGTGCTATAGCAATTGGTACGACCGACGCGAGGCGTACTTTCTGGAAGTGCCGTTGGCTTTCAGGGTGCGCTGGTACGAGGGACAGAACAGAGCCGGTCTGCACGCTGCGATAGGAGCGAAACTCAGCGTGCCTGTATATGCGTGTCACACGCATCTCGGCGGAACAATCAGTCACTACGGTTACTACCCCAAGTGGGATCTGACGCTGCGCGACTTACCCGACCGCTTCACTACCGAGCAGCCCGCACCCGAACAGCTGCTCATCACCCAAGCGCTGCGCCGATGGAATGCAGCGTTATTTGCGGAACTCGGCACTACCGTGCGCTGTGCGCCGCATACGGAGTTCGTCATCGCCGCTTATGCGCAGTATATGATTACGGAACTTGCTGGGCATGAGATGACTAATCCGTGGGCTGCAGGTATGAAACTTGGTTTCACTATCTGGACAGGACAAACCGCCGAGCAGAAACAGCAGCAACTCCGCAAACTCGCCGCTGAGTTCCCTGAACTGTTGGACGAGCTACATCCGTGCGCAGGTGCACGCGATACAATTACTATAAGCGATCGGTAAGATACGTGAGAATCACTAATATTTACATATGCCGAATGCGTCATCCAGATCGCCGGCTTCAACTATCAGTTTGTAGCTGGAGCCGGTGTATTCTTTAAGGAATTTCTTGGAGACGATAGTTTTGGAATTATATTCCCATATCTGCTGGCGGTCTTTGACATCCGTCCAAATCCGCAAAATTTATTTCTTTACTCAAGGAGTATCTGAATGCGGTTCTCCATCTCGAGGAGCTCGTCGCGGAGTGTGGCGGCGAGGTCGAAGTTCAGATCTTTGGCGGCGGCGAGCATCTGCTTGCGTTTCTGGTCAGCGGCTCGCTGCAGCTGCTTGGCATCCATCTGCTGCCAGGGAGCGGACTTCCAGCTCTCGCGTATGCGCTGCTGGACGGCTTGGCGTTCCTGCTCGGCATCATGATAGAGCGAGGCGAGGGCACCGGTGTTGATATCCTTGCGGATAGCGGTAGGCGTGATGCCGTGCTCGGCGTTATATGCCATCTGGATAGCTCGCCGGCGGTTGGTCTCGTCGATAGTGAGTTGCATGGATCGCGTGATGCGGTCGGCGTACATGATGACCTTGCCGTTGACATGCCGTGCGGCACGACCGGCGGTCTGCGTGAGCGAGCGGTGGTCACGGAGGAAGCCTTCCTTGTCGGCATCAAGGATAGCCACGAGCGAGACCTCGGGCAGGTCTAATCCCTCGCGCAACAGGTTGACACCCACGAGCACGTCGTAGATCCCCTTGCGCAGGTCTTCCATGATCTTGATGCGTTCGATAGTATCGACATCGGAGTGGATATACGCCGAGCGTATGCCCGCCTGCCGGAGGTAGTCGTCGAGTTCCTCCGCCATGCGTTTGGTGAGCGTGGTGACGAGCACGCGCTGCTCGTTCTCCACGCGTTGCCGGATCTCCTCCAAGAGGTCGTCGATCTGATGCTCGGAGGGACGGACATCGATCTCGGGGTCGAGCAGACCGGTAGGACGGATGAGTTGCTCGACAACGATGCCTTCGGACTGCTCGAGTTCGTACTCCGCAGGTGTGGCGGAGAGGAAGATCGTTTGACGATTGTCAGCCAAATGTGGCTGACCGCTTATACCGGTCTTCTGCTCCCACTCGTCGAAGGTGAGGGGACGGTTGTCGCGTGCGGCGGGCAGGCGGAAGCCGTAGCGGACAAGGTTGTCCTTACGGGCTTTGTCGCCGCCGTACATCGCGTGGATCTGCGGGATCGTGACATGGCTCTCGTCAACGACGACGAGCATGTCGTCGGAGAAGTAGTCAAGCAGGCAGTAGGGCGGCGTGCCGGGAGCACGGCCTTCGAAGTAACGGCTGTAGTTCTCCACGCCGGAGCAGTAACCGAGTTCCTGGATCATCTCGATATCGTAATGCACACGCTCGTCGATACGTTTGGCTTCGAGCTCCATCCCGGCGTTATGGAAGAACGCTATCTGGTCTTCGAGGTCACGTTTGATCTCAACAATAGCGCGATCGATACTCTCGCGCGAGGTGCAGAAGATAGTAGCGGGATAGATATTAATGAACTCGTACTCCTCGATCAGGTTCATCGTGACGAGCTCGAGCGAGGCGATGGAGTCGATGGTATTGCCGAAGAACTCCACGCGGATGATATAATCAGCGTAGGCGAGGGCTATATCGACAGTATCGCCCTTGACGCGGAACCTGCCACGCGTGAGTTCGAGGTCGTTGCGTATATACTGCGCCGCAACGAGCGCCTTGAGAAACTCATCCATCCGGATCGTCTGGTCGCGACGGATAGAGATACAGTTGAGCGTGAAGTCCTGCGGACTGCCGATGCCGTACAGGCAGCTGACGGACGAGACGACGATCACATCCTTGCGTCCGGAGAGCAGCGCGGCTGTGGCGGAGAGGCGCAGACGGTCGATCTCCTCATTGATGCTCAGGTCTTTCTCGATATACGTGTCGGTGGAGGGGATATACGCCTCGGGCTGGTAGTAGTCGTAATAACTGACGAAGTACTCGACAGCGTTATGCGGGAAAAACGCGCGCATCTCGGAGTAGAGCTGTGCGGCGAGGGTCTTGTTATGCGAGAGGATCAGCGTCGGTCGGTTGAGCTCGGCGATGACATTGGCTATGGTGAAGGTCTTGCCGCTACCGGTGACGCCGAGCAAGGTCTCCGCCCGTGCGCCGGAGCGGATGCCGTCCACCAGTGCGGCGATGGCCTGCGGCTGGTCGCCGGTAGGAGCGTATGGGGACTCGAGTTTGAACATTATTTTTGGCCGTTGGCTGTTGGCTGTTGGCCGTTGGCTTTTTCCTTTTCGCGTTTCTTGCGCTCACGGTCACGGCGGGCATCGCCCCAGTTGAAGTCATGCTTGATGACGAAGCCTATGCCCTCGACCATGTTCGCCTGACGGAGCGAGTACTTGTCCACGGTGTGGGTGTAACCCTTGACGCGTAACATACCGTCAGGCGTGATGACGTACTCTATATCCAGATCGCCGAACACAGGGCGGTTATTCAGGTCGTTGTGGCGATAGCCGACATTGCCGTTGATGAGCAGTCCGTCGATCGGCTGGACGGAGATCTGCGCCTCATACTCCTGCGAGGCGTCAGCGCCCTCGCCGTCGGTGCGGAAGTTAATACCGAAGGTGACGATGTTCGTGAGCTTGCTCAGCCATGAGTTGATCTGTCCGGTGACGGTGGATGAGAGCAGCGAGTAGGTCTCGTTCAGACCGGTGGTGTTCGTGCTGCGCAGGTACTCCGGCGTGAAGAACCGGTTGAACACCAGCAGGTACAGCACCTCGCGCATGAGCATATCCTCGCTATTGATGAACGATCGCACCTGCGACTGCACCGACTCGTCGCTCTGCGGGAGTTCGATGCCGAAGGACAGGATAGGATTGCGGATGTTATCGCGCATGTAGATCACGCAGTTCACGGGCACGGATGTGCGATTCGTCTGCAGGGACGACAGATCGTTGCCGAACAGGTCTTTGAGCGAGGCTACGACGTGATACTTGGCTGTGACGTCAAGGTTCATATCCATCGGTCCGCCGTTCCAGGTGATCGTCGAGCCGTCGCTGATCGTGAAGTCGCGGTGTACCATGTTGCCGAGCGCATAGCTCAGGCTACCCTGCCGGAGCGTGAGCGAGCCCTGCAGCTGCAGGTCGTTGTTGACCATGTGCACGCGCATGTTACCGTCGCCGCGTCCGCGGAGCATATCGTCGCTGTTGTTGCCGAACTGCGTGAAGAACTGCGTGCCCTGATCAACGGTGACGAACAGGTCGAGGTCGAGCTCCGTTGCCGGCCGCAGTTCGCGCGGGATACGCCGGCGGTCTTGAATCTGTACCACAGGTTTGGTCTTGTCCACAAAGGTGATGAAGTTATTCTCCTTGGCATCGCTCACTCCGCCGATGTTCAGGTGGAAGATTGACCCGTTCTGCGCCGTGGCGTGCGCTGTGAAGTTCACCTTCTTCTCATCGCCGAAGAGCCGTGCGACGCCTGTGCCATAGACCTTGCCGTAGTACATTGCCGTGAGGCTGTTCTGCATGTCGAGCACGATAGCGTTCTGCGCCATCATCATCAGGTCGTAGCTGAAGTCGCGGAAGTTCCGGTGCTTCACCACGCCGGTCAGGCGGACGATGTTCCCCTCGCGGTCATACACGGTGTGGTGCGGGAAGATGATCGACGTGCTGTCCATGAAGATCGAGTCGCGCACATAGTACGTCGCTCCGGTGAACGGCACGGTGATCGCTACGTTATGCGGCACAGCTTCGATGGTCACCCACGTGAGCTTCTGCCGTCCGAACACGTGCACGTGTCCCGACGCGCGGCCTGTGATGTCGGTCAGGAACTCCTTTGTCCAGTGGTTGATGAAGCCCATGTTAAACGAGTCGGGATAGATATGCAGGCTCCAGGTCTTGTCATCCAGCGGCGTTATCAGTCCATCGAGCGACGCCACATGCCGTCCGGCATCTACCACATCGCCTGTGAGCACCACAGCCCGCCGCTCGGTGTCGAGCGTGGCACGGGCATCCAGCTCGCCTATCGGGCTGCCGTTCAGTCCCGCGTCGGCGACATGCAGGTTGGCGTTCATCTGCAGGCTGCTCAGTATGCCGTACAGCGTCGCCGTACCGGTGATACGTCCCTGTGCCGTCAGGGTCTGCTCGGGGATAGGCGTAAGACCGATGATAGAACTCAGGTCGATGTTCTTCAGCCGCACGAGGATCGAGTCATCCGCGTGCGGGGACGCGATGCCATCGACATAGATATGCTTCTGCTCATTGCCCATCCGCAGATGTTCGACGATCAGCGCGGTGTCGGCAGCGGTGTATGTCAGTCGTGCCGGATCGATGTACCACAGCGAGTTGGACACCATGATCTCCGAGGGCAGGACATGCGTGGTGATGAGGGGCTTATGGGCGTACTCGGCCAAGGTGATCAGCAGCGATGTCTGCCCGCCGTAGCGATCCTCCACATCGTTCGCCAGATCCATCGTGACGAATACGGAGTCGTGCCGTGCCCTGACACGCAGCAGCATATCCGCATCGCCTATATGCATCGTGTCCGGCAGGTCGATGTGCGCCGAGGTGCGCAGGTTAAGACGGTCGTGCCGGTTATCCGCCGAGAGGATGATATTACTGATCTGCTGCTTGCCTAAGCGTAGCATCGGCACGACACCCTTGAGTTCCACCTTCCGTTTCGGTTCGTTGATCTCGCCCTTGAATGTCATATGCCCGCTCTGGGATATGCCCAGCGGCAGCACGTCCAGCAGCTGATCCATATCGTGCGCGTAGAGGTAGAACGTCGCCTGCGTGGCTGTCTGGCGCTCCCGGAGCTTGCGGCGCGCCTCGGCACTGAACAGGTGCGGCAGATAGCGCATGGCGACCTTCTTCACGCTCGTGGCAAGCTCCGTGTAACTGTAGTGCCCGGACAGACAGCCGACCATATAATCCGACTGCAACTTCAGGCTGTGATGCGACTCGTCGTCGCTCTCGGTGTCCGCGAGGATCTTCAGCTGGCTCATCCGCGCGGTGTCGCCGGCATTGGCGATGAGCAGGCTGTCAAGCACCAGATAGCCGTTGATATGATCGACATGCGTGCCGTAGAAGTTCACGTACAGCTTGCCTTGTATATCGCTGTCCGTCAGTTTGTCGGTCAGATGGAGCGCATCGAGCCGCAGGTGCTGCACGTCAAGCGTGATGTTGATGATCGGCGATGTCTCGCTCATATCCACCAAGCCCTCCAGCGAGAGTTGGATATTGTCGTCACGGCTGACCAGCGAGCCCTCGATACCATCGGTGTCGTACTTGCCGTTCAAGCGGATGTTCTTGTATGTATATTTCTTATAGGTTATCCGTTGCACAGTGCCGCGGAACCGTCCGTGCAGCGGGTGTCCCTGCGCCATGTGGCCGTTGGCTTGCATGTTCAGCGCCACTGTGCCAAGGTCTCTGTTACCCACCAGCCGCCCGAGGTTGAACCGCCGTGTGCTGATAGCGCCGTCAAACGCCATGTCGTCGAACTGCGCATCGGTCTGCGCGTGACCGTCCGTGGTGAACGATCCCAGCGCGCTGCTGAACGTGCCTTGCAGATTCAGGTCACGCAACCTGCCCTCCGCGATGCCCTGATAATGCATCTCGCCCAGCCGGTACGCCTGCACGGGCAGCTGATACGGGTGATCGAGGATATCCGCCACAAAGTCCTGCATCATCGACGCCTGTAACATCAGATCCTGACACTCGGCACGCAGTTGCACGCTGTCGAAGTTCTGCCACTGATACGCCGTTGCAGCACCCTGGAAGACCTGTATATCCTTGTACGACACGCTCAGCTCGTTGAGCAGCACGGAGTCCTTGTTTCCCCGCAGGTCGGCTGTCAGACCTATCTTGCCGTCGAGGCTCTTCACCTGCGGGATGAACAACCCGAGGTCGTGGCCGGTGATATACGTGTCGGACAGCCGTAGGGTGAACGATGCGGTGTCGATACGTATCACCTCGCTGTTCAGCTGCGAGTCAGGGAGCTTGACATACAGCCGCGGCATCTCCAGCACGGAGTCGTTCGCCACGAGACTCGCTTCCATGGCGCACAGCTCGAACAGCTTCTTCGGACTGCTGCCCTGAGCGATGGTGCGGTAGTCGAGGATAGTGCCCCGCAGGGTACGGATATCCGCCGCCACGCCTTCGTTATCCAGACGTTGCAGTCGCATCCGCGCTTCGGCATCGGTGAGCAACAATGTGTCCACACGGGCACGGATACGGGTGATATGC
>CACZRD010000082.1 GCA_902783545.1 uncultured Bacteroidales bacterium
GGTGCGATCACCGATGTCACGCTGGACTTCACCGAGGGTTATATAGAGCAGCATCTCCGCTACAGCAAGGATTATAGTCCGCTGCCTGATGTTAATTAAACTCCCGATATCGAAGAGTATTGCCAATCGCATACTTCTGTTGCAGGCTATCCATGGTGATGAGCTGATGCCCGTCACCGCGGATATGCCCGACGATGTCCGTGTGCTCCACGATGCGCTGCAAGCGTTGCGCGATTATCAATCTGTTCAATCCGATCAATCCGTGGGAGAACAACCGCCTCTCCCCCTTCATCTCAAGAACTGCGGAACAGCTCTGCGTTTCCTCGAGGTGCACTTGGCGCAGTGCTACCCTGATGCGCCGGTCACCCTCACCGGTGACGCGCGGCTCCTCGAGCGCCGCGGCGCGCCGACCACGCAGACCACCTCGGCGCTTATCCTCCACGGCATCGATGTCCCCGTCACACCCGACGAGTCGCCGTACATCACCATGTCCCGTCGTCTCGCCTCAATGTATCGACCATATATGGGCGATCTGATTGAAGCCTGCTGGAGCGCTGCCGCCTTCTGGTACGAATACGTAGCCATCCACGGCGGTGAGTTGTTCTTGGAGGGCTTAACCGACAGCAGCCTGCAGGGCGACCGCATCGTTGCCGACATCTACGCCTGGCACTTTGGCGTCACAACCACCTTCACGCCGCATGGTGCTCACATCAAACATCAAACATCAAACATCAAACATAATCCGGTCTCGCTCAATTTTGAGCGAACACCGGATTTATACCCCGCCATCGCTCTGACCTGCGAGCGTCTGGGTATCACCTTGCATGCCACGGGCACGGAGCGCCTGGCGTATAAGGAGTGCAACCGTCTGGAGGCTGTCGCCCGTCATGAGACGCGTCATGACCACCGCATGGCGATGGCGCTGCTCGTTGCCGGTTATCCCGTGGACGACACGGCCTGCATCGCCAAGAGCTATCCCGCCTTCCTCGAGCAGTGGCAAGCAATAGCAAAAAAATAAATTTTAGCAAATTCTGCTGCAAAAATTTGCATATTTGAAAAAATTGTTGTAACTTTGCAGGCGAAAACGAAAAGAGGGGAAACACCATGAACTCCAAAGAGATAATAGGACAAATACGAGAGGCGGCATATCATGTGTTGCCTAAAGGGAGTGTGTTATACCTCTATGGGTCGCGTGCACGAGGCGACAATCGTGAGGACTCGGACTGGGATCTCTTGGCGCTTCTGCCGGAGACGGGTATTTCCAAAGATGAAAAGCTCAACATGTCGTGCGACTTGTGGGAGAAAGGACAGCAACTAAACCAAGAGTTCAACACATTTGTATATACACAGAGCGAGTGGGATAATGCGCCATTGTCGCTATTCAAACATAATGTACATAACGAAAGAATCAAGATATGGGGTTAACAAAAGAAGACGGGCGTCTTCTCAAGAAGATGTTCACGCTTCGTCAGGAAGGTGATTATGAGGATTTTGTTGAGGTGACAGAAAACGAGATTAGAATGTATCTCCCATTAGTTGAGAGTTTGATGCAAAAGATGATTGCATTAATCGGCTAAGAAATTTATCCCCGCTTGCTTTCACGGGGTCCCCGACACGACTTGTCGTGGTGGGGGAAGCGAAGGCAATTGTGCGCTTTATGCCGTTCGCGGCATCCGATAGCACAATTTGCTGAACGCGAAAGCCGTCGCTCCGAAGACGTTAAACACGGGAAAAAGACATATCATAAAAGCGTCTTACGCGCTTTGTTTTGGCGGACTGGAATCTGGTAAATTCAATAACTACCAAAACAATGCAGCACAAAGATGCTCATGGTGTGTATAATCATGTACACGCGATTGTGCGTACATAATATATACATACAGCGTGGGCTCTGTGTTGTTTGTTCAGTAGTTAGGGCAATACCAGAGCCTCAGTTCGCGGAACAGCAGCATTGCAGTCCCGCTTTTTTGTGTATATACATTAAACCACTATTATATATGCCAATCCCCGAAGGCGTTAGAGGGGAAATAATAAATTATAACATGAAAAAACTTTTCACTTTTCTATCTGCAATTTTAACAACAGGTTGCATGATGGCTGGCAACTTATTGGAGATTGACTTCACAACCGGTCAAGGTGATTGGAGAATCGACAACAAAGAACTTGGCGGTCTTGAGACTGTTTGGCAACAAACGTCTCGGTATGGAATGCGGGCATCTGGTTATGCCAACGAGATAAACTGCACAACCGAGAGTTGGCTCATATCTCCAACTGTGAGTCTAAAAGTTGTATCGGATGCAAATTTAACATTCTCTCATGCGCGCAAGTATGGAAAACTATCACAACTTTCTGTTAAAGCAAGCGCGGATGGAACAAATTGGACTAACTTGGAAGTCTCAGAATGGCCAGATGGAACAAGTTGGAACTATGTAACAGCTCAAGCTGATTTAAGTACATTTGTAGGGCTGGATAATGTAAGTGTAGCATTTGTTTATACCTCAGATGAGTCCGGAGCGGCAACATGGGAAATTAAGACAGCTGATATTAGTGGTAATGACCCTTACATTAATGGGATTCGCTATAATCTTAACATCAAGAACCACACGGCAACTGTATTAGGTTACAACGATAAAGCATCAGTAACAATACCAGAATCAGTGACATTCTGTAATGAAACATATAACGTCACAAGCATTGGAGATCATGCTTTCTATGGAAGCAGCAACTTGTCTTCCGTGACAATCCCCAACAGCGTCACAAGTATCGGTAACAAGGCTTTTGCGGAAACGAGTATTTCCGAGATAGCAATCTCCGACAATGTGCATTACGTAGGTTCGCAGGCATTCGAGAACTGTCCCTTAACGCAAATCCATTGGAATGTGCCCTCACATGATGACTATGGGTATATTGAGGCTGACAGCCGAATAACCGTGACACTGGATGCAGCCAATATCACATGGGATCATGTTTATTTATATGCATGGGACAATAATAGCAATGCATTAACTGCCGCATGGCCTGGTAACGAACTCACAAAGGATAATGACGGCAACTACACTTACACTTTCCCGGAAGGTTATAGCATTGTTAACATTATATGGAACAATGGAACAGAACAAACAGTTGACATTAAAGGTATTAGTGTTTCCTGCAAGTACAAACTGACATCTATGACAGGTAAAAAGATAGAATATGTAGCCTCGCCGATCATTCTATCTCCATTTTTTGGAGAAAACAATGTTGTTGAAAATGTAACGTTTGGTCGTTCTGTCATTCGAATTCCGGCGCATCTGTGCGATGGAATGAGCAGTCTGAAATCACTGAATATTGGCGAAAATGTAGAAGGAATAGGAAGTTGTGCATTCATGTCATGTGGTGCATTGACAGAAGTTGTGTTGCCTGAATCGGTACAAATGATAGGCAACTCTGCATTCAAAAATTGCGCAGTACTGGAATCGGTATCGTTAGGTACTAATGTACAATCGTACGGTGATAATGCATTTGCCAACGATGCCAAACTTACATCCATCTACAACTACCGTTCACGTCCTGCAAAGCTTGGAATAGGCACATTTGAGGGGGTAGATTATTTCAGCTGCATACTATATGTGCTTGCAGGATCAGTCGATATGTACAAATCCTCTGGCTCAGATTGGAAAGACTTCTACTATATCGAACCAATTGGGGCTGAAGTTGTCACAACAAATGGTACAGAAGTAACACCGCACGACAACACGGCAGATGTTGTATGGCCGGCTGTCAGCGGTGCAGAGACCTACGAACTGGTAATCAAGGACAAACAGGGTAATGTTATCTGCACCCTCATCTTCAATGCCAACGGTCAGTTAACAGAGATTGCCTTCAGTGCACCGACTCGCGATAATGCTACAGAACAAGCTCAAGCAGCCGGATTCTCGTTCACCATTACCGGTCTGCAGAGCGGCACAACATACGACCTTACCATCACCGCCAAGGATAGCAACGGTCAGACCTTACAGACGACGTCACAGACCTTCACTACCGAAGGAGTGACAGGTGTTGAAGACATTGTCACTAACATCGCTCCAACCAAACTTATCCGCAACGGGCAAATCTTCATCCTCCGCGGCGGCAGAACCTACACAGTCCAAGGCCAGCCACTGCAATAGTTCCCTTAATCCGGTCCGTTGCTCTTGTCGGGCCGGCAGCCATGTATGGCTGCACATATGCAACGTGCGACACTCCCGTGCCGCACGTTTTGTTTCGTCCATTTCGTCGTTTTTATAAAAATTTGCACTGGCACTCTTGGCACACTTGGCACACTTTTCCCTCAGTTCTATTAGAACTGACTATTCCGCCGACTTACTTAACTGTGCCAACTGTGCCAATTGTGCCATGCATTTTTCTTTATACCTTGAGCGAATGAATATTCAATAGTATTATATACATAGTATATAATACCGACGAAAAATCGTTAGTTATTCGTTATATATTGGTTAGCTATTTGTTAAGCATTAACAAGGGCACATAGGAAGGGGATGCATGTGGATTGTACATGCATGCGTGCGAGCGCACGCGTAAAGAGCGGACAAGGTGAGGAGGCTGGAAATCATGCGATACTTGCGCTGTAAGCGCATGGGAGTTTGCTATCGACAGGTACACTATCACAAAGAAAAATGCGCCAAAACGCAAAAAAATACGCAAAATATTTGCAAATGTCAAAAATTTTTATTATCTTTGTGTGGTTTTTTGAATAAAATATAATACACCATAATACAATGATTACAGAAGACAGAATTATTCCTGTGAAGATTGATGAGGAGATGCGAAGCTCCTACATCGATTATTCAATGAGTGTGATTGTGAGCCGTGCGCTGCCTGATGTGCGCGACGGCTTCAAGCCCGTTCACCGCCGCGTTCTGTACGCGATGTGGGACATGGGTAACACGAGCGACAAGCCGACGAAGAAAAGTGCAGCTATCGTCGGCGAGGTAATGGGTAAGTACCACCCGCACGGTGACAGCAGTATCTACGGTACGTTAGTCCGCATGGCGCAGCCGTGGGCAATGCGTTATCCGCTGGTGTATGGTCAAGGAAACTTCGGTAGCGTGGATGGCGACAGCCCCGCTGCCATGCGTTACACCGAGGCGCGGTTGGAGAAGCTTGCCGAAGAGATGCTCAACGATATCGACAAGGATACCGTTGATATGCAGCTGAACTACGACGACAGCCGTCGCGAGCCGACGGTGCTGCCCACACGCTTCCCGAACCTATTGGTGAACGGCGCAAGCGGTATAGCCGTGGGTATGGCTACGAACATGCCGACGCATAACCTCGGCGAGGTAGTGGACGGTTGCCTGGCGTATATCCGTAACATCGAGGCGCGTATCGCCAACCCCGAGACCGAAGAGATAACCGTAGAGGGACTGATGGAGTATATCAAAGCTCCGGACTTCCCGACAGGCGGTACGATTTACGGCTATCAGGGCGTACGTGACGCGTTTGAGACGGGTAGGGGACGTATCATCATCCGTTCGAACGCGGACATCGAGACCGACAACAACGGCCGCGAGCATATCATCATCACCGAGCTGCCGTACGGCGTAGTGAAAGCCGACCTCGTATCGAACATCGCCGCGCTGGTTGACGACAAACGTATCGAAGGCATCACGGACATCAGCGATCAGTCGAAGCGCGA
>CACZRD010000083.1 GCA_902783545.1 uncultured Bacteroidales bacterium
AGCCTCGGGCGACATGCATGCCGCCCGGCTGATAGAAGCCCTGCGTGAGCGGGATCAGGCTTCTCAGTTCATCGGTCTGGGAGGCGACAAGATGCAGGCTGCCGGATGCCGGCTCTACCAACACTACCGGAACATGGCATACATGGGCTACGTGGCAGTGCTCACCCACCTCAAGGATATACGGCGTAACATCCGCATCGCCGAGCAGGCACTGCTCAGTAACCAGCCTGACGAACTGATCCTGATTGACTACCCGGGGTTCAATCTTCGTATGGCGAAGTTCGCCAAACGACATCTGCCGCAGACGAAGATCACCTACTATATCCCACCGAAGATCTGGGCTTGGAAACGCTGGCGCGTACACTCCATAGGCAAGTACTGCGACCGCATACTCGGCATCTTCCCCTTCGAACCGGAGTTCTACACCCAATACGGCTACACCTGCACGTACGTCGGCAACCCTACTATGGAAGGTATCACCGACTACCTCTCCCAACACGAAGTAACCAACACGCAGTCCGCAACACGCAGTCTGCAATACATAGTGCTCCTGCCGGGTAGCCGCAGGCATGAGATAGAGAACTGCCTGCCGCGGATGCTCGCCGCTACGGAGCAGGCTATAGCCGGTCTGTCGGAATCCTACCGGATCATCGTAACCTGCGCTCCGGGTATAGAACCCGAACTGTACGAACGTCTCTGCACTGCTCATCCGCTCGTCACCCTCACCGCCGACACCTACGATGCCGTCCTTCATGCGCGTGCCGCCGTTGTCAACTCGGG
The DNA here is from genome assembly GCA_902783545.1 of uncultured Bacteroidales bacterium. Taxonomy (GTDB): domain Bacteria; phylum Bacteroidota; class Bacteroidia; order Bacteroidales; family Paludibacteraceae; genus Colicola. The sequence goes on from CACZRD010000083.1 coordinate 781, forward strand.
CACGGCCACACTGGAGACTGCACTGCTCGGCTGCCCGCAGGTAGCCGTCTATCATCTGGCATTCGGACATCTGCTGAGACTGCTACAGCCGGTGATGTTCCAGATTCCGTATTTTACTTTAGTAAACATTGTGGCAGGTCATGAGGTCATTAAAGAACTGCTGGCAGATGAATTTACCATTGAGTCCACACGCGACGTATTACGCCGCCTGCTCACCGATGATGATTATGTGAATCAGATTCGTGACGGCTACACCGCCATCCGGCAGATATTAGGCACCTCACGTGCCGCTGAGACTGCCGCCGAGCTCATCACAGTCTAACACCACCAACGCGTCATCCGCGACGCGGAAGTGAATATTCCATCCGTCATAATCGATGCCGTATATCCGCTCGGCATCCGCGTGGTAAGCAGGACGCGGGTCTTGCTCCAGAATCTCTTGCAGTTCATCCTTCGGCAGCCCTTGCGGTAAACGCTCCGGCCATACGACGCGCAGCAGCCTGCGCGGGGTGCTGTCCACAAATCCGTCACGGCTGTCCGGATGGCTGTCGCAGTAGCCAAGGTAAGGTTTGATGTCATATATCGGCGTGCCGTCCATCATATCCGCGCCCTCTACCACCAGCACGGGCGCACCGTTTTTGTCATGCTCCACCGCCACAAGCCTTACGGAGGTCAGACCTACCGGATTAGGCCGGTACGGTGAGCGCGTAGCGAACACGCCCATACGTGTGTTACCGCCCAGCCGTGGCGGACGGACAGTAAGGCTCGGAGTCCGCTGGCTGCTGAGCGCTGACTGCTGATCACTGACAGCTGACGGCTGACGGCTCTCATGAAATCCCCACACAATCCACAGGTGCGAGAATGCCTCTATGCCACGCAACGCATCATCGCTGCGGTAGGCTGGGCAGAACTCGATACGCGTACGTAGCACCGTGTCGTCACGCACCTGACGAGGGATACCGAACTTGTCGGTAAAACCGTTGCGTGCATACGCTATAGGGCGCAGCAACAGAGTATGTTCTTGGGAGTCGGACATTATTCTTCGGAGAAGTGTACCAGCACGTGACGGTACGAGTTGAAGATCTTCGATTTGGATACAAAGCCGAGATACCTGTTCTGCTCATCCACCACCGGCAGATTCCATGCGCCGGTGTCCTCAAATATCTCCATGACTTTCTCCATCGGCATGTCGTGCCGCAATACTACCTGCGGGTAGTTCATCAGTTGTGCAACAGTAAAGCGGTTGTACAGTCTCGGCTGGAACATGATGTTCCGCACCTCATCCAACAGCAGCAACCCTTGCAGCTCGCCGTTAGCATCCACCACGGGGAAGATGTTCCGCTTGCTGTCGGCTATGACCTTGACGAGTTGACCGAGCGTCATATCGGGCGAGACGGTCTTCAGATCGGTCTCCAACACGCTGTCCATCTTCAGCAACGTGAGCACCGAACGGTCTTTGTTATGCGTCAGCAGTTCGCCTTTCTGCGCCAGACGCATGGCGTAGAGGCTGTGGGGCTCAAAGAGCATGATCGTCAGGTACGACACAACTGCCACAATCATCAGTGGCATGAGCAGGTGATAGCCGCCCGTCAGCTCGGCGATGAGGAAGATACCCGTCAGCGGCGCATGCATAACGCCGGACATCAGACCCGCCATGCCCACCAGCGTGAAGTTCACCACAGGCACCTGTATGCCGGCGATCTTCAGCAGATACGCGCACAGGAATCCGGTCAGTGCGCCCATGAACAGCGAGGGTGCGAATATACCGCCCACGCCACCGCCGCCATTGGTGGCTACCGAGGCGACAATCTTCAGCAGCAACACGAGCAGGAAGTACAGAATGATCACCCACATCCCGTCACCCAGTTGCGCGAACGGGCTGTACATGATTCCCGACTGCGGGTCGTCGTTGAACAGTTGCAGGATCACTTCATAGCCCTCGCCATACAGCGGTGGAAACAGGTATACTAACAATCCCAACACCGCACCGCCTATCACGATTTTCACCCACATATTCGGCAAGCGTTTGAAGTGCTGCTCCAGGCTGTTCATGCCTCGCGTGAAGTACAGCGACACAAAGCCGCAAGCTACGCCCAGCAGCAGATACCACGGAATACGTCCGAGGGTGAAACTCTCGATGGTCGTCAACTCGAACATCGGCGTGAAGCCCGTAGTGAAATACGCGATAGCCGTCGCCGTGACGGATGAGATAAGTAGCGGCGCGATGGAGTTCATCGTGATGTCCATCATCAGCACTTCGAGCGTGAACACCAAGCCGGCTATCGGCGCCTTGAAGATACCGCCGATGGCACCTGCCGCGCCACATCCGATCATCAGCATCATCGTCTTCTGGTCGAGGTGGAAGAGTTTGGCGAGGTTCGAACCGATAGCTGCACCCGTGAGCACGATTGGCGCCTCGGCACCGACTGATCCGCCAAAACCGATAGTGATGCCGCTGCCGATCAGACTCGACCACATGTTATGCGGCTTGATGATCGACTTGCGCTGCGAGATAGCATACAATATCTTCGTTATACCATGCGAGATATCGTCACGCACAACGTACTTGACGAACAGTGCCGCCAACGCGATACCTATCATCGGGCATACCATAAGCCACCACCAGTGCTCACCGGCAATCAGGTAGGTATTGATCAGATGTTGGATCAGATGAATGAACAACTTCAGTAAATAGGCAGCGATGGCTGACAGAATGCCAACCATCAAACTCAGCAGCAACACGAGTTGCTTCTGACCTATATGTTGCTGAATCCACTTAACCATTCTCTTGTGTATCCCACCCTATACCGGCATACTTGCTCAGATCCCAGTCTTCCTCGACCTCGTTGAGATAGATCGTGTGTTCCTCGTCGTCCTCTACGGGCTCGGGCTGCTCTTCGCGTTCCACGCGCTCGATATCCAGCGGCGAGTGCGAGATCTCGATAACCTGATTCTGCTCTTTGCTCAGTTCGTCCCACAGAACGTCTTTCAGCTCGCTGATGCCTTGACCACTGACCGAAGAGAAGGCTACAACGGGTATTTCGTAGGCTTTACTCAGTTCGTCCACAATCTTTTTCACCTCATCTTCGGGCATCGTGTCCGCCTTGCTCACAGCTAAAATACGTGCCTTGGTGAGTAGTTGGGGGTTGTATTTCTCCAGCTCGCCGAGCAGAATCTCGTATTCGTGTTGGGGATCCTCGGTGCATGCCGGAACGAGGAACAGCAGTACAGCGTTGCGCTCTATATGCCGTAGGAACCGCAGTCCTAATCCCTTGCCTTCAGCAGCGCCCTCGATGATACCCGGTATATCTGCCATGCAGAATGAACGGTCATCACGATAGGAGACGATACCTAATTGCGGCGTGAGTGTAGTGAACGGATAGTCGGCTATCTCCGGTTTGGCGGCAGATACTACGGATAGCAGGGTGGACTTGCCGGCATTCGGGAAACCAACCAGACCAACATCCGCCAGCACCTTGATCTGCATGATCACTACGCGCTCCTGCGCGGGCTCGCCCGGCTGCGCGTAA
>CACZRD010000084.1 GCA_902783545.1 uncultured Bacteroidales bacterium
ATGGTCCATTCGTCTATCGGTTAGGACGAGAGATTTTCATTCTCTAAAGAGCAGTTCGACTCTGCTATGGACTACTACGGCTTAATCAAACCGCGCTTACAGATGTCGCTTGGCGACATAAAGCGCACGGTTGACGCAGCCGCTCCCCAAAACAAACACTGCGTCGGTTTGTTCCGGGGTCCCCGAAAAGGGAAGAATATTAAAAACGGAAATAATTAATACGTTTAACCATAAAAAAACTAAGAGGGTTGGATACCCTCATTGAAAACAGATGGCAAATCACAAATCTTCTTTGAAGCGCATACGCCAGACCGCGACCCGTAAGGCTCGCAACCACTATTATGCAAAGACCGCCCGCAACGCCGTTCGCGACCTGCGTGCTACTACCGACAAAGCAGCTGCTACCGCATTGCTGCCGAAGGTAAGCTCGATGCTGGACAAACTGGCTAAGCGCAATATCATCCACAACAACAAGGCAGCCAACCTCAAATCGAAGTTGGCTATCTACATCAACAAGCTCGCATAAATGATGATGCCTTGAGGGAATAGGGGCTACCATGTTTGGTGGCCTCTTTTGTCGTAAATTGAAAAACATAAACACTATGAACGATTTCTTGAAATATGCTACCGCACAGGGCATGAATAGCATGCATGTGGAGAAAGTGATGAAAAGCAGTCAGCAATCAGCGGTCAGCGGTCAGGTGTCGGCGAACTATATCAGCCCGTCGATCCTTGAGGAGCGCCAACTGAACGTGACGCAGATGGATGTGTTCTCACGACTGATGATGGACCGTATCATCTTCCTCGGAACGGAGATCAACGACTACACGGCTAATGTCATCCAGGCGCAACTGCTGTACCTGAATTCCAGCGACCCTGACCGCGATATCCATCTGTACCTGAACACCCCGGGCGGGTCTGTATATGCCGGACTGGGCATATATGACACGATGCAGTTCGTATCGTCCAAGGTGAGCACGATGTGCACCGGTATAGCCGCATCCATGGGTGCCGTGCTGCTCGTAGCCGGCGAAGCAGGTATGCGTAGCGCACTGCCGCACAGCCGCGTGATGATCCATCAGCCGATGGGTGGCATCCAAGGTCAAGCCAGCGATATCGAGATCACTGCGCGCGAGATCCTGAAGTTAAAGGACGAACTCTACCAGATCATCGCCGACCACTCGCACCAAGCCGTGGAGAAGATCCGTCAGGATGCTGACCGCGACTATTGGATGACTGCTAAAGAGGCTCTTGACTACGGCATGATTGACCGCGTTTACACCAAAGCGGAGAGATAATTTATGAGTAAGAAGAATACAGGACGTTGTGCATTCTGCGGCAAGGAAGTACCGTACGAGCAGTTGTTTCAGGGCACGGATGGCAAGTTCATCTGCTTTGAATGCATCGAGAACGCTCATGCTATCCTCGAGCAGCAGTACGAATATATAGAGGACGTTGATGACGGCAGCGCAGAGAAGCGCAAACAACGTCAGGCAAAGGATCGCGCAGAGGCAGCCCAGAGCGGGATCATCAACAACGGCAAGTTGGACATGAAGACCCTGCCGCGCCCCACGCAGATCAAGGCGTTCCTCGATCAGTATGTCATCGGGCAGGACGAGGCGAAGAAGCACCTCGCCGTAGCCGTGTATAACCATTACAAACGTCTGCTCCAGCAGGACACGAATGACGGCGTGGAGATCGAGAAGTCGAACATCATCCTCGTCGGCTCAACGGGCACGGGCAAGACCCTCATGGCGCGCACGATAGCGAAGATGCTCGCTGTGCCGTTCACCATCGTTGATGCCACAGTGCTCACCGAAGCCGGTTATGTGGGCGAGGATGTGGAGTCACTGCTCGTACGCCTGTTACAGGAGGCAGACTATGACCTCGAGCAGACCGAACGCGGCATCGTGTTCATTGACGAGATAGACAAGATAGCGCGCAAGAGCGACAACCCTTCCATCACGCGTGACGTGTCTGGCGAGGGCGTGCAGCAAGCTCTGCTCAAACTCCTCGAAGGCGCCGTGGTGAACGTGCCGCCCAAGGGAGGACGCAAGCACCCCGAGCAGGAGTTCATACACGTCAATACGCAGAACATCCTGTTCATCTGCGGCGGAGCGTTCGACGGTATAGAGAAGAAGATCGCCCAGCGCCTGAACACCCAGGTGGTAGGCTTTGAGTCGCAGCACAAGACCAAGCGCATCGACAAGGACAACATGCTCCAGTACATCGCTCCGCAGGATCTGAAAGCCTTCGGACTGATACCCGAGATCATCGGCCGACTGCCTATCATCACCTACCTCGAGCCGCTCGACAGACCTGCCCTCAAGCGCATCCTCACCGAACCGAAGAACGCCATCACCAAGCAGTACTGCAAACTCATGCAGATGGACGGCGTGCACCTCACGTTCGACGAGAGCGCACTGGATTATATTGTTGACAAAGCCATCGAGTTCAAACTCGGCGCACGCGGACTGCGCAGCCTGACGGAAACGATCATGATGGACACGATGTTCGATATCCCGAGCGGGGAGTTTGTCGTGACCCGTCAGTTGGCAGAAGAGAAACTCGCGAAGATTGACGCAAACCGCCTTGTGGCTTAGTTATGGAGATTATTATAGCTTGCATCGTATTAGTCATTGCCGCACTCATGGTGGGAGCGGCTGTATGGCTCGTCGTTCGTCAACGCAAGGAGACCGAACTTATGCAGCAGCGACTGACGACGGAGTTTGAAAATATCGCCAACAAGGTCCTTCGCCAACACCAGGAGGACTTCACACAACAGAGCAGCAAGCAGATTGGCGACATGCTCACGCCCCTGAACGAGCGCATCAAGGATTTCCGCGACCAGATGAACCAAGCGTTCAACCAGCAGACGCGTGAGAAAGCCTCGCTGCAAGCCGAACTCAAGCAACTCATTGAACTCAACCAAGCATTGTCAAAGGATGCCACGAACCTCACGCAGGCGCTGAAAGGCGATGTGAAGAAACAAGGTAACTGGGGCGAGTTCATCCTTGAGAAGGTGCTGGAGGCATCAGGACTGAGGAAAGGTATCGAGTACGACCGCGAAGTCGTGGTGCACGGCGTGGAGGGCGATACACTGCGTCCGGATGTGATCATCCGTATGCCGGACAACAAACATATCATCGTTGATTCGAAGGTGTCACTCGTAGCCTACGAACAGCTGCAGCACGCCGAGAGCGACGAGCAGTACAAGACTATCCTGAAGGCGCACACCGAGTCGCTCAAGCAACACGTAAAAGAGTTGTACGACAAGCAATACCAACGCGCCACAGGACTGAACACGCCGGACTTCGTGCTGATGTTCGTGCCGATAGAAGCATCCTACAGCGTAGCTATCCAAGCCGACAGCACGCTGTACGACTACGCGCTGGAGCGGAAGATCGTCATCGTCAGTCCGACAACCCTGCTCGCTACGCTGCACACCATCAGTTACGTCTGGAAACAGGAGAACCAGAGCAAGAACGCTCAGGAGATAGCACGTCTCGCCGGCGCGATGTACGACAAACTGTGCAACATGACCGAGGACTTCCAGAAGGTGCAGAAGAGCCTCGATGCCGCACAGAAAGCCTACAGCGAGACCTACAAGAAACTATCCGAAGGCAACGGCAACGTACTACGCACGGCTGACCGCATACGCGAACTCGGAGCCAAAGCCAGCAAGAACCTGCCTCTCTCCACGACGGATGAGGAATAAGTAGTCAGCTATCAGCAATCAGTGATCAGCTATCAGCGGTCAGTAAACAAAAACAGCAGGATTTGTCATCCTGCTGTTTTTTTGTATTGGGTGGTTGGATTACTCCTCTTCCTTGAGGGACTCCTGGTAAGCCTTGAGCAGCTTGTCCTGAACGTCGCCCGGAACGAGCTCGTAATCCTTGAACTTCATCGTGAACGTTGCACGACCGCCGGTGAGCGATGACAGCGTTGTTGAGTACGAAGCCATCTCTGCCAGAGGAATCTGTGCACTCAGGCGGGTGAAGTTCTTCTCGGTATGCATACCCAGCACCATACCGCGACGGCCGGTGATGTCACTCATCACGTCACCCATCATGTCGGACGGAACGAATACCTCTACATCATAGATCGGCTCCAGTACCTTCGGGTTAGCGTTGCGGAACGCCTCAGCAAAGGCGTTACGGCCTGCCAGACGGAAGGAGATTTCGTTGGAGTCAACCGGGTGCATCTTACCATCATATATAATGACGCGTACGTCACGCGCATACGAGCCCGTGAGCGGTCCCTGCTCCATACGGTCCATCAGACCTTTCAGGATTGCCGGGATGAAACGTGCGTCGATAGCACCACCTACGATCGAGTTGATCAGCACGAGCTTGCCGCCCCACTCCAATGGGATCTCCTGGGTATCCTTCACGCTGATGCGGTACTCCTGGTTACCGAACTTATAGACTTCCTTAACAGGTACGCCTTCCTCGTACGGCTCAACGATCAGGTGCACTTCACCGAACTGACCCGAACCACCGGACTGTTTCTTGTGACGGTAGTCGGCACGGGCAGCCTTGGTGATCGTCTCACGATACGGGATCTTCGGCTCGTCGAAGGTTACCATCATCTTGTCGTTGTTCTCCAGACGCCATTTCAATGTGCGCAGGTGGAACTCACCCTGTCCGCTTACGATGGTCTGCTTAAGCTCCTTGCTCTGCTCGATGAGCCATGTCGGGTCTTCCTCATGCATACGGGTCAAGAGGGCGGAGAGCTTCTCGGCTTCCTGCTCGTTGTTCGGGCGGATAGCGCGGCGGTACTTCGGATCAGGATAGCTGACCGGCTCGTACTGCAGCTCGCACTCCTTGGCGTTGAGCGTGTTGCCTGTGCGGGTATCTTTGAGCTTAACGGTAGCAGCGATGTCGCCTGCGCAAACCTCATCTACCGGCACGCGGATGCTGCCGTCCACAGCGTAGAGCTGCGAGATGCGCTCTTTCGAGCCACGGTCCATATTCACGAGGTCGTCGGCAGCGTGTACCGTACCCTGCATTACCTTGAAGTAGTTCACGTCACCGATATGCGGCTCAACGGATGTCTTGAAGATGAACATCGAAGTCGGTGCTGCATCGTTGGGAGCAACCTCTTCGCCTTCCGTCGAAACGGGCTTCGGAGCGTCTGCTACCGACGGAGCCATCTCACCGAGGAACTCCATCAAACGGCGTACACCCATATCGCGGGTACCCGATGCGCAGATAACCGGCAGGATACCGCCGTCCTTGAATACGACGCGGATACCGTCCAAAGTCTCATCCATACTCAGTTCGCCCTGGTCGAAGAACTTCTCCATCAGTTCGTCATTAGCCTCGGCTGCACGCTCCATAACCTCCGCGAGGAGAGCTTCGGCTTTTGCCTGCTCCTCTGCGGGGATATCCTTGAGTTCTGGAGCACCGCCTTCGGGTTTCCAAACGAGCATCTTGCGTTTCAGCACGTCGATAGCGGCATTGAAACCTGCACCCGGGTTAACGGGGTACTGGAGCACTACAACATGGTTGCCGAAGTTCTCTTTCAGACCTTCCAGCGTACGGTCGATGTTCGCATTCTCGTGGTCGCACTTGTTAACGAGGAACACCACGGGTTTCTTGGCATTCTCAGCCATGCGGAAGTTGTTCTGCGTACCTACCTCCACGCCGCCGTTGGCGGTCAGTGTGATGATAGCCGTGTCGCACACGTGCAGGGCACTGATTGCGCCACCGCAGAAGTCGTCCGACCCCGGGCAGTCGATGATGTTCAGTTTCTTGCCGGCGTACTCAACGTTGCATACGGTGGAGAACACCGAATAACCGTACTCCTTTTCCACAGGGAAGTAGTCGCATACCGTTGATTGTGCCTCAACAGTACCGCGGCGTTTGATCACTCCGCTCTCGAAGAGCATAGCCTCCATCAGAGTGGTCTTACCTGAGCCACTACCTCCCATCAAGGCAATGTTCTTGATCTCATTTGCATGATAAACTTTAGCCATAAGTCTTAGATTTATTTAGTTAATTTTGAATTCGCGAACTCAATTCGTGTTTCTTAATTTTTGATTTTTAATTTCAACTTCTCAATATATTGCTTTATGTACTCGAAGTCCGGCCAGCGCTGCAGTATTGCTTCGGCTTGCCGCAGGGCATTGTCCTTCATCCCGAGTTTGTCGTAGCACTGTGCGAGGTTCACCATCTGCGCCACCCACGTCCAGTCTTGTTCGTGCGCTGTGCTGTCCACTGCGTAGAGGCTGTCGGCGCGTTCGTACTCACGCATTGCGAGTCGTTTGCTTCCGCCCATGGCGCGGGGTGCATAGAAGTGCACGTTCGCCAGCAGGCTCCACGCCAGCGGATAGTCGGAATCGGTGGCTACGGCCTGCTCGGCGTGCTCGAAGATCTGACGTCCGTGCATCACGATCTTCCGGCTCGTCACCGCCAACTCGTACGTGTGCCACGCTGCCGTATAGACGTGCTCCAGCACCTCGGGCAACACTCCCGCCATGGCCTGCAGATGCTCGCCGAACTGGCGGATGTAAGGCTTGGCGGCTTTCTTGCTCACGTCAAGCAGTGCTGCCGCGTAGCCGTACTCGTAGTACACCAGCCGCTGTTGCTCCTCCGTGGTGAGCGAGTCGAAACATGCGTGGTCAATATATTCCTTCCACGTCTGCATGTCGCTCGCGAGGTAAGCCCTGAACAACTGCTCGTCGGAATATTGAGTCTCTCCATTCGAGCCAGCTCTCTGGGGACCCTGTTGAGCCGCAGCCCTCACTCCGACCAGCAGCAGTAGCAGTATGACAAGCCGTCGGAGCAACATCACTTGCCGGCTTGCTCGAGTTTGAGAGTATGGGTCGGTTGGTCACATACCTCCGTCGGACCGTAGTACTGGATCGGACCCGGATAGATATAACTCGTGTTGGCGTCAGCCCACTCGGCACGATGTGCGGCCAGGTACTTGAACGGAGCACCGTTGAGGTCAACCAGCGCCTTCTGGATAACGGGTTTCATCTTACCGTTACGTTTCTCCATGTTCATCATCATCGTGATAGGCACACCACCTGCGATCCACTCGGCAGCGGGCTTCGTCAGGTTACGCACCAGCGACATGTAACCGGTCTTGCCGGCTGCGATGAGCAGCGTAGCGGTTACGCCGATCGAGTAGCAGTAGTCGGCATCGAAGTTCGAAGGTATAGCGCAGCGGCCTTCGTAGCCGAAGAAGTGGTTCAGCGCAGCGAACTTGCCTTTGTATGTGCCGGCAGCCTTGAGTTGTGCCAGACGCTTGCCAACCATCTCGATCAGGAGTTTCTCGGTCTCGATCTGCGAAACCATCACGTTGCCGTGAGGATCGCGGTCGAGGGTCAGCTGGCGTGCAATACCCTTCGGCAGCGAGCGATAGAGTTCGCAGCTGGACGGTGAGAGCATCGACTTGACATACTCACGCTTGGCGTCGTCGCCCTCGAGCGATGCAAACTCCTCGTTCTGAGCCAACAGGTCGTTGAGTTCCTGGATCAGGGCGCGCATGGCGGGGATGAACTCAATCAGTCCTTCGGGGATCAGTATCGTACCGAAGTTCAGACCGGCGTTAGCGCGGTCAACAATCACCTCTACGATCTGCTCTACGATGTCGTTGAGGGTCATGTTCTTGGCTTCAACCTCCTCGCTGATGAGGCAGATGTTCGGCTGCGACTGCAGTGCGCACTCCAGAGCGATATGGCTGGCACTACGTCCCATCAGACGGATGAAGTGCCAGTATTTCTTTGCCGAGTTGGCATCACGCTGGATGTTACCGATCAGCTCCGAGTACACCTTGCAAGCGGTATCGAAACCGAAGCTGGTCTCGATCATCTCGTTCTTCAGGTCGCCGTCGATGGTCTTCGGGCAGCCGATAACCTGAATGCCGCATTGCTTCTGCAGGTAGTACTCCGCCAGCACGCAGGCGTTGGTGTTCGAGTCGTCACCGCCGATGATCACTACGGCTTTGATGCCGAGTTTCTTGCATACCTCGATGCCGTTGTCGAACTGCCAGGTCTCTTCGAGCTTCGTACGCCCCGAACCGATGATATCAAAGCCACCGGTGTTGCGGTACTCGTCGATGATGTCCTTGGTCAACTCTTGGTACTTGCCTTCAATCAGACCTGAAGGACCTCCGAGGAAGCCGTAGAGTTTGTTCTCGGGGTTGAGGCGTTTCAGGCCGTCAAACAGACCGCTGATCACGTTGTGACCGCCGGGAGCCTGACCGCCGGACAGGATCACGCCGACGTTGATAGCAGGCTGTGCTTTCGGAGCCTCAGCGCTGGGTTCCATTGTGATAACCGGCAGACCGTAGGTGTTCGGGAACAGTTTCTTTATTTCCTCTTGATCGGCTACACTTTGTGTTGCTTTGCCTTCTGCGAGGCGTACGTTACCTGCCAATGCAGCAGGCATCTTCGGTTGATAATTGCTACGGGCAATCTGTAATGGAGATTTTTGCATGGTTATTATGTTTTTAGTTTATTTTATAGTCTTTTTGCATCTTCGCGCACATTTAGCGTGGCAAAGTTACATAAATTTTTCGATATTTGCAAATTTGTATGATTTTTTTTACGATTTTTGTGTAAAAATTTGCAAAATTCAATTAAATGTCGTATCTTTGCACCGTTTTTGATGCCGCGATGGTGGAATCGGTAGACACGAAGGACTTAAAATCCTTTGGCCCGAAACGGCTGTGTGGGTTCAAGTCCCACTCGCGGTA
>CACZRD010000085.1 GCA_902783545.1 uncultured Bacteroidales bacterium
ATGCCGGCTATCTACCACCAGCTGCGCGACGAGCTCATGCAAGCCGGCAAAGGCTATGAGGGGCAGCGCATGCGTTACGTCATCACCCACTGGGATGAGCTCCGCACCCGCGCCACAAGCCGCACGTACTGCTTCATCGGCTTCAACTACCTGCTGCCTGTGGAGCGACAGCTCATGCAGCTGTTGCAAGACGAGGGACGAGCGCTGTTCTTCTGGGATTATGTTGAGGATTTCCGCACGAACAGCAAGGCGTTTGCGTTCATCCGTCAGAACATCCGCACGCTGCCTAACGCCCTGCCTGCCGGTCATTGGGACGAGCCGCGTACCGTGCGCACGATCAGTGCTACATCCATCCACTCCGAAGCCGAGTACGCCGGCTGCTGGCTGCAACAAACCTACCGCCGAAAGGGCGACGCCACGGCTATCGTCATCTGCGACGAGGCACAACTGGAGCCGGTGATCTACAGCCTGCCTGCTATCCGCCTCGAGGGCAGCGACACTCCCGAGGACATCAACATCACCAAGGGTTACCCGCTGCGCCACACGCCGATCTTCGTGCAAGTCATCAGGCAGCTCGACCGCGCGTTTCGCATGCATCCCGATGATCTGCCGCAAGCCTTACAGACCGTCATCACGTTCATCGACGAGCAGTCCGCGCAGTCCATCGAGGCACGCGCTAACACCTGGCAGTGGCACCTCGGTCGTGAGTCGCTCTACCAGACGCGCCGCGCGATGCAGCAGTTCATCACGATCGTGCAGGAGGGACAGCTCGGCGAACTCACGGCGCACCCCGACTTGCTGCAACGGCTCATACGACGCCATCTGGAGCAGATCACCCTACCCTTCCACGGCGAGCCGGTGACCGACCTGCAGATCATGGGCGTACTCGAGACGCGTACCCTCGACTTCCGGCATCTGTTGCTGCTGAACGTCGAGGAGGGTGTGATACCCGCCAGCCAGCCGGACAAGTCGTTCCTGCCGTATTACCTGCGCAAGGCCTACGGCTTGCAGACCCACGACGAGCGCGCGTCGGTCTATGCGTATAACTTCTTTCGTCTGCTCCGGCGTGCAGAGGACGTGACGATCCTGTTCAGTCAGTCGCAGACGGCAATGACGAAGAAGACAATGTCGCGGTTCGTGATGCAGATGCTCGTCTGCCCCAAGGAGTTCACCGTGCAGAAGTTCACCCTCACGGAGAGCAACACCCTCCGCCCCGCCCAAACCATGGAGATAGCCAACGGCCAATGGCCAAAAGCTAATGGCCAACCCGCCCGCCTCTCGCCCTCGGCAATCAACACCTTCTACGCCTGCAAGCGGAAGTTCTACTTGCAGTACGTGCTCGATCTCCGCGAGGACGACGAGCCGGAGGTGATCTTCTCCAACCGCACGCTCGGTTTGTTCGTCCACGAGGCGGTACATTACCTGTACGAGACGCACTGCCACTGCGACAACAGTGCTCCGGTGCGTATCTACCCGAATCAGGTCGAGCAGATGAACACACCCGAGAGCCGCAGCCGGGCTTTGCAGGTCGCCTACCAGCGCCTGAACGACGACTACGTCAGCCGTCACGAGGGTGCGACGCCGATCTATCGTATCGAGGAGCATGCGCTCGAAAATCGCGTCATCGACACCTATATACTGCACGTGCTCGCGCGTGACCGTTACGATGCCGAGCACCGCGGCCTGACGATCCTCCTCCTCGAGCAACCGCTATACACTCAACTCTCAAACATCAGTCTCGGCGGCCGCATTGACCGCATGGATCGTATCGGCGGGCTGAACGGTCTGCCGGAGGTGACGCGTATTGTCGATTACAAGTGCGGCAGGTACGATGTCGCGAAGATGTCCGCCAAGAGCGCCGACCTGCTCACGCCCGAGAAGTCCGACACCGACTATGTCCGTCAAACCCTCCTCTACAGTTTCGTCGCTTTCACGCAGTCACCCATAGAGCCTCACCTCTACTTCACCTCGCAGGATCTGACCGGTGATCGCGTCCAGACGCGCGTGATGATTGACAAGTCGCCGCTCACCTACGACAGCAGCACCCATGAGAACTACGCTTCGCTTGTCGAGAGGATGGTCACTGACATCGTCACCGAGCGCGACTTCCCGCAGTGTGAGAAGTGTTCGCCCTACTGTCCCTTCCTCCGCCTCTGCGCCCGCCAACCCGCCCGGTAATTTTGTTCTATACGCCTTACACTTTCCTGCAATTATATAACGCAGTTAGCAAATCTGCGGAAATAATTTGCATTTGTCCAAAATTTTTCGTATCTTTGTATTGGATTTTGGTTCCAGCCCATTGAGTCACCTCTTGTTTCTCTCGATTCACCTCTCATTTCCGAGCGCGGAAGCGGCTTTCAACGAGGCCGCATCGAGGTTTCAACGAGGTTTCATCGAGGTTTCATCGAGGTTTCCCTAGGGTTTACTCCAAAATCCAAGCGACTCTTTGACACATACACTATTAATGAATAATTTATTATATGAACCAATATTTATGGTACACAATTGATTTTGGGTGTTTTGTTTAATTTTATGGTGCATTATTGATTTTTGGTATTTTTGTGATGATTGATTTTATCTCGAAGAGATGGGGATTATTCGGATAAAATGATCGTTAAGTTCACTTATAAGAGCATTTTAGCGGAATAATTCGCATGGCGCGAAGCACCAAAATCAATCATCAATTTTTTATATATTTTTGATTTAATAGTATCACATCAACACTAAACTTAAGCATAACTATGTTAATCATAACTAAAAAGACATTACCCCTTCTCTCTTCCGAGCCTTTGCATCCGCTCTTGCTGAAGATCATCACCCGCATCGTCAAATCCGGTGTGGGCATTGTTCATATCACCCCCGACCACCATATCTTCGTCAATCTCTGTGTTGCTATCAACGAGCTCCGAGGCGCCTTAGATCTTCAGAAGGAAGGCAAAGACGCCGGCCTTCGTGTTGTCATTCGTCGTGCTCCCAAGCGCGGCAAGTACAGCCTGTACACCAACCTCCCGGGCTACCAGCTCTACACCCTTCCTATCGTCCAGAAGAACGCTGCCACGATGTCCGATGCCGAGCGCCTGAACATCGAGCGTAACACCCTCGTCCTCAAGCGAGTTCACGCTATCAAGCGCGATCCCGAACAACTCGCTCATTACCGTCGCCTCCATCGTCTCCATCTGCTCAATCCCACTGCCGGCGGTTACAAACAACGTTACCCGGGTTTCCACGGCTTCCTCGTCGCCACTCTCCACCTCGAGCTCGCCGCCAGTTCAGCCCTCGCAATCGGTTCAACTCTCGCGGTTAAGTCCGCGAGCTATGAGTGTTCTGTGCGCGTGATTTCCATGAGCGCGTCTCACTCTCTGCGCCTTGCATCTCGCTTCCGCCCCCTCATCCGGCTCCCCATTGCCGCCTGATTCCATTTGCTTCATGGCACCATTTGCCACGCAATTATAACAAAATGCACTCTTTTTTAAGAAACTCATAGCAAATATTTGCATTTTTGTAAGATTTTGCGTGAACAAGACCGAGCATCTGTTCCGCGACGTGCAGGTGACATGTGTGACTGTTGAACGCACGATCTTAGGCGAGTCGAACCCGTTTAACTACGGTGGCGGCGGTCGCGGCGAGGGCTAAAATACTAACAAGTCTCTTGTTATATCATACAATTTGCCACAAAAGTGTGGCAAATTGTATGTTTTTAAGCTGTTTTTGTGACAAGATTTGCATGTTCGACTTATTTTTTGTATCTTTGCGCGCTTTTTTCGCGCGTGCGAAAATTTATGTTAACACAAATTTATACTAATATGAAAAAGATTTATTCAATACTCCTGCTTGCAGCGCTTTGCTTTGGCAATATGCAGGCAGATGAGTTAGGCCCGTTGTATGACGGCACGAACCAGTATGGAAGCAATATTCCATTGGAAGGTAACAGCGCAGACTATTATCAGCGCGTTCAGGTTATCTATCCGAAGGCAGATCTTGCTGCCATGGCAGGAAAATCAATTACCAAAATGACATTTTACGTATCGTCCAAAGCTTCGAAAGTATGGGGGAGTCATGCTGTTATCAGACTGGTAGAGACATCAGCAGATTCTTTCACAAGCACATCTTTTTTAGAAGAAGGTAATGATGCTGTGAAAGGTCAATGGACGGTTGTATATGACGGTACAGGTTTAGATGCAACCGGCTCTACTATGGTGGTAGCATTTTCCACGCCATTTGAATATAGCGGTGACAACAACTTGCTTTTCGAACTGCAATTGCCGGAAAAGACAGGTTCATACGCAGCCGCTAAATTCAGTGCAAAAGGCGGATACGATTATAGTTATAGCATCTACAAAGTGTCATCCTATGGCTCATTCTCTGACTTGACCACAGGAACGAGAAGACCGGTTCGTCCCAAGACTCTTTTCACATACGAGGAGACTGCTGTCTCCAGCTGCGCTGCAGTGGGTGTTCCCGTTGCATCGGACATCACGGCTACGAGCGCTAAGCTGGCTTGGGAGAAAGCCGGCGAGGTAGAAGACTATCAGTTTGAGTGCGTACGCAAAGGCGTAGCACCGAGCTGGACTGCAGCTGCACAGAAAGTGCTGACCGTAACGCTGGACACCCTGAAGACTGACACCGAGTACGACTTCTATGTTCGCGCATATTGCGGTGACGGTGAAGACGGACAAGGTAAGGCTGCCAAAGTATCGTTCCAAACCGAACGCACATGTTTTGTTCCAACTTTGCTGGGTGTAGTAGAGGCAGAAATTACCAGCACAACCGCCAAGGTTACATGGCACGCTTCCGGCAAAGGTGAGACGACCTATCAATATACGTATGCATTATACGGACAAGATCCCGATTGGACGAACGCTCCTAAAACTACCGAGAAGGAAGTGACGCTCAGCGGTTTGACGCCAAAAACTGCTTACCAAGTTTGGGTGCGCTCGTACTGCGCAGATGACGACCAGAGTGAGGCTATTACAGAGAGTTTCGCTACAGCGTGCGGTGCCGAAGCATTGCCGTTTGAAGAGGACTTCAGTTCGGATACCGAATGCTGGAAAGTTAAAACCAATTCCTACAGCACAGGTGTTGAGAGTGGATGGTTCAAATTTGCTTGGCAGACCGCCCCTCCTTATCAGTACCTCATAACTCCGGAATTGCAGGCATCTGCTAATAAGGTGATTGTTGAGTTTGATTACAAAGCTCACTCTACTACATATCCGGAAACCTTCAAGGTTGGCTATTCCACCACTACCAACGACGAGACTTCAGCATTCACATGGAGTGACGAATTGACCATGGACAAGACAACGGTTGAAACATATAAAGACACTCTTCCTGCAGGTGTGAAGTACATTGCTATTGAATGCACATCAAACAATCAATACTATCTCTACATCGACAACTTCAAAGTATCAGAACTTCCTACTTGCGCTAATCCGACCGAGCTGAAGGTGGACGAAATAACGGACAATAGCGCCAAGGCAACGTGGGCATCGGAGGCAAGCAAGTTCGCGCTGGAACTCAAGGAAGGTGAAGGCGAATGGACAGCTGTTAATGCCGATATCACCACTCCGTCGTATGATCTGACGAACCTCAAGGAGCACACTACTTACGCAGTGCGCGTCAAAGCTATCTGCGATACAGATTTCGAGAGCGAGTGGATAGAATCCGAGGCGTTCACCACCGAGTGCTCGGTTAAGGAGTACGGCTACGCAGAGATCTTCGCTGCCGAGCTGGAAGCATGCTGGGACAACAGCGAGTACCACGGCAACCAGTGGAGTCCCGCAACTGACGACGAGCAGAACTACTTCCTGCGCTACAAGTCCAGCGACAACGCTTACGGCTTCGGCGAACTGGTGACTCCGGCTATCGCTATCCCGAGCGAGAGCGAGCCTGTGGTGCTGTTCGAATGGATGAACACCGGCGTCACGGGTGTGACCCTGAAGATCTGGAACGGCGAGACGGAAGCCGTGCTGGACGCAGACCTGGATACCGAGCTTAACAAGGTTACCGGCGACGCCGATAGCAGAAACTGGAAGGTTATGAAAGCTAACCTGACGGCATACAAAGGCAAGACCGTTGCGTTCAAGTTCCACGCTGACGGTAACACGAAGAACAAGTACGTCTTCCTGGACAACTTCACCGTCGCACAGAAGCCATACTCGCTGCTCATCCCCGACAACGTAGAGGCTGAGGCAACCGAGGACGGTGCTATCGTAACCTGGACTCCGGCTTGGGACGAGCCCGCATGGGATCTGAGCTACAGCGTCAAGGATGCTGACAGCTGGACGCTGGTAGAGAACCTCGCCGCAACGACCTACACCATCACCGGCCTCGCAGAGGGCGAGTATGAGGTACGCGTACGCGCTGCGTTCGAAGCCGCACAGAGCTTGTGGTCGGAGGCTGCGATCTTTGAGGTTGTTAAGCCCACCGATCCGACTGCTATCAGCAACACGGCTGTCAAGGCTACCGCCATCAAGCGCATCGTGAATGGTCAACTGATCATCGAGCGTAACGGTGAGCAATACAACGCACAGGGTGTTAGCGTTAAGTAAACAACAAACAATTATTATATGAGAAAAATACTATCCATACTCGTAGCAGCCATACTCTGCACGAGTTTGAGTGCCCAACAGATCAACGAGGGCTTTGACGCAACGCAGTTCCCGCCCGAAGGTTGGACAGTCGAGAACATCGATAACTACTCCGGATGGAAACGTACCGAACTGTCAAGCAACGGCTGCGCCGTAGTGAACGGCACGTACGGATCCGCCATCAACGGCAGTTACCTGATCACGCCGGCGCTCAAACCCGCCAGCGGCGAGAAACTCAGTTTCTCCGCCCGCGTCAGCGAATTTGCCAGCAAGGGTGAGTTGCGCATAGAAGTATCCACTACAGGAACAGAGACATCCACGTTCACCATCCTGGATACCTACTACACCTCATCAACCGCAACAACGAACAAGATCCCCAAGTCCGACTGGAAGACGTTCAGCATCGACCTGAGCAGCTATGTCGGTCAGCGTATCTTCATCGCATTCCATCAATACAACGATGCCGAGAAGATCTATCTGGACGACATCAAGGGCGTCACCATCGCCGGCAGCGAGACCTGCGAGGCACCAACCGACCTGACGGTCAGCGATGTGACCGGAGAGACCGCTGTTATCACATGGGAAGGCACAGCCGAACAGTATCAATATGTGTTGATGCTTGCCGGCGAGACTCCCGACTGGCAGAATGCTCCTATCATCTCGGCAAAGACCGTGACATTCAACCAACTGGAGGAGGAGACGGCATACGACTTCTATGTGCGTGCATCCTGCGCCGGAGGCGAGGTGAGCCTTGCTCCGAAGACCTCGTTCAAGACCGCCTGCGAGGCGCAGACCGTGCCCTGGATTGAGACCTTCACCCGTGACGCTACAGGCGCTGTGGAGCCCGACTGCTGGATCGTATCCTCCGCTAAGCCGCAAGTGTGGGTAGTAGCCGACAAGACGGAAAACGAAGAGGGCGAGACCCAGGTCGTTTACGGTCAAGCTCATCTGGCAGCAGCCGGTGGCGGCACAAACACCGTGCAGGTGTTCGCTATGCCTGCGTTTGATGCCGAACTGGATACGCTGGAGCTGGCTTTCGACTACAAGAACAACGTAGTCAGCGACAACTACGGCAAGCTGGAGATCGGCTATATGACCAACCCCGCCAATGCCGCTACCTTCGTGTCACTCAAGACGCTGGATCAGACGCTGGAGTACGTACACGAAGTTTACCCGCTGACCTCGCTGCCCGCTGAGGCACGTTACATCGCCTTCCGCTATGCCGGAGGCACAAGCGATCTGGGATCGGTATCGATGGACAACTTCGTGCTGGCTGGTATCGGCCAATCGCAGGACATCACGCCTGAGGATGAGAATCTGCCGGACGCAGGCATCTGGGGACTGACCTACTGCGAGGCACAGTTCACATGGTACTCCTACAACGCTGACGCGTTCGCTATCGCCGTGTTCAGTGCAGAGCAAGAGACACCGGTACTGATCGGCGGTATCGTTGCATCCACCGGCGAATGCGACCGCTTCGCGTACACCGACGGTATACAGTTCTCGCAGGACGATGACTATGAGAACCACCACTACTGCTCCACGAAGTGGATCCTGAATGCCGATGACGGCGGTGTGCAGAAGGGCGACGCGTGGGCGAACTGCGTGATCAACGTAGGCACAGCCGTCAACCCGCAACTCGGACTGAAGCCCGGCAAGTACACGGTACTGGTATATAAGTACGTAGCAGGTGCAGGACTGCCGGACGAGAACAAGCTGGCAACGATCAACTTCGAGCTCGTATCGAAAGAGATCACGAACCTCAAAGCCGAGGTGGCTGAAAACAAGCAGACCGCTACCCTGACATGGGAGCAACCGGCTCTGAGCACCGGCGAGCGCCTGTATGTAGATATCCGCACCGGCGAGACGGTGGCATACAACAACTTCGAGACCAAGCAGAAAGCTACCAGCCCGCTGACCGTTGAGGTGATCGAGGGTAAGTCCTATACGGCTATCTTCCAGATCATCGACAAGGACAACAACCCGCTCGGCAGCGAGGTGACCTGCGACTTCACCGTAGGCGTAAACAACTACGAGCCGAAGAACCTCAAAGCCGAAGTGTTTGGTGGCGACAATGTGACCTTCACATGGGAAGCCGAGACCGCTGCTGACTTCTACGACATCGTCCTCTATGCCGATGGTGACTACTACACCACGCTGAGTGTGTACTCGATGACCAAGACCACCACAATGCCCAAAGACGCCACATGGTCGTGGACAGTACAGCCGTTCACGCAGGGCACAACAGGCAAGTACTTCCCTGCCTGCAACCCTGTAGCAGGTAACGACTTCGTCAGCAAGGGTGCCGAGATCCCCGAGGACGCTATCCAGATGAACGTCTGGGGTATGGAAGCTGCTTATCTTGACGGGTACGAGAGCCAGTTCCCCGCAGGCAAGTACAGCTGGATGGTGATGCTCGCTACCGGTGAGGAAGGCGGCACCGGCTACCCGATGCCTTGGTTCCTGATCTATACGGACAAGCAATCTGCAATCTCCGGCGTATATAACGTCGCTCGCGGTAACATCGACCTCGAGAGTACGTACATCAACACCAACGGCACGCAGGCAGGCTGCATCATGGCTACCGACGCCGAACTCCGTCTGCAGTTCGAAGGCTACGACGAGGAGAAGTTCGAGCAAGGTTATGCTTACGCATACTACACCGGCTCGTTCCGCATTGTAACCACCGAAGGCAAGACCTATGTAGGCAAGATCTTCGAGCAGTTCTGCAACTCGT
The DNA here is from genome assembly GCA_902783545.1 of uncultured Bacteroidales bacterium. Taxonomy (GTDB): domain Bacteria; phylum Bacteroidota; class Bacteroidia; order Bacteroidales; family Paludibacteraceae; genus Colicola. The sequence goes on from CACZRD010000085.1 coordinate 9,325, forward strand.
TTAACTTCTCAACCTACGGTGCGTCCATCCGCGACCACGTAGGCATGTGGGAAGAGGAGTATGACATTATCGAAGATGGCGTGGAGAACGTGCTCAACGAGGCAGGCTTCGACCTGCAGACACCGATGTACAACATCATGGGTGTACAGGTGGATCCGAGCTATAAGGGCATCGTAATCCAGAACGGCAAGAAAATGCTGCTCCAATAAGATTTAGTCTTTTCAGGATTCAGTCGGGCGTCTCATGTGAGGCGCCTGATTGTTTTTTGTGCGATTTTCCGGTCAAAAGATGCCCCGATTGCACCTATACCGAAAAAAATTACATTTTTTTGAAAAAATATTGCTATAAAACTTGCAAATTTGAAATAATTGTAGTAACTTTGTAGCGGTATATAATGCGCGAGGCGCTAAAACACTCGAAAAAAGACAAAATAACAACAATTAAAATACAATCAATCATGAAAGAATTAGATCTTAGCCAGTATGGCATCGTAGGTGCTACCGTTAAGGCACACAACCCTTCGTACGAGTATCTGTTCAAGGAGGAGACCAACCCCGCTCTGACCGGTTACGAGAAAGGTCAGAACACCGAACTCAACGCAGTGAACGTTATGACCGGTATCTACACCGGCCGCTCGCCCAAGGACAAATACATCGTTATGGACGAGAACTCCAAAGACACCGTTTGGTGGACATCTGACGAGTACAAGAACGACAACCACCCGATGTCCGAGGCTGTTTGGGCAAAGGTAAAAGAAATGGCCATCAAGGAGCTCAGCGGCAAGGAGCTGTATATCATGGACGCATTCTGCGGTGCAAACAAAGACACCCGCATGGCTGTTCGTTTCATCGTTGAGGTAGCTTGGCAGGCTCACTTCGTTAAGAACATGTTCATCCAGCCCAGCGAAGAGGAGTTGGCAAACTTCAAGCCTGACTTCGTGATCTACAACGCTTCGCTTGCGAAGGTTGAGAACTACAAGGAGCTCGGTCTGAACAGCGAGACCTGCGTAGCCTTCAACACCACAAGCCGCGAGCAGGTGATCCTGAACACCTGGTACGGTGGTGAGATGAAGAAAGGTATGTTCTCGATGATGAACTACTACCTGCCTCTGAAGGGCATCGCTTCGATGCACTGCTCGGCTAACACCGATATGGAGGGCAAGAACACCGCTATCTTCTTCGGTCTGTCCGGTACCGGTAAGACCACTTTGTCCACTGACCCGAAACGTCTCCTTATTGGTGACGACGAGCACGGATGGGACGATCAGGGTGTGTTCAACTTTGAAGGTGGTTGCTATGCAAAGGTCATCA
>CACZRD010000086.1 GCA_902783545.1 uncultured Bacteroidales bacterium
GGATAGTAACCATCCTAACAGACCGGAAATAACCAACACGGCAATAACTGACCAACTTCCGAATGGGATAGATTCCACCAACGCTGCAGCCAAACCGGTCTTATTGAGGGCAGTACCGATAGCAAAACCACCGGCTACCATCCACAGCACATGCCAGTCGATCTTCGCAAAATCGTCACGTTTGAAGATTCCTACGAGGGCGAATACGCCGAACGGAATGAGGGCAACGACGTTGGAGTTGAGGTGAGTCAACTCACCCGTCATCCAGAGCAGTATCGTGGCGATGAACGTAATGGTCACTACCCAGAACTCCCATCCGATCTGATGATGCTCATCCGGCTGGATGACGATCTTCACGTCCTTCGCCTTGAAGGGGAACAGGAACATGAGCAGCCACCATGAGAACAGGATCATGATGATCACTACGGGCACAAAGCGCAGCATCCACGCGCCGAAGCCGATGTTGATATCCAGCGAAGCGAGCTGACCGATAGCGATAGCGTTCGGCGGCGTGCCGATAGGAGTACCCAGACCGCCGATGTTCGCTGCGATAGGAATAGACATTGCCAGGCTCACGCGTCCGCCGCCGTCCGCAGGCAGCGTACGGAGTACAGGTGCCAGGAAGGCGAGCATCATAGCTGCAGTGGCGGTGTTACTCATGAACATCGACATCACGCTGATCAGCGTCAGGAAGCCGAGCAGCACCCATTTGGGGTTCGTGCCGAACGGCTTGAGCATAACCCGCGCCAGTACGACATCCAAGCCAACCTTGCTGGCAGCTATAGCCAGTACGAAACCGCCCAGGAAGAGCATGATGATCGGGTCGGCAAACGACGCCATCAGTTCCTTGAAGTTGACCAACGCACCCATATCGGGGGTGGTCAGACCTTTGTTCGATACGGCCAGCAGCAGGAATACGATCGTGGTCACCGAGGTTGCCCAGGCAGGGATAATCTCGAACATCCACATCAGCGCTGCGTACGCAAAGATAGCGATGGTACGTTGTTGGACAACTGTCAGCCCTTCGATACCAAACGCACTACCCGGTAAGAACCACAAAAGGCACACTACCGCAAAGGTCAGCGGTGCCAATACATGCAATTTTACGTTAAACTTATTCATTCTTTAATTCATTAATTCTTTACTCCTTCACTCCTTACTTGTACACATTCGGATTAGCTAAATGATGAATTCGGCGATCATAGCGTTCTCCGCCCTGATAAGCGGTAGTAACAAACGTCTGGATGATCTCCAGCGCCTTGTCCGGAGCTACATAGCCTGACGGCAAGCAAAGGATGTTCGCATCAAAGAAACGGCGAGCGTTTTCAGCCATATGCTCCTCCCAGCAGATCGTGGCGCGTACATTAGGATGTGTGTTCGTGGCCATTGCCATACCGTTACCGGTGTAGCAGAAGCCTATACCTAAGTCACATTCCCCTTTCTCAACCGCGGTAGCCAGCGGGTGAGCAAAATCAGGAAAGTCACAATTCTCCATGGAGTGGCATCCGAAATCGATTACCTTGGCTCCTTCACGCTCCAGGAAAAGTATAACCATCGATTTCAGACCAAAACCTGCGTGGTCACTTGCCAGCGCAATTGTCATTTCGTTTAATGGTTTCATATGTTTTGTTTTATTTAGTTTTCGCTTTTTGTATTATCACAGACTACAAACCTGCATCAGAACTTGTAGGACACGCCGAGCACGAAGTTCACGCCCGGGTCATAGTAGCCGTAGTAGCGGGCGTTATGGCGGTGGATGATGTTGTTCAGCTCCAGATAGATCTTCAGCCACTTGTTGTACTCGTATGCGCCACCGAGATTGATGTCGATGGTCGGCGCGAGCACGGTGGTGGAGTAGTTGCGTCCGGCAGCTGTCTCGTCCCACATCAGCGTCAGTCGTTTGCCTGCGAAGTAGTTATGGGAGTAGAGCGTCCAATGGCGGTTGATACGTGCGTCGATGTTCACCGTCACGTCCCAGCGGGGGCGATCGAGCATCTTCCACGACCCGTCGGCGTTATGCGTGGCAGCGTTGAACGATGCCATATCCGCGGCATTGCCCTGTGAGACGTGCGGCGCTTCGATGCTGTCCATACTGCCGGTGTAGAACGCTCCGGCGACGAGTACGTTGATGATATCCTGGTAGTGGTAGGTAATCTCGGCACCAATCTTCCAGCGCTGGAGGTTACAATAGACATAGTCGCCGAACAGTGCGTCGCTGTTACCTGCGGCATCGCGGTACTGCCGTACCTCCCAGTAGTACGGCGTGGCGGCGGAGAACTGGTTGAGCTTGAGCTCATAGCGTGCATGCAGGTCGATGAGCAGGTTAGCCTGCGGGCGGATCTTCAAGCCGAGTTGCGCCTGCACAGGGATATATCCCGACACATGGTGCGATGTCACTCCGCTGGCGTAGGAGCGGTAGGGATAGGTATAGACATGCGACTGCAGCGATCCCTCGCCAAACGAGCCTGTCGCCTCGCCATAGACGGCGAGCCAGTCGCGTGTGATGTCATACTCCAGCCGAACGTTCGGCGACGGGGCGAAGGCGAGATTCTCATTGCCGGTGAGCAGTTGTCCGCGACCGATGTTCATATCCAGGTTCACACCCGCGTGCAGGTGGAATCGTTTGTAGTCGTAGGCGTAGTACGGCTCGATGCGGATAGCGTGACGCGGGTTATACAGCGAGTCGGGTATCGAGTTGTCGTTCACGCGCATGAACAGGTTCGCCACGGCGACGTTGACGCCGGCGCGGTGCTCGCCGCTGTGCCACTCGAACTGCCCGAGGGTACGGATCTGATGCTCGGTGACGTTTGATGCGTAGAGGAACGCCGAGTAGCCGGTCTGCAGCTTGTAGGCGATATTACCTCTGCCTGTGGAGCGGATACCGATATGCGTGTTCACTGTCCAGAGCGCAAGTTTGTCCTCGGGCTTGAGGTCGGCGAACTTGTCCAGATGCATGACACCCGCGGCATCCACATAGCGTCCGCTCATCGTGTAGAAGCGGTTCTCGCCATCCGCGCCGAAGTACAACGCCGCCGAGCTGAAGGACTTGGTGATGTCCAGCCCGACAACAGTTTTCTCCACGGTGTAACGTCCCCACTGAGCGCGGTGGTGCGCAAAGGCGTCGAGGGTGATCTTGCTTTTCTTGTCACTCATCCGGTAGCCGAAGTCGAACACGGTGTTCGTGTGCCCTAACCCGCCACTGACATATCCGTTGAGCGGCTTGGGCTGGTTCCACGTGGTGAGCGAGCACCCCAGCGGGTTGATGTTGAACGCCGGCGACAGCGCCTGCGAGTAGTCGGAGTACGTCACCTCGGTCGGCTCGAACTCCTGCTGCACGATAGCCGGCTTGACGCTGACTATACCGGCACTGCTGATGATCGGTTGGAAGTCACGCTCAACAGTGACGTTACGGTTGAGTGTCGTGTCCTGCGCAGCCACCGTCAGCGGCAAGAGCAGCAGGGCTATGAGAATTTGATATTTGAGATTTGATATTTGTGATTTATGATTTGTTCTCATAGTTTCCTCCTTTATTCGTCAGTCGATTCGGTATTGTTGTCATCGTCTTGCTCATCCTGCTTCTGCAGTGCCTCGATTGCGGCAAGCCGCTGCGCGATGATGCCTTGTATGTCGTCCTGCGCGTTGTAGTTCGCCTGCAGGGCGAGCAGGTACTGCTGTGCCTGATAGCTGTCGTCGCGTTTGAGGCTGATATCCGCCAGCAGGATCATCGCCTTGGCGAGCCAGTACTGATGGTAGGTGTTCATCTGCGCAAACGCCATGATCTCCGCCTCGGCGTTATCCAGCGCACCCATGTTGTAGTACGCCTGTGCGAGCAGGTACTTGCTCTCTGCACCGATGGCGGTGACTGTCTCCTGTGCCAGCGGCGTGAGATCGACCACCGCCTGACCGTTGCTGCCGTTGTTCAGGTACGCCTTGGCGCGGCAGTACAGCGCTTCCTGACGGATATCGTCGGGCAGGTTGTCGGCAGCAAGGATGTCCGTAGCGATGCTCATGATCGTAGCCTCGTCACCTGTGCTCGATGCGCAACGCAGGATACCGAGCTGTGCCGTGCGGCGGTTGGCCTCGGAAGACGCTACCTCATACAGGTGCTTGAAGTGCCCGGCGGCGCGTTCGTAGTCGCGGTTGTCGAAGCTGATACCCGCTGCCCGCATGCAGGCTTCCTCCATATACGCGTTGCCGGCAAGGGTGGTCAGCGCCTCGTACTCGTTGAGGGCTTCCTGCATCTTACCCAGACGGTAGTAACTGTCCGCAGCGTAGTAATGCGCATTGGTGCAGTACCGCCCGCCGTTGCAGTAACGGGTGATATACGTCGTCAGTCCGGCAGCCGCCTCGGGGTAGTTGCCGAGCATGTATTGTAGTTCGGCAGTGACGTACGTGAGCGAGTCCTCGGCTGTGGTGACGCGCATCTGCGACTTGCCGATCTTCTTCGCATAAGCGATGTACTCGCTGATGTTGTTCGTAGCTACATACACCTGCTCCAGACCGTCCAGTGCGGCGTAAGCTTCTTCCGTACCCGGGTAGTCGTTGATCGTGCGCTTGTAGGCACGGATAGCGTCGTCGTACTGCTTGAGGTTCCGGTGGATCATCGCCTGCTCGAGCGAGGCTTTGCGTGCCATGTTCGAGTTCGGGTAACTGTTCAGCAGCCGGTCGTAGGCGATGACCGCCGACTCCTCCTGATTGTTCTCGATGTACGCACGCGCCATCTCGTAGAGGGCGTCATCGGCGTAGTCGGACTGCGGGTAGGTGGTCACCAGACTGAGCATCTTCTCCGCCTTGTTGACGTACTCGTGCTTCAGTCCGTAGGCATAGCCGGCTTGGAACATAGCATAATCCGCTCCCGTGGCAGCGATGTCGATGACCTGCTGATAGGTTCGGATCGCCTCGTCGAACCGGCGTGCGTTGAACTGGCAGTCGCCTATGCGGTTCAGCGCATCGGCGTAGGTAGGCTGCGAGGCGTCGGTCTGACTGACAAAATCCTTGAGCACCGCCTCCGCCTGCACGTACATCCGTTGCTGGAAGTACGCATAGCCCTTCAGGTATAGTGCCGGCACGCGGTTCGGCGACTGCTGCCAGCCTTTCTCCTGCTCGGCGCGCGTGAGGTAGTCCATTGCCTGCTTGTACTGGCGCGTGCGGTACGCACATTCGGCGAGCAGGTAGCATGCCTCGGCGTTCTGGGCATCGTACTGCTTGGGCTGACGGAGGATCTCCTGCAGGAACTGCTGCGCCTTCTGTATGTTCCCCTGCCGGAACGCATCGGCGCCTAACTGATAGCGCAGGTACTGCTTCGTCTGCTCCATCTTCGCATCGGTGATGTCTATCAGCTGCAACGCTTCGTAGGCTGCCTGGTAGTTCTTCGAGCGCAGGAACGCGTCGGAGAGCAGCGAGCGGATCGTGGTCGTATGTTTCGATTTGGGGTACTGACGCAGGAAATCGGTGAACGCCGTGACACTCTCTCCGAGTGCCGACGAGCTCTGGTAGGTGCACAGCGCGTAGTTGTACAGCGCCTCCTCGGTCAGCTTCGGCGTCAAGCCGTAGCGCACGGCAGCGGCGTAGTTGAGCTTGCCCTGCTCGATGTTCCCCGTACGGGTATAGGCGTGTCCCAGATGCAGGGCTACCGACTCGGATATCGTATCGTTCATCGGCTTGACCTGCTTGAGGTAGGTGATGGCTTTCTGGTACTGCTCCGTGCGGTAGTACGCCAAGCCCAGCAGGTACAGGTCGTTGCGTACAAGCTCCTTCTTCTGCGCGCGGAAACTCTTCTCGTACGCCTCCAGGTGCGGTATAGCCTGCGCATACGCGCCGCGCTGGTACTGCAGCTCGCCCAGGATACGCTCCACCTCGCCGTTGTTCGGGTTGCCGGGGTTGGCTTCCATGACATACGCAGCGCGCTGCTCCACCTCGGTCAGGTTACCCTGCGAGTAGTAGATCTGGATGATGTAATAGGGTACGATATCGCTGTACTGCGCTGTCTGCTCGATGGCGAGGAACTCCGGCAACGCCTTGTCATAGTTGCCTAACTTGTAGTACGCAAACGCGTAATAGTAGCGCGCCGCGAGGGTGTACGGTGTCTCCTTCTGACGCAATGCGGAGAAGAACGTCAGGGACTTCTGGTACTCGCCCATCATCAGATACGCATAGCCGCGGTAGAACTGATACTCCGGCTGCTGGTCGCGACTCAGGCGGGTGAGCTTGACTTCCTCGAAGTTCTTCAGCGCCTGTTTGTACTTCTTCGACTCCGTCTGCACGACGCCCAGCATCGTCTTCACCTCGTCGGTGTACGTGGTGTAGGGGTAGCGTGCAAGGTACTCCTGCAAGGCTTTGTCTGCACCTTTCTCGCGCTGCTCGTACTGCTGCTTGACGGCTGTGAAACCGTCCTCCATCTCATTGCCGTACACGGCAAGCGTACACAGCAACGCAAGTGTCACTAATAGTCTTTTGCTATTCATCGGTAGTGGTTTAATTGTCATAAATCAGTTGCGCCCGCAATAAAGGCGTACAAAGGTACGAAAAAAATCCCACATTTGCAAACATTTTGGCAAAAATGTGAGATTTTTTTCTACTAACGGCTAATGGCTAACAGCCA
>CACZRD010000087.1 GCA_902783545.1 uncultured Bacteroidales bacterium
AGCGCAACGGTCTGGGGGACCGGAGGTCGCAAGTTCGAATCTTGTCATCCCGACAAAAACAGCAGAGTTCATCGCTCTGCTGTTTTTGATTTCTGTCCTGTGACTATTAGTACGCAGCCATCTGAGCGGCTACGGTTGACTTAACGAGGTCGGCAAACTCCTGTATAGTCATCTTACCTTTGTCCTCAGCGCCTTGTACGCGTACACTCACCAGACCCTGCTCGGCTTCTTTCTCGCCGACCACGAGCATGAACGGGATATGCTTCATCTCGTTGTCGCGGATCTTACGTCCGAGTTTCTCGTTGCGGTCATCGACGAGGGTACGAACCTCCTGTGCCTCCAGGATCTCTTGTACCTTATGCGCATATTCGTTGCTCTTCTCGGAGATAGGCAGCACGATACACTGATCCGGCGTGAGCCAGAGCGGGAACTTACCTGCTGTATGCTCGATCAGCACAGCCACGAAACGCTCCATCGAACCGAACGGTGCGCGGTGGATCATCACTGGACGATGTTTCTGGTTATCCTCACCTACATATTCGAGTTCGAAGCGCTCAGGCAGGTTGTAGTCCACCTGAATCGTACCGAGCTGCCAACGGCGACCGATAGCGTCCTTGACCATAAAGTCGAGTTTCGGGCCGTAGAACGCTGCCTCGCCGTACTCTACGCGTGCAGGGAGGTTCTTTTCCTTGCAAGCCTCGATGATGGCCTGCTCGGCTTTCTCCCACACCTCGTCCGAACCGACGTACTTCGTCGTGTTCTTCGGATCGCGGAGGCTGATCTGTGCCTCGAAGTTCTTGAAGTCCAGCGCCTTGAAAATGATCTCGATGATCTCCATCACACGGATGAACTCATCTTTCACCTGATCGGGACGGCAGAAGATGTGTGCGTCATCTTGAGTAAAGGAACGCACGCGCGTGAGGCCGTGGAGCTCACCCGACTGCTCGTAGCGATACACCGTACCGAACTCCGCGCAGCGGAACGGCAGTTCCTTGTACGACCGCGGCTGGTTCTTGAAGATCATACAGTGATGCGGGCAGTTCATCGGCTTGAGCATATACACCTCGCCTTCCTCCGGCGTGGTGATTGGCTGGAACGAATCCTTGCCATAGTGATCCCAGTGACCGGAAGTCACATACAGCTGCTTGGCTCCGATATGCGGGGTGATAACCTGCTGGTAGCCGTAGCGTTTCTGTATGCGCTTAAGGAAATCCTCCAGACGCAGACGCAGGGCTGTTCCTTTCGGCAACCATACGGGCAGACCTTTGCCGATCATGTCGCTGAACATGAACAGCTCCATCTCCTTGCCTATTCGGCGGTGATCACGTTTCTTGGCTTCCTCCAGCAGCGCCAGGTACTCATCGAGCATGGCTTTCTTCGGGAACGATATACCGTAGATACGCGTCATCATCGGCCGCGAGGCGTCACCGCGCCAGTAAGCCGCAGCGCAGCTGAGCACCTTGAATGCCTTGATAGGCTCCGTGGACAACAGGTGAGGACCTTTGCACAGATCGGTGAAATTACCTTGCGTATAGGTGGATATATGTCCGTCCTCCAGTTCGCTGATCAGCTCGCACTTATACGACTGTCCTTTGTCGCCGAAGGCTTTGAGGGCGTCGGCTTTGGTGATCTGCTTCTTTACCAGCTGCTCTTTCTTGGCGCGCAACTCGGCGATCTTCGCTTCAATCTGCGGGAAGTCGCTCTCTTTGATAACTTGTCCTTCTGCGGGCAGAACGTCGTAGTAGAAACCATTCTCGATAGCGGGACCTATACCGAACTGAATACCCGGATAGAGCTCTTGCAGCGCCTCCGCCATCAGGTGCGATGAGGTGTGCCAGAAGGCGTGTTTAGCCTCTGCATCGTCCCACTTGTGCAACTTGATAGCACAGTCCGTCTCAATGGCGTGGTTGAGTTCAACGATGGTGAAGTCCTCGTCATCCGCAGCTTTGATACTTGCGCACAAGATATCCTGTGCCAAACGGCTGCTGATACTTTCTGCTACTTGTAGCGGCGTCACGCCGCTTTCATACTCCCGAACACTGTTGTCGGGGAAAGTGATTTTTACCATATTTGATAAACGTACAAATGTTTATGCCGCATCAACTCACAACTGTTGATTCCGGCAGAATATGTTAATTGTTGTGAATTCTTTATTTGATCAATTCCTCAATCTCCTCATGCGAAGGATTATGCGCGAGGATCGTTCCGTCGCGGCTGATGAGCACGGTGTGCGGGATTGCGGTTATGCCATAGGCCTTCGCGCCCTCGCCATTCACGTCACGCAGTTGCTGCCATGTGATCTCCAGCGCTGCTACAGCCTGCTGCCATGACTCTTCGCTCTCATCCACGGACACCCCGACGATAGCCAGACGCTCGCTATGCGCGGCAAGCAGCTCCTTCAACCCGGGCATCGAACGGCGGCAAGGTCCGCACCAGCTCGCCCAGAAATCCACGAGCAGATACTCGCTCTTACCCACAAAGTCGCTCAGCGCCATAGCGTTGCCGTCAGCCGTGGCGGCTGTAAAGTCCGTATATGCAAGCCCTACTGCCGTCTTCTGTTCTGCCACAAACGCCTCATAGTGATGCTGCAACTCGTGCGCCTCCAGGCTGTCAAGATCCAGCACATGGAACGCTTGCTCCTTCTGCTCCATACTGAGCATGTAATAGATATCGCCCAGGATGACGTACGCCGCCTCGGACTCCGGAGCAGCCTGCTGGAGCTCAAACGCCTCGTCGATGAACGCCGTGACAATGGAGTCAGCTTCCTCTTGGGATTCACTACTGTTGAGCTGCTCGGCTACGCGCTCGTTAAGTGCCTGATAGTCCGCAAGCAGCTTGGCAGACTTGTCTTCACGTTTGCATGCCGTCATCAGCAAGGCAATGCACAGAATGGTACAGATTCGCTTCATCTTAGTTTTGTTTTGTATAATGTTTTGCAATGACGAGGTGATAGATATTTCTTCACCGCACTATTCGTCGCAACAAAGATACAACATTTTTTGCAAATATCAAAATTTTTATGTAACTTTGTGGCGTTTTTGTAAGAAATACATTCATTATTTTAACGAAATATGGCAAAAATCTTAGTTATAGACGACGAACGTGCTATTCGTAACATCCTCAAGGAGACCTTGGAGTTCGAGGGTTACAAGGTGGATGTGGCAGAGAACGGAGCCCAGGGTGTGGAGATGGCGCAGGCTGACAACTACGACCTCATCTACAGCGATGTCAAGATGCCCCAGATGGACGGCACGGAACTGCTGGCAGCCCTCAAGCAGCCGGACAGCAACTGCGCCGACGTGCCGGTGGTGATGATCTCCGGTCACGGCAACATCGAGACCGCCGTGGAGTGCATCAAGCAGGGTGCGTACGACTTCCTGGAGAAGCCGCTCGACCTCAACCGCCTGCTCGTCACCACGCGTCACGGCATTGACAGCAAGCAACTCCGCCATGAGGCGACGACCCTGCGTAACGAGGCTACGGCGCTGAAGAAGAAGGTCAACAGCAAGTACCAGATGATCGGCACGAGCCGGGCTATCGAGGGCGTACGTCAGATGATCGCCAAGGTTGCACCTACCGAGGCGCGTGTGCTCATCACCGGCGAGAACGGCACGGGTAAGGAGGTTGTGGCACGGATGATCTTCGAGCAGAGCAACCGCGCGGATATGCCGCTCGTCACATGTAACTGCGCAGCTATACCGTCGGAGCTCATCGAGAGCGAACTGTTCGGGCACACCAAAGGCTCGTTCACCGGCGCGGTCAAGGATCGTGCGGGTAAGTTCGAACAGGCGAACGGCGGCACGTTGTTCCTCGACGAGATAGGCGACATGTCGCTTGCCGCACAGACCAAGGTGCTGCGTGCACTCCAGGAGGGCGAGGTCACACGCGTGGGCAGCGACAAACCCATACAGGTCAACGTGCGCGTCATAGCCGCCACGAACAAAGACCTGCACCGCGAGATTGAGAAAGGCACGTTCCGCGAGGATCTGTTCCACCGACTGAATGTTATCCCTATTCATGTGCCCGCGCTCGATGACCGCAAGGAGGATATACCCGAACTCGTTGAGTTCTTCACGCAGCAGATCTGCGAGGAGCAGGGCTGGGCAATGAAGTCCTTCGACAGCGCGGCTATAGCGGCGCTGCAGCAGCGTCACTGGCCCGGTAACATCCGCGAACTCAGAAACGTGGTCGAGCGACTGATCATCCTATCCGGCACGGAAATCTCCGCTGCTGACATTGAACACTTTGCTTGAGCCCAAGGGCTTGACAATGTCCGTCAGGTGCTGGCGGTCGGTATCGGTGAGGAAGATCTGACCAAACTGCTCGCCGCGTAGCATATCTATGATCCGCGCCACGCGCGTGGCATCCAACTTGTCGAATATATCATCCAGCAGCAATATCGGCTTGCTGACTACTGATTGCTGATTGCTGATTGCCGAGAAATACAACGCCTGAGCTAATTTCATAGCGATGAGGTACGTCTTCTGCTGCCCTTGGCTGCCTACGCGGCGCAGGGGATAGTCGCCCAGCTGCATCTCCAGCTCGTCTTTGTGTACGCCTTGCGATGTCCAGCCCAGGATCAGGTCGCGCTGCCGTGTGCGCCTGAGCGCCTCGCTTAGCTCTCTGTCGAACAGCTGCGAACGGTAGGTGAGTTGCGGCTGCTCCTCGACCTCGGCGATCGTCTTGTACAGGTCGGCAAAGATCGGAACGAACGCCTCCACAAATCGCTTCCTCCGCCCGAAGATATACTCCGCATGCGGCACCATCTGCATCTCTATCACCTCAAACAACTCATCTCCGGCTTTTGGCTCTTGGCTATTGGCTGTTGGCTGTTCTCCGAACTGCTTGAGCAACGCATTTCGCTGTTTGACCAGCGCGTTGTACAGGCTCAGGTGCTCCAGGTAGGCGCGGTCGGTCTGTCCGATGATGATGTCCAGAAACCGCCGACGCTCGTCACTGCCCTCGGCTATGAGTTGGTTGTCTTCTGGCGATACCATCACCAGCGGGATCTTGCCTATATGATCCAGCATCCGCTGGTAGTCTTTCTTCCCGCAGCGGAACTGCTTCTTCTGTCCTCGCCGAATAGCACATGTCACCTGTATATCCTCACCTTCAGCCAATGGCAAATGGCTAACAGCCAATGGCGAATAAATACCCTGAATCATCGCAAACTCCGCGTCATGGCGGATGTTCTGCGAGTCAATGGCGTTGAACGCCGACTTGGTGAAACTCAGGTAGTAGATCGCGTCCAGCAGGTTCGTCTTGCCTTGACCGTTCAGCCCGACAAAGCAGTTGAGTTTGTCGGCAAAGGTCAGACTCGCCTCAGCGATGTTCTTGAAGTTCAGTATGTGCAGTTCAGTGAGGGTCATCGTGGTGCGTTTGGATGATTTCGACTGCAAAGATACGAAAAAAATCCCGCAATTCCAAATCAAAACGCATTTTTTTGAAAGATTTTTTGTCTTTCGCTTGCAAATGTGATAATTTTTTTGTACTTTTGCATTCGGAGTATTTCGCGCACATGCGAAATACATGCGTACTTTATTACGAAAAAATAGTTTTTGATTTTGCATTTTTAATTTTTAATTTAATATATGAATATTCTCGTTACCGGTGGCGCCGGGTTCATCGGCTCGCACACCTTGATTGAATTGTACAAGGCAGGTCACACTGCGCTTGTAGTGGATAACCTGTATAACTCCCACCCCGAGGCGTTGCGTCGTGTGGCTGAGATCATCGGCGTGCCCGAGATCCCGTTCGTCAAAGCCGACATCCGCGACCGCGAAGCGCTGGAGGACATCTTCGCTGCGCACCGTTTTGAGGCATGCATCCATTTTGCCGGACTGAAAGCCGTCGGCGAGTCTGTGGCCAAGCCGCTGGAGTATTACGAGAACAACATGAACGGCACCTTCGTGCTGCTCGATGTCATGCGCAAGCACGGCTGTAAGAACATCATCTTCTCCTCCTCGGCTACCGTCTATGGCGATCCGGCTATCATCCCCATCACTGAGGAGTGCCCCAAGGGACATTGCACGAACCCGTACGGGCAGACGAAGTCGATGCTCGAGCAGGTGATGATCGACGTCCAGAAAGCCGATCCCGAGTGGAACGTGGTGCTGCTCCGTTACTTCAACCCTATCGGTGCACACGCCTCCGGGCGCATCGGTGAGAACCCCAACGGTATTCCTAACAACCTCATGCCGTACATCACCCAGGTAGCGGTCGGCAAACGCGAGTGCCTCGGCGTGTTCGGCAACGACTACCCCACCCACGACGGCACCGGCGTACGCGACTATATCCATGTTGTCGATCTGGCTACCGCCCACGTGGCTGCACTGCAGGCTATCACCCGCAAGCAGGGCTTGGCTATCTATAATATCGGCACCGGTCACGGCTACTCCGTGCTCGATGTGGTCAACGCCTTCATCCGCGTCAACGGCGTGGATATACCTTACCAGATCAAGCCGCGTCGTGCAGGCGATATCGCTACCTGCTACTGCGATCCCGCCAAGGCGGAGAAGGAACTCGGCTGGAAAGCGCAGTTCGGTCTCGACGAGATGTGCCGCGACTCCTGGAACTGGCAACGCAACAACCCCAACGGCTATTAATTCTTAATTCGTAATTTTTAATTTATCACATAGTACTATGACCAAACAACAGATCTTATCTGCTTTTGCAGACAAATTCGGACAAATGTCAAATGACAAATGTCAAATGGCAAATCCCACCGTCTATGCTTCCCCCGGACGCATTAACCTCATCGGTGAGCACACTGACTACAACGGCGGTTTCGTCTTCCCGGGCGCCGTGCAGCAGGGTATCATGGCGGTCATCCGTCCTAACGGCACGGACATCGTGCGTGCCTGCTCGCTCGACCTCAACGACAGTGCCGAGTGGCCTGTCAACGATCCTCAAGGTCCTCAGTCCACCTGTTTCCGCTTCGTCTATGGCGTAGCACGCGAGCTCATCGAGCGCGGCGTGGCTGTCAAAGGTTTTGATACCGTCTTCGCCGGCGATGTGCCTCTTGGCGCAGGCATGTCGTCCAGCGCTGCACTGGAGAGCTGCTTCGCCTTCGGTCTGAACGAGCAGTTCGGCGGATCGGTCAGCAAGTGGGATATGGTACTTGCCGGTCAGGCTACCGAGCATAAGTATATCGGTTGCAACTGCGGTATCATGGATCAGTTCGCTTCGGTGTTCGGACAGAAAGGCAAACTCATGCGCCTCGACTGCCGCAGCCGTGAGTTCGAGTACTTCCCGTTTGAGCCCAAGGGCTACCGTCTGGTGCTCGTCAACTCCTGTGTCAAACATGAGCTCGCCGGCTCGCCGTACAACGACCGTCGTCGTTCCTGCGAGAACGTAGCCGCAGCTATTCAGGCACTCCACCCCGACCGTAAGATCGAGACCCTGCGCGACTGCACATGGGAAGACCTCGAAGAATTAAAATGTAAATTGTCAATTGTCAATTGTCAATTAAGTCCGGAGGACATCCAGCGCGCTACCTTCGTGCTCGGCGAGAAAGACCGTGTACTCGCTGTCTGCGACGCACTGCTCAAGGGCGATTACGAAGAGGTCGGACGTCAGATGTATCGCACGCACGAGGGCTTGAGCCGTGAATACGAGGTGAGCTGCGAGGAGCTCGACTTCCTCAACGACATCGCCAAAGAGTGCGGCGTCACCGGCTCGCGTATCATGGGCGGCGGCTTCGGCGGATGCACGATCAACCTCGTCAAGGACGAGCTCTATGACGCCTTCACACGTCGTGCTGTAGAGGCCTTCGAAGCCAAGTACGGCCATAAGCCCGTCATCATCGATGTTATCATCGGCGACGGCAGCCGACGCATTGACTAACCCAACCAATCACCCGTCACATTTGGCGGGTGATTCAATAGTATAAACACAACAATAATACACCTATGAAACGCTTATTTTTTATACTCCTCGCGGCGATGATGGCTGCGGGAGTTATGGCACAAGGTGAGATGATCAAGATCTACGTGCCCGAAGAGTTCAACATCAAAGATAATGTCGTGGTGGTCAACAAGTCGATGTGCACCATCCAACAGGCTGTAGTGGCTCAGATCGACGGCGAGAATGTCACTCCTATCGGCTCGTGCATGAACGTTGCCTCTGGCAAGGATGCTACCGTAGCGGAGTTCAGCCGTAACGGGCTCCGCCGGCTTCGTGGCAAATATATCGGCGTTAAGGCTACTGGCACAAGCACTCCCGGGGAGGATGCAGACGAATCGGCAGCAGAGACTGTGACCGACTTCACGATCACCGTCGGCGAGAAGAACCATGACCTGTATATCTACCTCTACGACAAGCTGCCCGCCGCCACGACGCCTGCCGCGCCAGCCGCACCGGCTGTCAAACCGACAGAGGTGCTCGTGGAGGTAGCCGAACAGACTGCCGAGGACATTCGTGTCAAGATCACCAACAACGCCACACAGACTATCCACCGTGTCAAACTCCGCATCGGATATATGATGGACGGCTTCGCCAAACGCATCCAGCTGACCGACAAGGAGATAGAGGTCAGCCCCAACGGCGAAACAACCGTCAACATCCCCAGAGAGAAGACCGAACAACCGGACAACACCGACATCAACGTTGAGGTCGTGACTGTGGAGTAGCCTAAATGCTCCAAGATCACGACACATGGCAATGGCAAAAGCCGTGCTCGATTACCTATTGAGCGAACACCACACAATTATCTACATCGCGGACAACGGCTTCGGCGAGTACTACAAGCCCGCCTCCGCACTCTTCGATGCCGTAGCCGAGGGCAGAATGCTCATCCTCAGCCCGTGGGAGTATGACGCAGGAAAGAAGCATGTTACCCGCGCCGAGTGCGTTGCAATGAATCAGATGGCAGAAGAGATCTGCTCTTCGTCAATTAGTCCCGAATCCGATTCGGGAAAATAAAGGCTAAACCGCATTTTTATTTGCAAATCTCAATTTTTTTTCGTACCTTTGCACGCTGAATGCGTGCAGAAAGGAGAAATTCTATGAATAATCTTATTTACAGCCCCCTTGACAAGGAGCCATTACCGGAAGTAGGCAAGAGCCGCTTGGAGGAGTATAAAAGGATTGAGAAAGAAGTTGACAAACGTGCTGAACAGTTAACACGTGAGGAACTGGGTATGTCGGAAGATGAGTGGTGGTTTGGCTCATGCCACACGTTCTGGAAGCACAAGAAACGTATCTTGCGCACCGAGTACCACATGATCTGGCGCAGCCCGCAAGACCTCAATCCGGAAACTTGTTTTGATTGAGAGGAATAACTGAAAGACATAAAAAAGGCTCCACCGAAGTAGAGCCATAGGTTTTTCAACCTTCGGCCATGATGGCCTTATTGTGACAAGTTGAAGAAGAGAATAACTTGTTTCACGATGCAAAGATACAACAATTATTTGAGAAATCCAAATATTTACCAAGAAAAATTACAAAAATCTACAATATTTTATGGAAAACGTCATTAAACAACGCATTCTAGGCTTAGATACCGGCACTAACTCATTAGGCTGGGCTGTAGTTGACCGACTCCCGTTAGGCGGATATGAGTTGGTGGATAAAGGTGTGCAGATCTTCCAAGAAGGTGTAAACATAGAGAAAGGCACACAAGAGAAATCCCGTGCAGCTGAACGCACATCACATCGTAGTTTACGGAAAATTTATTGGCGTAGGAAAGTAAGGAAGATTCGATTGCTGGCAGTATTGAGTAATGCAGGTTTGTGCCCGTCGCTTACATCAAAAGAATTACATACGTGGCGCGTAGAAGGCAAATATCCCGTCAATAATACTGCCTTTATGCGTTGGCAGCTAACCGACGAGCAGAAAGGTATCAATCCGTATGCAGCGCGCTGCAAGTGTGTAGAGGAAGAATTGGATATGAGTAATCCAGTTGACCGATATATTGTTGGTCGCGCCCTGTATCATATCGCCCAACGTCGCGGATTCCTCAGTAACCGCAAAGACCAAACGGATGAGAAAGACAAAGAGTCAGGAGCAGTTAAGGCAGGTATCAAAGAACTGACGCAGAAGATTCATGATGCCGGTTGCGAGTATTTGTGCCAATATTTCTATCAGTTGTATCAAAAAGGCGAACGTATCCGTAGTTGTTATACCGATCGCAAGGAGCATTATGAACAAGAGTTTGATGCAATATGCACCAAGCAACATTTGGATGAAGCATTGGTTCAGCAACTTCGCAAAGCCATCTTCGAGCAACGTCCGTTGAAGAGCCAGCGTCACGGTGTAGCTAAATGTCCGTTTGAACCGTCGAAACGTTGCGCACCTATATCCCATCCGCTGTTTGAAGAGTTCAGAATGTGGAGTTTTATCCGCAACATCAAGGTGCAGACTCCTGAGGATTCGGAGTTACGCATGTTGACGGATGAAGAGATAGAAAAAGTAAAAAATCTGTGGTTTCGTAAATCCAAAGCGAACTTCCCATTTGAAGACATAGCCAAAACGCTTGCGGGTAAAGGTAAATACTGCTATTACAAATCAGCAGAAGATAAGCCCTATCGCTTCAACTACTACATGGATACCAGCGTTGCCGGTTGTCCTGTAAGTGCGCAACTGCGCGAAGTGTTTGGAGAAGAATTGCTCAAAGAAAGGGCGCAAATAGATGCTATATGGTTGGCATTGGATTTCTTTGATGATGATTTGAAACTTCGCGAGTGGGCAATCAAACATTATAATCTGGCTGACGAGCAAGCTGATGCGTTTGTTAAGATTCGTTTGCCTCAAGGTTATGCTTCTCTCTCATTGAAAGCAATGGAGAACATTGTTCCGCTGATGCGCGACCACAGGATGATCTATCCGAATGCCACACTTGTAGCCAAATTGCGCGACTTGACAAAAGACTATCCGTTTGAGAAAGATTTTGACGAAGATGTGGAAGCCTACCTGAAAGCGGATATTGAGGAGTACCTGACTATCCCAACTGACAAGAACGGCAAACCGCTGATGTCGCGCGAGGAGCGAAAAGAAACCTTGGATGTGAAGTGGATGCAGCACTACAATCTATCGGTTAAGGATATTAAGAAACTCTATCACCCCTCAATGATTGAGGAGTACCGCCATGTGGAGCACACTACAAACGGCGTGTATCAGTTAGGTTCGCCGCGTATATCTGCACTCAAAAATCCGATGGCAATGCGCTCACTATTCCGCATGAAAGCGGTAGTGAACCAATTGCTAAAAGATGGTACTATTGACGAAAACACAATAGTACATATAGAATTTGCGCGCGACCTGAATGATGCCAACAGGCGTACGGCATTACGTCGTTACCAAACAGCCTTGCGCAAAGAAAGGGAAGATGCTGTAGAGGCTATCAAAGAATTCATTCCTAATCCAAGCGATGATGATATACTCAAATACTTGCTTTGGAAGGATCAGGAAGGCAAGTGCGTCTATACAGGCAAAAGCATATCTCTGTCTGCCTTGTATAATGGTACAGAGTTTGACATTGAGCACACTGTTCCTCGCAGCATGGGCGGTGACACAACGCGCGAGAACTTGACGATTTGTGATGCAAAGTTCAACCGGGAAGTGAAAAAGAACCGTCTGCCATCACAACTATCAGAGCAAGCACAAGAATTGGTTCAAGCCAATATCAAAACATGGAAAGAGAACTACGAGACTCTTGATAAACAACTGCGTAAGATGAAAAACGCCACATCCGGTTTGAGTACCAAAGAAGCAAAAGATAGTGTGATTGCCAAGCGACATCTATTGGAAATGCAGCGGGACTTCTGGCGCAACAAGTACAAAGCTTTCACCATCGAGGAAAAGGATGTACAAGGCTTTACCCGCAGACAGGGCACAGATATATCCGTTATCAGCCGTTACGGTCGGTTGTATTTGCTCAGTTTGTTTAATCGGGTGGATGTAGTCAAAGGCTCGATGACTGCTGCGTTCCGAAAGATTTGGGGCATTCAGACGGCTTACGAAAAGAAGAACCGCGAAAATCATGTGCACCACTGCATTGATGCCATCACAATTGCTTGTATGGGTAAGCGTGAGTACGATGAACTCTCCGCATATTACCATGCTGATGAAGAAAACAAGTATCATAGTTCCGACATCCTAATGCCGAAACCGTGGAAG
>CACZRD010000088.1 GCA_902783545.1 uncultured Bacteroidales bacterium
ATTTTTTATGCACTAAATAGCAGAATAATGTTATTTGTTAAAAAATGCACTAAAAATTTGCAAATTCAGGATATTTTTTGTACCTTTGTCCGTTTTTTGTGCGCGTATGCGGTGCGCACATACATGTAAAGCGTGAAATTTTTGTACGAACGGATGAAGATTGCACTAATAGGATACGGCAAGATGGGACGGATGATTGAATCCGTTGCCAAGAATCGCGGTCATGAGATCGTCTGCGTGATAGACCCTGTTGTGTCTGCGCAGGTTATGGACAGCGATGCCTTCCGCAGCGCGGATGTGGCGATAGAGTTTAGTCGTCCGGATGCAGCGGAAAGGAATGTGCGTGAGGCAATAGCGCAGGGAGTAGCCGTAGTGAGTGGCACTACGGGATGGAACGTGGAAGCGCTGCGAGAGGAACTTGCTGCGGGAAGCAATCAGCTGTCAGCAATCAGCAATCAGCATCCGGGAGTTATATGGAGCAGCAACTACAGCGTGGGCGTGAATATATTGTTTGCTGTGAACAGGTATTTGGCACAGTTATTGCAGCATACAGGTGGATACAAACCATCCATTACCGAGGTGCATCATGTGCACAAACTCGATGCGCCCTCGGGGACGGCGGTGACGCTGAGGGAAGCAATCAGTGATCAGCAGTCAGCAGTCAGTTGCCCGATTGAGAGTATACGCGAGGGAGAGGTGCCGGGGATACATGAAGTGAAATGGGAGAGCGAAGCAGATATTCTGACGCTGAAGCATGAAGCGAAGTCGCGGCAGGGGTTTGCGTTAGGAGCTGTGCTGGCAGCAGAATGGCTATGCGGAAAAACCGGTTGGCACCACATGGCCGAAGTTTTGGATTTGTGATCGGTAATTTGTAATTTGTGATTTGAATAGGATGAAATCATTTAACGAACGTATAAACGACGTGTCACGCGGCGGATGGATTCGCGCCGGAATATGGTGCACGCTCTATATTGCTTTTGTTGCGTGGGTTGCGTGGGGGGATTGGAAAAGTTTATGGTGGCTGTTGCTTTTGCCGCTCATAGCCGATCTGTTCACCACCAAATACATCCCTTGGAGCTGGTGGCGGAAGTACAAACCCGCGGAGAAAGACGAACCTAAGAACCCGCAGGCTAACCCGTTGCTATACACTATCTGCTCGTGGATTGATGCTATCGTGTTTGCGCTGGTGGCTGTGTATTTCATTAATATCTATATTTTTCAGAACTATCAGATTCCCTCTTCGTCGTTGGAGAAAACCTTGCGTGTTGGCGACTTCCTGTATGTATCGAAGATGGGCTACGGTGCGCGGGTGCCGCAGACGCCGCTGAGTATGCCGCTTGTGCAGCATACGTTCCCGCAGTGGCTGGGCGGAGGCAAGAGTTATTTTGACAATCCGCATTGGGAGTATAAACGTCTGGCAGGCTGGAAGACTCCGCAGAAGGGCGATATCGTAGTGTTTAATTTCCCTGCAGGTGATACGGTCTGCACCAAGGTGCAAAACCCCGACTACTATACGCTTTGTCACTACCGCGGTCGTGCTATGGTGCACAATCGCAAGGATGTATTCGGTGACATCGTTGTTCGTCCGGTTGACAGAAGAGAGAACTACGTCAAGCGATGCGTGGGCACGCCCGGCGACTCTCTGCAGATCATTGACAACGTAATCTATATCAACGGCAAACAAGAGCCGACGCACGAGTTTGCGCAACTGAATTACTTTGTGCAGACCGACGGACATGTGCTCACCAAGTCATATCTTGACAAGATAGGAATCAGTCTGGATGACCGGATGATGGTCGAGGCGGGTGTGTATCACTTCCCGCTCACGCAAGGGATGAAGGAGCAACTGGAGAAGAATCCCCATGTGTTGAAGATTGAGCTTGAGCCTGCGCAATACGGCGGAGCGGTCTACCCGCTCGGGCACAACGATTGGACGCGCGATAACTACGGTCCTATATATATCCCGAAGAAAGGCGACAGGGTGCTGATCACCGAAGAGAACTACTGGGTGTATAAGCGCATTGCTGATGCCTATGAGTTCCAACCCATCAAGATTGGCAAGGAGTATGAATTCAAGATGGACTATTACTGGATGATGGGCGACAACCGGCACAACAGTGCCGACAGCCGTTACTGGGGATTTGTGCCGGAAGATCATATTGTCGGTCAGCCGATCTTTGTGTGGCTGAGCATCGAGAAAGACAAACCTTGGGGTAAGGGACATATACGGTGGAATCGTCTCGGCTTGACAGCGGAATGATTGTTTTGCCCACGGCATATTTGGCACCCGAGGCGTGGTATAAAGCGTTCTTCGAGGCGGATAAGGTGCAGATAGAGGTGCAAGAGTCGTTTGTGAAGCAGACTTTTAGGAACCGCTGCCTGATACACGATACGCAGGGGAATGAGATCGTACTGACGGTGCCGGTGTTGAAGGTCGAACACAAACAGTTGACACACGATGTGCAGATCAGTTACCAGCAGCACTGGCAGCACCAGCATTGGATGGCACTGAAGAGCGCATATGGCAAGTCGCCTTACTGGGATTACTACGCAGACTTCTTCGCGCCGTTCTATACCCGGGAAACGAAGTGGCTGCTTGACCTCAACGAAGGATTGCATGACGTGATAGTGTGCTTGCTGCACAATAGACCGCCCTATGGG
>CACZRD010000089.1 GCA_902783545.1 uncultured Bacteroidales bacterium
CCGTTCATCACGCACCATAACACATTGGACGTTGATATGTACCTGCGTATCGCTACGGAGCTCTATCTGAAACGACTCATCGTCGGTGGATTTGAGGGCGTGTATGAGATCGGCCGTAACTTCCGCAACGAAGGTATGGACCGCAGCCATAACCCCGAGTTCACCTGCATGGAACTCTACGTGCAGTACAAGGACTACAACTGGATGATGTCGTTCACCGAGCAGTTGCTCGAGAAGATAGCCATCGCTGTCAACGGCACGACGAAAGTGCAGATCGGTGACCACGAGGTGGACTTCAAAGCCCCCTACCGTCGTCTGCCTATCCTCGATGCCATCAAGGAGCAGACAGGCAAGGATGTAGCCGCCATGAGCGAGGATGAACTCCGCACATTTGCCAAATCCCTTGGTGTGGAGGATACCGAGCACATGGGCAAAGGCAAACTCATCGACGAGATCTTTGGCGAGACCTGCGAAGGACAGTTCATCCAGCCCACGTTCATCACCGATTACCCCGTGGAGATGTCGCCGCTGACGAAGATGCACCGGAGCAAACCCGGACTCACCGAGCGCTTTGAGTTGATGGTCAACGGCAAGGAGCTGGCAAACGCTTACAGCGAGCTCAATGACCCGATTGACCAGTACGAGCGTTTCGTCGAGCAGATGAAGCTTGCCGCCAAGGGCGACGATGAAGCGATGGTTATCGACCATGACTTCGTGCGCGCACTGGAGTACGGCATGCCGCCTACCTCAGGTATCGGCATCGGTATCGATCGTCTGGCTATCCTGATGACCGGACAACCCACGATTCAGGAAGTGCTACTCTTCCCCACAATGAAACCCGAAGTAAAACAATAATATCATGTTTGAAAGCAAAAGAATAGCTATTGTCGGCGGCGGCAGTTGGGCAACAGCCCTGGCTAAGATTGTCCTGACGAACGTTGATGAGATCAACTGGTTCATCCGCCGTCCGGAGGTGATAGAGGAGTTCAAGCGTACCGGCAAGAACCCCACGTACCTCAATAGCGCCACATTCGACATCAGTCGTATTCACTTCACCGATGACATCAACGTCGTGGTGCGAGACTCGGATATCCTCATTCTGGCTATCCCCTCGCCGTACCTCGAGCCGACGCTCAAGAAGATCAAACGTACTATGCGCTCGAAGATCGTCATATCGGCTGTCAAGGGTATGATCCCCGAGAAGAACCAGATCGTGACCGATTACCTGCACGAGCGTTTCAACGTGCCTGACGAGAACCTGCTGGTTATCGCAGGCCCGTGCCACGCCGAGGAGATAGTGCTGCAACGACTGAGTTACCTGACTATAGGTTGCAGCAACCGCAACCGCGCCGAGGAGATAGCCCCGCTGTTCCAGACCTCGTACGTGCGCACGTGTACCTCTGTAGATATACTCGGTCTGGAGTACACATCGGTGATGAAGAACATCTACTCCATCGCCGGAGGTATATGTCAGTCATTGCGTTATGGTGACAACTTCCAAGCCGTGCTGGTCAGCAACGCTCTGCAGGAGATTGCGCACTTCACGGCAGCGCTCAGCTCCGTGCATCGTGACATCGATGCCAGCGGCTATCTGGGCGACGTGCTCGTGACGGCTTACTCGAAGTTCAGCCGTAACCGTCAGTTCGGGCAGATGATCGGTATGGGTTACTCCGTCAAAGCCGCACAGCTGGAGATGGAGATGGTTGCCGAGGGATACTATGGCACCTACTGCATCCACCATGCCAATGAAAAGCTACACGTCGATATCCCCATCGTGGAGGCGATGTACGCGATCCTGTACGAGCACAAATCCCCTACCCTCGTAATCAAAGAATTAACTACACATTTACAATAAAATGAAACTATGTATTCAACACGCTGCATCGTTCGTTCCGGCGGGCAGCTTGAAAGCTATCGCTGCTCAGACTGCAGCTTGTAATGAACTCCTTGAGAACGGCCGTGGCGCCGGCAACGACTACATCGGTTGGGTGACGTTGCCCGCCGAGATCGACGACGCTTTCCTTGCAGACGTTGAGGCAACAGCCAAAGCGCTCCGCGAGAGCTGCGAGATCGTTGTTGTAGCAGGTATCGGCGGTTCGTATCTGGGCGCTCGCGCCGTGAATGAGGCGCTCGCCTCGTCGTTCGACGCTTACATGCCCGAGCGCAAGAACCCTATCGTAGTCTATGCCGGCAACAATATCGGCGAGGATTACCTGGCTGACCTCATGGCATTGCTCAAAGGCCGCAAGTTCGGCATCATCAACATCTCCAAGTCCGGCACAACCACCGAGACTGCTCTGGCTTTCCGTCTGCTGAAGACGATGCTCGAGAAACAGGTTGGCAAAGACGAAGCCCGCAAACGCATCGTTGCCGTAACCGACAAAGCCAAAGGTGCGCTGCGCTCGCTGGCTACCAAGGAGGGGTACAAGACTTACGTCATCCCCGACAATGTCGGTGGACGCTTCTCTGTACTCACGCCGGTGGGCTTGCTGCCTATCGCCGTTGCCGGTTGGGACATCCGCGCGATCGTCAAGGGTGCTCAAGACATGCAGAAAGCTACGGCAGCTGCTGTGCCTTACGAGAAGAACCCCGCTGCACAGTACGCCGCTATCCGCAACGCCCTGCTCCAATACGGCAAGACGACGGAGATCTTCGTGAACTTCAATCCTCGTCTGCATTACTTCGCTGAGTGGTGGAAACAGCTCTACGGCGAGAGCGAGGGCAAGGACCACAAAGGTCTGTTCACCGCTTCCGTGGACTTCACCACCGACCTGCACTCGATGGGGCAGTGGATTCAGGAAGGTCAGCGTAACATCTTCGAGACGGTTATCTCGATCGACAACCCCGAACAGGAAGTACGTATCCCGTCGGATAGCGAGAACCTTGACGGTCTGAACTTCCTCGCCGGCAAACGCGTTGATGAGGTCAACAAGATGGCTGAGCTTGGTACGCGTCTCGCTCATGTCGATGGCGGTGTGCCTAACGTACATCTGAGCTTCGAGCGTCTGGATGAGTACAATATCGGTCAGTTCATCTACTTCTTCGAGCGCGCGTGCGGCATCTCGGGTTACCTGCTTGGTGTCAATCCGTTCAACCAACCGGGCGTGGAGGCGTACAAGAAGAACATGTTCGCCCTGCTTGACAAACCCGGCTACGAGGAAGAGTCGAAAGCCATCAAGGCGCGTCTGGCTTAACCGCCGACCGCCATATGGCATAATAAGAATAGCGCATCTCAATCGAGGTGCGCTATTCGTTTGTACCCTATCCGATTACTCTTCGGTATCTTCGAGTTTGTCGCCTACGATCTTGCGGTAGAGCTCCTTCGGGTCAACGGCGCGACGGATGATCTCGTGCAGGTCTTCGATCTTCACGCGGTCTTGCTCCATCGTGTCGCGGTAACGCAGGGTCACGCAACCGTCGTTAAGCGTGTCATGATCCACGGTGATGCAGAACGGCGTGCCGATAGCATCCTGACGGCGGTAACGCTTGCCGATGCTGTCCTTCTCGTCGTATTGCACTTTGAAGTCGAACTTCAGCGCGTTGAGGATCTCGCGGGCTTTCTCGGGCAGACCGTCTTTCTTTACCAGCGGCATCACGCAAGCCTTAACCGGAGCGAGTACCGGTGGCAAACCGAGTACAACGCGTACATCGCCGCCTTCGAGTTGCTCCTCGCGGTACGAACCGCACATCACGCTCAGGAACATTCGGTCCACACCAATCGACGTCTCGATGACAAACGGCGTGTAGCTCTGGTTGAGTTCTGGATCGAAGTATTCGATCTTCTTGCCGCTATACTTGGCGTGTTGCGACAGGTCGAAGTTCGTACGGCTGTGGATACCCTCCACCTCTTTGAATCCGAACGGCATCTGGAACTCGATATCCGTAGCGGCATTGGCGTAGTGAGCGAGTTTCTCATGATCGTGGTAACGGTACTTGTCATCACCCAGACCGAGGGCTTTGTGCCATTTCAGACGGAACGCTTTCCAGTGCTCAAACCACTTCAGCTCCTCTCCCGGACGAACAAAGAACTGCATCTCCATCTGCTCGAACTCACGCATACGGAACACGAACTGACGGGCTACGATCTCGTTGCGGAAGGCTTTGCCGATCTGTGCGATACCGAACGGAATCTTCATGCGGCCGGTCTTCTGCACGTTCAGGAAGTTAACGAAGATGCCCTGTGCCGTCTCCGGACGCAGATAGATCTTCATTGCGCCGTCGGCTGTTGAGCCCATCTCCGTCTGGAACATCAGGTTAAACTGACGTACGTCTGTCCAGTTCCTTGTGCCGCTGATCGGGCAAACGATCTCCTCGTCAAGGATGATCTGCTTGAGCTCGTCGAGGTCGTTGGCGTTCATCGCTGCCGAGTAACGTGCATGCAGAGCTTCGCGTTTCTCGATGTGCTCTTTCACGCGCTCGTTGGTCTGCTTGAACATCTCTTCATCGAACGCATCGCCAAAACGCTTGCGTGCCTTGGCGCACTCTTTCTCGATCTTGTCGTCGTACTTGGCTATCTGCTCTTCGATGAGCACGTCGGCACGATAACGTTTCTTCGAGTCACGGTTGTCGATCAGCGGGTCATTGAACGCATCCACGTGCCCGGAGGCTTTCCAGGTCGTCGGGTGCATGAAGATCGCTGCATCGATACCAACGATGTTCTGGTGCAGAAGGGTCATCGAATCCCACCAGTAACGCTTGATGTTGTTCTTCAGTTCGACGCCGTTCTGACCATAGTCATATACAGCGCCCAGACCGTCATAGATCTCACTGCTCGGGAACACGAATCCGTACTCCTTGCAATGTGCGACAATCTTTTTGAATGTTTCTTCTTGTGTTGCCATAAAGCTATTTATTCATTTACAATTTAGTCATTTACCATTTTCTAACGATCGGCAAAGCCGTGGGCATTTATTGTGCCATTTAGCCATTTCTATGGCTACGCACGAAATGGCTTGCAAAGTTACAAAAAAATAATGATATTTGCAAACTTTCACGCAGAAAAATTGCACTTAACCGCAATTTAGTACCAATTTGCACCAAACTACGCACAGCCTTGCGCCAAACTACGCACAGCCATGCGCCAAACTACGCACATCCTTGCGCCAAAATGCGGTTAAGATTTCATTGTGCCGTTCTTGTGCCGTTCTTGTTCCATTCTTGTTCCTTCATCAATCCTTCCACGTGATTGCAATGTATGCTCAATGTATGCTCAATATATGCTCATTGTATGCTGACAATACTATCACCATACTCTCATGCCTACAACATGGCACAAATGGCATAAGTGGCACAAGCCATGTCTAGTTTTTTAGGAATTTATGCCATTTGTGCCACTTGTGCCAGTGCAAAAATTTACGTGTGCGAAGCAAAATCACGGGATATATACAAAGTATATATAGGGTGCGGTGGGATACAACTATGGCTCGAATTCGGTGGGGGAAACAAAAAGAGGTCGCGATGACCTCTTTTTTTTGGCTGTTGGCTGTTAGAGGCACCCCACTGCCTGTTAGTTGTGGGGACCCCGCACGCCATTGGCTAATTCTTTTTTGCTCCCTGGTACTCTTCCACCGTCTTGGTGGAGATTGTGGTGACGGGGTTGCCGGATTTGTCCGGAGCGGTGCTGTAGGTTGCCGTGGTGCTGATGGTGCGCCAGGCTTTGCAGCCACTAAGACCGATCACTGCCGCTGCCAGAATCAGCAGTAAGATCAGTAATACGGATGTATGTCTTTTCATTGAACGAAGCGTTTATCTTGATGAGTTGTTCGATAACTTTCTTGCCGGCTGCACCGACGAGGATACAGCCCTGTGAGTGTTCAGGTTTGGTGCCTGTGTGAATGCGGATGCCGGTTCGTCCGGGAACGTTCATCAGCAGGGGTAGTTTCTTACCGAAGCGCGGCGAGTGAGTAAGCTGTACTTCGTACGTCCCTGCGGTGATGAGATAGTCTGCATTTTCGAGGCTGTCAAACTGTAGTCTGTCGCCTACCCAGCGACTGAGTCGGATCTGTCCTGTGACGGCTTTGCCGGAGCGGTTGCGGCGGATGAGTTCGATGGTTCTCATTTCTTGTAGCGATAGGTGTAGTCGATGCCGAATAGCGCTCCGGCGAACGTTGCAACCTCGCCGAAGCCGATAAGCAGGGAGGAGTCGATCTCGCCTTGCGGGTCGATGAAGATCCCGCAGAACAGCAAGATCAAGCCGCCTATAGACATCACGGCTGCGGTCAGAAGTTGCAAGGTCGGTCTCATTGCGCTTGTACCTTTCTTTAGTGAGTTTTTTTAAGAAAATAAACCTATATAAACCCTGATAGTGTCTGTTGTCCTATCGGACATGTGCTGTAGTCGTCTGGTCGTCTATGTAAGCGAGTTTACCTACCCGCCCAACCGCCTGCATCACAACTCTACGAGTAACAGACCCTATCAGCAACAAACATAAATAAATTTCAATGAATCATGCATTTGTCCAATGTGGTTTATTTAGGTTTATTTTCCTAAAACCCGAACGCGAGGTTTAGCCGTTGTTCTGGTCGTACGCCGTAGCGCAGATGTTCCAACG
>CACZRD010000090.1 GCA_902783545.1 uncultured Bacteroidales bacterium
GTGGCTCTCGTCATGCTCCTCATGCTCAGCCTCACCATGGTGATGGTGGTGATGGTGATGCTCGCTGCTCCAGGTGTTCTGGAAGATGGCGTTGAGGTAGCCGTTAGCCTGCGAAGCCTTCCAATTGCTGCGTCCGTAGGTATTCATCTGGTCGTGATACGAACCCGCGGCGATGATGCCCAGCGACATACCCGACTCCTCGTCAAAGACGATGCCGTTCTTCATGAAGCCTTCCACCCTGTCCGTACGCAGGTCGATGAGGTAGGGTGTATGGTGTACGGTGTATGGTGTATGGTGCGTGGGGCGTTGTCCGCCGTGGCGCTCGTCATGCAGGCCGCGGACGAGCAGCTGGAAGGTGTATTCGTCATTCTTGTAGTACCAGCGGTTGAGCAGGTTCAGATTACGGTTAAGCGGCATGTCGAGCACGCCGTCATGGTTGTCGTCCATCGGGAACGCGCCTTCCTGATAGTGTGCGAGCACCCCCGTGGAGAGCGTACCGAGCATCGGATCGTCGGGGATAGGTATATCCCATCCGCCAGTCAGGTTCGCCTCGGCGTGCAGCTCGGTGTTCAGCATCAGGTTCACCGCCACCGGCTGTTGCGTCTGGGGTTTGAGGTACTCGACATTGATCTGTCCGGTGATGGCTTCGTAGCCGTTGATGACCGACGAGGTGCCCTTGCTGATCTGCACGGCGTCCATCCACGAGCCGGGTATATACTCCATCCCGAAGGACTGCGCCAGTCCGCGCACGGCAGGGGTGTTCTCGGTGAGCAGCTGCACGTAGGTACCGCTCAGCCCGAGGAGTTTGATCTGCTTGGCTCCGGTGGCGGCATCGGCGTACGACACATCGACGGAAGCGGTGGTCTCGAAGCTCTCGCTCAGGTTACAGCAGGCGGCGCGGCATAGCTCGCCCTGCCCGAAGGACTGCACATCGAACGCCGCGAAGCGTGACTTGAGCACCGACTGCCGGCGCGCCTCGATGGTCACCTCATCCAGCTGTTGGTCGTCAGGGACGAGCACGATCATCAGGGGTTTGCGGTCACGCACACGGGTGGTGTCATTGCGGTAGCCGAGGAACGAGGTGACCAGCAGTTTGGTCTGACGGATCGGTTCGATCTCGAACAGTCCGTTGGCATCGGTCGTTGTGCCGACGGTCGTCTCCGCCCACCATACGTTTGCGCCGGCGAGAGGCTCGCCTTGGTCGTCATAGACGATGCCTTGCAGGTGTGCCTGCACGGGTAAGGACAGCAACATGAGCAATGCCACCTGAGCCGCTTTGGCGCAGCCGGATGCCAGCGGGCAACCGTTGCAGCCTTTCGCACAGTCCGCACGCCGCTCACGGCGCACGACAAGCCACATGCCGACAGCAGCACCCAAAATAATCAACATAGTTAAAATCTTCTGTATCATTTATTCAACATTATTAACATTCTATCTAAAAGAACATAAACCTACATCAACACCCCTATGGGCAATAAACCTAAATTGCAATGGTTTTAGTAAATCAAAAATACGCAGCCCCAGTCGTCCTCCTTCGGATGCCGCCCGACGATCGCCATCTTGATGCGTGCCTTTTGAGCATGCTCAACGCCCCGCCTCAACCTGCCGCTCCGGTCAGTCAGCCTTTATAAGTCTGCCTGACGGCTGCTTACAAAAAATGCTTCGCTAAAAAATGCCAAAAATCCATGCGGATGACAATGACGGACTATTTTAAGTCAACTACAATCAGTAACGCATCTTGATCATTGTAATATTTTTGGTATTTTTTTGTTTATTTTTGTAAGGCGGCAGACAATTCTGTCAGGAATTGGCTGGTGGGTAAGCGGGCGAGAGGGCTATGGGAGCTTGCTCACGATAGACCTGTCGGACGATTCCCCACAGCTGCCATTGGGCAGCGTGCCGCCGCATTTTTGATTAAACAAACAACATCGAAAAGATCGCTTTGGGTTTATTGCCCTGTTTATTTCGGTTTATTTTCTTATATTCTTCATAACACCAAATTGCACACAAACGCCGCGAGCCAGGCAACGAGCAGCGAGTTAACCACGGAGAACGCAGCCCAGCGCCAGCCGACCTCCTTGCGCAGCGTGGATACCGTCGCCACGCAGGGGAAGTACAGCAGAATGAACACCAGGAACGCATAGGCGGTGCCCGGGGCGAGCGCCATAGTCGTCAGATCCGAGCCGAACAGGATAGCGAATGTGGCGGCGATGGCTTCCTTGGCTGGGATACCGGTCATCAGGCACACGCACATCTGCCAGTCGAAGCCCAGCGGCGCCATCACGGGTTCGAGCCAGTGACCGATAGCCGCCAGCCATGAGTGCTCGATATCCGTCACATTGCCCGCAGGGAAGAACTCCAGCGCCCAGATGATGATCGAGGCGAAGAGCACGACGGTGGTGATCTTCTTGAGGAAATCCTTGACGCGGAACCACACGTGCGATATGATCGAGCGCAACGACGGCATCCGGAAGTCCGGAAGTTCGTTCACGCAGTCGTCCTCACCGGTGCGGAACCACTTGGTCTTCTTCAGCACGAACGCCATGACGAAACTCAGCAGCATACCGAGCAGGTACAGCGAGCCGAGGATCAGCGCATGATGGTGCTTGAAGAACGTGGTGATGAGTAGGATATACACCGGCAGACGCGCCGAGCAGCTCATGAACGGTACCATCAGCATCGTCACGGCGCGGTTCTTGGGATTAGGTATCTGGTCGCGCGCAGCGATGATAGCCGGCACGTTGCAGTCGAAGCCCATGAGCAGCGGGAAGAAACTCCGGCCGTGCAAGCCCATGAGGTGCATGATTCGGTCCATGAGGAAGTTCACACGCGCCGTGTAACCTATATCCTCGATCAGGCTCAGGCAGGCGAACAGGATGATAATGTTCGGCAGGGCGGTGACGAGCGAGCCGACACCCTGCACCACGCCGTCAGCCAGCAGGCTACGCAGCCAGCCATCGGGCATATGCGTAACAATAAGGTCATAGAGCCAGTCCACTCCACCCTGCATCCAGTCCTGTATAGGTCCGCCGATGGCGAACGTCGCCCAGAACACCGCTGCCATGACGGCAAAGAAGATCGGAAAGCCCGTCCACTTGCTGGTCAGCAGGCGGTTGATACGCTCCTCCCACGTGGCGGTATCCGTCTCGGGGTGAACGAGCACCTGCATGAGCAAACCTTCCATATACGCGTGCCACGCCTGTTCGTCACTCTGCTCCCAGCCGTGGACGATGAAATGCTGTCGGCTGTTAGTTGTTAGCCATTGGCTGTTGGCGTGCAGCATCTCGGAGAGTTCGCTGATGCCTTCGCCCGTGACGGTGGACACAAGTAGTGTCGGCACACCGGTCTGCTCACGGAACACCGCGAGGTCGAGGCTGTGACCTGTCTGGAGCAAGAGGTCGTACCTATTGATGGCTATGATCATCGGGTGCCCGTGCTCCATGAACGACGGTGTCATCTGCAAGCACTCCCTGAGCCGCAGCGCATCCACCACCTGCAGCACCACATCCGTCGGCGTGGTCAGCTCGTCCATCTGCTCGTGGGACGAGCACTCCGCAAACACCCTGTCCGGCGACGCAAGACGCTCAATGACAGCACTCTTGCCGCTGCCGTCAAGGCCGACTACGGTTATATATAATGGTTTTGTATTCATTGTCATCCGTTCTATCCGTCTAATCCGTGGGCGAATTACATCCCTCACACGAAAAACGATGCAAAGATACAACAATTTTTTGATATTTGCAATAACCATTTATTGGTATTTTCGCAAAAAACAGCCGAAAGACTTGCAAATATGAGTTTTTTTTTGTACCTTTGCGTGTTTTTGTGCGAATTAACAAACGATAATATGGAAAAACAATTCAAGTTGTGGAACGTGATAGTAGGCTGGCTGGTGTTTGCCGTCGCTGCTGCCACGTATCTGCTGACTATCGAGCCCACCGCCTCGTTCTGGGACTGCGGTGAGTTCATCTCATCGGCTGACAAGCTCGATGTAGGTCACCCACCCGGAGCACCGTTCTTCATGCTGATGGGTCACTTCTTCTCGCTGTTCGCGAGCGACGCCTCGCATGTGGCAATGTGCGTGAACGCCCTTTCTGCATTGGCAAGTGCTTTCACTATCCTGTTCTTGTTCTGGACTATCACCGCGCTGGCGAAGAAACTCGTGGCGCCGGACAGCGTAGCGCATATCATTGCCCTGCTGGGTGCAGGTGCGGTAGGTGCGCTGGCCTATACGTTCAGCGACACGTTCTGGTTCTCGGCGGTCGAGGGCGAGGTGTATGCTTCGTCATCGCTGTTCACGGCGGTCGTGTTCTGGCTTATCCTCAAGTGGTACGACCACGCCGATGAGGACGGCTCGGACAAATGGCTGATACTCATTGCTTACCTGATGGGGCTCAGTATCGGTGTGCACCTGTTGAACCTGCTGACTATACCGGCTATCGTGCTCGTCTATTACTTCCGTAAGTACGAGTTCTCGTGGGGTGGCGTGATCCTCGCCTTCCTTGCGTCGGTAGCTATCCTTGCGTTCGTGCTGTACGGCATTATCCCGGGCGTACCGACCATCGCCGGCTGGTTTGAGTTGGCGTTCGTCAACGGAATGGGTCTGCCGTTCAATACGGGCTTGGCAGTCTATCTGGTGCTGCTGGCTGCTGCACTGGTCTGGGCGGTAGTATGCACAGCCAATGACCAACAGCCAACAGCCAATGGCCAACAGATCATCGCCTTCCTCTGCGCATTCACGCTCGCCGGCACGCCGTTCTTGCGTGAGAGCGTGCTCATCGGTGTGCTCGTGGTAGCTGCGTTGGCGGCTATCCTGTTTGCCAAGCGGGAGCTGGTATCACCGCGTCTGCTGAACACCGCTTCGCTCATGATCGCAGTGATCATCATCGGCTACAGTTCGTACGCCGCACTGGTCATCCGTTCGAATGCCGACACCCCGATGGATCAGAACTCGCCGGACAACGTCTTCTCGCTCAAGTATTACCTCAACCGCGAGCAGTACGGCGATACGCCGCTGCTGTACGGTCAGACCTACAATGCGCCCGTCGAGCTGGAGATTCGCGGAAACATGTGTATCCCCGTGGAGAAACAAGGGCACGCGCAGTACGCTCCCGCGCCGCGCGTGGAGGGCGAGAAAGACCACTATGCCATCACCGGTTACAAGACGCAGTACGTGTACATGAAGGAGTTCATGATGCTCTTCCCGCGTATGTGGTCGGCGCAGGGCTCGCACGTGGCTGCCTACAAGGAGTGGGCGGACATCAAGGGTCGCCGTGTGCGCTACGAATACTGCGGACAGCAGAAGACGGAGTACGTACCGACCTTCGGTGAGAACCTGCGGTTCTTCTTCCGTTACCAGGTGAACTACATGTACTGGCGGTACTTCATGTGGAACTTCTCCGGCCGTCAGAACGACCTGCAAGGCTACGGCGAGATCCACAAGGGCAACTGGATCACCGGCTTCCACTTGATCGACAACGCGATGCTCGGCGATCAGGATGCGCTGCCCGCCGAGCTCAAGGAGAACAAAGCCCACAACGTGTATTACATGCTGCCGCTGCTGCTCGGACTGATCGGTATCATTTGGCAGGCCACCAAATCCAACACGAAGTCAGCAACACAAAGTCAGCAACACGCAGTCCTCAACACGAAGTCCGAAAAGGACTACGTCGGTCTCCGCTCGTTCGCTATCACGGCATTGTTGTTCCTGCTGACGGGCTTGGCTATCGTCGTCTATCTGAACCAGACGCCTTATCAGCCGCGTGAGCGTGACTACGCGTATGCCGGTTCGTTCTATGCGTTCTGTATATGGATCGGCTTCGGCGTGCTGGCGCTGATTGACAGTATCTCGCAATCGCTGAAGTCCGAGTCAGGCAAAGCACTGGCTGCAACTGCTGTGACCCTGGTAGCCCTGCTCGTACCGGCGCAGATGGCTTCGCAGAACTGGGACGATCACGACCGTTCGCAGCGCTACGTCTGCCGCGACTTCGGAGCGAACTACCTCATGTCCTGCAAGCCGAACGGTATTATCTTCTCCAACGGCGACAACGATACCTTCCCGCTCTGGTACAACCAGGAGGTCGAGGGCGTCGGCACCGACCTGCGCGTATGTAACCTCTCGTACCTGCAGACCGACTGGTATATATCGCAGATGAAACGCCCGTACTACGACTCGCCGGCGCTGCCTATCTCGTGGGAGTACAAGGACTTCATGCCCGGCACGAACGAAGTCGTATGGACGGACAACCGCCTCGGGCAACCGCTGGAGGTAAGCAAGGCGTTCCAGTTCCTGCGCTCGGATGACCCGAAGACCAAGAACCGCGAGGGCGACAACTACCTGCCTGCCGACCAGCTCTACGTGCTTGCGCCGGACAGCAGCCACATCAACTTCAAGAAAGCCCGCCGGTTCACCCGCTCGGAGATGATGATCATGGAGATGCTCAGTCAGAACAACTGGCAGCGTCCGATGTACTTCGCCGTGAGCGTGGGGCCGGACTATTACATGGGCTTGGAGCCGTACTTCGAGTGCACGGGCATGGCGTACCGCATCACGCCTAACCGCTCGCCGAACAACCAGCCGCGCGTGGCTGTCGAAGAGATGTACGACAATATGATGAACAAGTTCCGCTACGGCAACTGCAATGCCGAGGGTATCTATCTGGATGAGAACACCCTGCGCATGTGCCGCACGCACCGGATGATGTTCTCGCAGCTGGCAGAGGTGCTCGTCAACCGCCATGATTACGAGCGCGCGACAGCCGTGCTGGACAAAGCCTTTGCGGAGCTGCCCGGACAGAACGTAGGCTACGACTACACAGTGGCATCGATGGCGCTGCTGTACGTGCGTATGGGCGAGAATGAGAAAGCCGTGCCTATTCTGCGTGCCGTGGCACAGAACAGTGCCGAGTACCTCCAGTGGGGCAAGAGCATGAGCAAGGAGCACCGCAAGGCGATGAAGAGCACGCTGGAGCATCATGATGCCGTACTCGGATATATCCTCCAGCAGTGCGAGCGCAACGGCCTGCACGAGATCGTTGAGGACTACTATCACATCTACGAAGAATCCGGCAACTAACTCATCCGCTTCTTCACCCATCGCCCATATATGGCTCCGGCTGTGTATGGGCGATTTTTTTATGGCTTCATTTTCCTGACAGTTGTAAGGTTTTTGCAGGGGAAATTTAGGAAAATAAACCTAAATAAACCGTAGAGAATATTACATTGATTTAGTTTAATTAGCTTAATTCGTGAACCTTAAAAGGATTCTTCTGCTATTTATGTTTCTGTCCGAGGTTGGCTGTTCATGCGCAGCATGTGTGCCTTAGACTGATTAGTCGCACGTCAAGCTTGCTTGTAAGGGGGACTAAACAGGCTAAGACACATAGCACGGTAGTGACAGACAACCGAGGGGTTTATGTAGGTTTATTTTCTTAAAGTAATCGCATCCGTAATAATGTAGGTTTATTTTCTTAAAGTAATCGCATCCGTAATAATGTAGGTTTATTTTCTCAAGTCCCCATCAACACAAAAGCGGCGCATCGTAACGACGCGCCGCCTTTGTAATAGTAGCAAATACTACTTGACAACCAGTTTGGCGTTATATACGCCCGTGGCATCAGTCAAGCGAACGAGGTAGATACCTGCGGTCGGCATACCCGGGAGGGTGATCTGACCGTTGTACTGCTGACGGAATGCCACAGCACCCGTAGCCGTTATTACCTCAACCTCGGCGTTGCTGAACGTACCAACAACCTGTACCGGCTG
This sequence comes from uncultured Bacteroidales bacterium, assembly GCA_902783545.1. Classification (GTDB taxonomy): domain Bacteria; phylum Bacteroidota; class Bacteroidia; order Bacteroidales; family Paludibacteraceae; genus Colicola. The sequence continues at coordinate 7,765 of CACZRD010000090.1, forward strand.
GCCTACACCTACGAGGTTCGGCTCCAGAGCCAAGCTGTTAGCGAAGATGTTATCCACAGCGTCAGCGTAATCAACGTTGATGGTGATGACAGCCTCACCGCAGCCAAGCGTGATCGTACGTGTGTATTGACCGCGTCCGGTGCCTACAGGCAGCAGTTCTTGGCCATTGAGTACGTACGGCAGGTTGGTGGACGAAACGGTATCGCTCAACTCGTAGGTCTGCGTTGTCGTGTTCGGCTTAGCCACCAGCAGGTGGAGCGTCACGATCGAGTCGCAGCCGTAGATAGTCTTCAGACCTTGCTCACCGTGCGGTGTTGAGTAGTCGCCCGGATTGCGCAAGCCGCCGAACAGGCCTTCGTCATATACCTCACCCTCGCATATTGCAGCGCGGAAGAATACATAACTCTCCTTGACGTTGATGATCTCAACAGCAGCGATCGAGTCGCAGCCACGCTCGTTGATGACGGTGTCAGCATATACACCATCCTCAGAAAGTGCCTGATACTTCTCGGTGAAGTCATAGGTCTGACCCGGGCAGAGATATACCTTCAGGGTCTCACCCGTCAAGATCTCACTTACTGTCAAGTGCAGCGTTACGATAGAGTCGCAACCTGTTACAAGCGACGGGAACGTCTCGGTCTTGTTGGTCGATGTATAGTACTTCTCGCCGTTGAACTCGTAGTACGATCCTTGGCAGATAGTCTCTACGATATCCGTGTATTGTTTCGGATTAACGGTAACGTTCAGTACAACCGTCGAGTCGCAACCGATAGCGGATTGCAGTTTCCGCTTATATACGCCGGTCTTGGTAGCAACGAAGTTGAAGTCGTTCTCGTTGTACTCGTCGCCCTCGCACAGAGTAACACCACTCAGTGTGTTCACCGACTCGTCCTCTACCTCGATGGTCAGACGCTCAATGAGGTCTTTCACATCGTTCTTCTTTGCAGGAGTGAAGCGCTCGAACGAGTTCGTTCCGGCAGGCAACAAGTCTGCATCGATGTCGAAGTTGTAGCCTTCATAATCCTCCCAACGGCAGATATTGTCACTGTTGGTAACAAGTTCGTAGCGGTTGAGTTGGATATTATCCAGCAATACAATGTTCTTTGATCCTTGTACCTGCTTGTCAGTATATGAGTAGATATAGAAAGCTACCCGGATGGTCTGACCAGCGTACTTCGAGAAGTCGATATACTTCGTCAAGAAGTTACCATTTGCATAGAACTGATTGAAGTTATACTCGTCATCAGCATCCGTACTCCAGATAGTAGCATTTTCTTCCTTCCATGTATCACCGTCATCGGTCGAGACAACCACAATGAATTTCTCGAGCACGTCGGTATTCGGATTCGGAATATTGCTACTCTGTGCACGCAGAGCGATATCGAAGCTCAGCAAGAGTTGGTCATCGGCATTAGCGCTGAGGTCAATCTCCGGAGAGATGAGCCAGTGCTTAGCGGAGCTAGTTGAAGAAGACGACGCATTATTGGTAGTCAAGTTCGCATATATCTGCTGGTTCGATCCGATGTTGACACGCCAGTCGTACGAAGCCGTTGCACCTGCCTCGGTCAGCACTTTCTCGCCACTGAACACTTCTTCAACCGTAGCAGAATTGCTACGCCACCAGTTCTTCGGCATAGTCGTCTTGACTGCATTGAAGTCCTCGTTGAAGCGAACAACATAATCCGTAGTAAACATGCCTGTAGTACCCCATTCGGACTCTTCGCCTCCCGCTTCGTTGCAGATATGTTTGAGGCGGAAGAAATAGGTGGTACCCGGGGTCAGATTGTTGATATCAGCAAACGCTTGATCCTTAATCTTCTGGTCATAAACGATTGTTGTATCCACAAACTCTTCGTTTGTAGCCACTTGGACTTGGACATTCGCATTCTCAGTCAATGCACTCCAACGAATCATCGCAGATGTGGATGTCACGTTTTCGGCACGCTGACCAGTTACCGGCAAGCAGAAGTCACCCTTGATGATCTCCAAATCATCTACAAAGAAGTAACTTGCTGCTGTCGGTTTTGGAGCTACGATAGCGATACGTCCCTTGCCGACGTACTTAGCCAACGGCAGAGCGTACTCTTGCCAGTACTCATTACCGGTAGGATCATCATATGCATAAACACCCGCATTTGCCTCCCATACTTGGTCATAGGTAATGGTATCCATCGGGACGAAGGTCTCAATGTCTGCAGGATCGCTCATCACACCGACAATCAACGTACGGCTATATGTACTATTTTTAGCATACAGCTTGTTTTTGTTAGCATTCGTCGAGTGATTTCTCCAATAGAAGTAAGCTGCACGACCCCAGAAGTGGAGCTTCATCGAGTCAAGTTCAAAGCCGAGTTCCGGTAATACAGCATATGTATTATAAATACTTGCTGTCGAATAGAAGCGGAGTGAACGATCCGTTACAGCCTCACCACGAGCATACGTATATGACGTAGAGTTGGAAATAACATACGGAGCGTTCGTAGCCGCACCAACGCCGATACCTTCTTCCCAGCATTCAGGAATGACGTAAGTAGCCGAAGTTCCCCATTGATAGAGGTTGTCCGTGAAGTTCCAGTAGGCTTCAGCCTCATCTGCCGGTTTACACGGCGTCGTGAAGTCGAGCGTTACTGCCTTACTCAGATCCTCGCCACAAACAGTTTGAACGCTGATCGTATACGCTGTCTGTGCCTCAAGCGTGTCGATCTTGTACGACGAGGTGTTAACCACACTTGTAGCATACGGCTCGGTCTTCCCCTTCTCGGTGATGGTTACCTTGAAGCTCGACTTCGGCGACAACCAGTTGAACTCAGCCGTGTTGTACTTGAGGGTAGCCTTGTCAAGAGCCAACTTGGTCACATTGGTACAAGCATTCGGATCTACCGTTTCAACCGTCACATCATCCACCCAAACTGTGTTATAATCGCCGGAACCGGCAAGGATAATATATTTACCCTTAGCGCCATACAGCGGAACAACTACCTCACGCCACCAATTGGTTCCTTCGGGATCTACTGCTTTAGTAGCATCCTTCTCTGTAACCTCCGGCAGGACATACTTGGTCAGTTCTTCGAATGTGGACATATCATACGGATCAGTAGCCACTCCTACATAGATAGTATGTTTGTACGAACCGGATGCATAAGTGGTATATATAACAGAATCTACAGCGTCATTCACTTTAGAAGGTGTTATATATAAATCACGTGCCATGAAACTTATTTGAAGGTTGTCATAATCGGCATCCTCGATAACAGGGAGTACGGCGTACGGACCATATCCCGGGTGAGCAGTGGTATTCGAATAGAAGTACATTACACTATCACCTGAGTAAGCCCTACGTGCCGTTACAAGACCATTAGTCTTAGTGTTACCGTTAAGATACGGCGCATTACCGACAGTAGCCAGTCCGGTCCATACGTTGTTCACCATCCACGTCAGCGGAATCTTGTTGGAACCTGTCGGAGCTTGTGCCTTCCGCGGCTCACCATTCTCAAATGTCCATTTGGCGTCTGCCAGATTGACATGATAGAGTGTTGTAGCCGTTACCGGACCGCGCCATTCGCTGAGGTCATCAACGCCACAGTTCGCACGAACGTAGAAGTCGTACGTTGTACTCGGCTGCAGGCCTTCAACTACGAATACGTTGGTGTCTGCCTGAAGAATAGTCATGTTTGCTATCTCAGCGTCCTTCAGACCATAAGCAACATCCCACTTCGTATTGTCACCCTGAAGTTGCTCCCAACTCAGTTTGGCGGAAGTGTCATACATATTGCCTACGTTCAGGTTATCCGGCTTGAAGCATGTCGGCACAAGCGAAACTTCGATATCATCCACATAGACGCCACCGTATGATGAAGCACCATTACCACCGAAGCCGATAAATACGATATACTTACCGCTACCATTATACTTCTCACTGATTATACAGCTATACTTAGCATACGTAGCAACTGTAGTGATAATGGTATCCAACGGCTGGAAGGTTGCCAACAATGTATCTAAACTCTCTACCTCATCTGCTATACCAACTACCATTTTACGGTTCGGAGCAGAAGAAGTAGCTGCAGCATTGGCTTTATACCAGAAGGAGAGCATTGCTTTCTTCAGATCCACATCCATTTGCGGCATAGCCGTATAAGAGAGGACATAAGAAGTAGCGGCACTGCTATACATATACAATGCACGTGTACTTCCGTTATTACCACCGGTTGTGGTATAAGGATAAGAAGCGTTCTCATTCTCGGTAATAGTACCCTTGCTGTCAGTATAAGATACCCAGCAAGACGGGTGGTTCTTAGTACCACTTGCGCATTTTTCGAAATCTTCTGTATAAGGCAGGCTGTAGAACGGCGGACATGTCGTCGTGAACAAACGGGCATTGGACCATGCACTGGTGTCTGCTTCTCCACAAATTGTGCGAACATATACATAGTAGTTGGTCAACATCTTCAGGCCATCTACTGATGCTACTGTATCAACGATGTTCTTTACTATATTCACAACTTTTGCTTTCGCCTCGTTCGGAGCCACCTTAGTTTCCGTAACAGCAAGTTCGTATGCTGCACCGGTATTGTTCCATTTGAAGCGTGCATACGTGTCGCTCAACGAATCTGCTATGATAGTAGAAGGAGCAGCACAAGCAGGAATCAAATCGAAGCGGATATTGTCAATGAATGCCTCATTATAGTTCTCTCCGCTCTCAGAGAGGAACATTACCTGTTTGCCTTTTGCGCCCGTTACATAGTCTCCGTCATAGCTATCGAACGGAATCGTGTAGGTAAACAAGCCCGTCGAATCAGTCGTATAGTTGAGACCGGTGATAGTTGTAATCGGAGCAAAAGTACTCAGGTCAGAAGCATTGCTAATAATACCAACGGTAATGCTCTTCACATTGGATGCTGTGGTAGAGTTGGTACATGCATCGAACGTGATTTGGTACTTGCTGATATCCTCTACATCCAGAGGCGGCATAATAGCATATGCACCGTCCGTAGAAGTGGTATTGTATATACGGAGCAAGAACCTGAATTTGCCTGTTTCCGAACCATAACGTGTCGGTATACTCGTTCCGTTCATACAACCCAATGTCCAGCACCCCAATACCGTTGCCTCAGAGAAGTCTTCTACACCATATACTTCCGGTGTCTGTGCCAAACAAGTAGTACGGAAGGATGCGCTTTCTGACCACGTCGTCGGAGTTGCACCGCAAATAGTACGAACATATGCATAGTAAATTTTATTCAGCTCGAGCGCATCATTGCGGAAAATCAACGATGTCTGATCGGTCTCCTGAGCAGAAATCCTCTTGCCTGTTGTATCGGCAGAGTTAGGATTGATGTTCTCTTTCAATACCAACACCTCATACTTGTCGGCATTGGTCTTGCTCCAAGTAAAGGTAGCACCGTTGATGGTCGGTTCAGAAGTCGTGAGACTGAACAGTTTCTCACAATCCTGAATATAATTAACGGCAATGTCATCTAAATAATAGTGACAGCTCTTACCATCACGCTCGTAATTACGCTTGAAGGCGATATATTTTCCTGCTCCTTCATACTTGTCAAACTTGACAAGAGCACCCTTCCAGGCAGTACCTACGACGTTCACGCTATCCACTACCTCGAAGGTGGTAATATCGTTCGGGTCGGTCATCACACCTACTTGCAGCATCGAGTTCTGCGTTGTGCTGTAACCTTTCACATAGAATTCGACTTGCAACTCCTTTACAGGCGCAGCCATGACTGGCAGTGCCGTCCAGATCTGGTTCTGGACAGTAGAAGACGTATTGGTATAAAGGACAAACGCGGATGCGCTGCTGTGTCCGTAAGACGACCCACGTGTAATATAGGGATAATAGGAATTAGATTCTCCTTCGTGACCACCATTATAAACATATTTTGGTGCACTCCAGCAATAAGGGATAAATCCGGTTGAGCTACCGGTCTTGTATTCCGGATTCTCGAAGTCCTCAACGAACGGCAGCGGGTTCTCCGGCACACACTCCGTAGTGAAACTCAACCAGTCGGACAGTTCATACTCCGTATCGCACTCCGGCGAAACCATATAGGTGTATTCGCTGTGAGGCTGTAGATTATTAGCCACAAACGTTGTCTGCTCAACAATCTGGTCAACAAGCAGTTCGTCCTTCGAATCCTTGATGCGGATCTGCCATTTCGACATACCGTTTGCACCCCAAGAGATAGTTGCCGAGTTATGCGATACCTCTACCTTCGGGTTGGAAATCGGATTACACTCACCTAAAGGATAGATATTAATCCAGTCGAGGTACTGGTTGGAGTAATATACATATGCCCATCCATAACCGCTACCGCTAAGCGAACCGCTCTCATAGGGATTATCGGATTCAACAGCCTGAATAGCGATAATCTTACCTTCTCCCTTGTATTTCTCGAACGAGCAAGAGAACGGTTGATACTCCGTAGCCGAAGTAGCCTCGAAGGTAGCAATCGTGTCGAAGGTCGATATATCATACGGGTCCGTCAAGATACCGACAGCTACGCGTGAAGAGTTCTCAACCGAACTGCTGTAGCGCTTCATGTAGAACTTGAGCAGTACTTTGCTCAGATCCTCTACTTCCGGCAACGCGATATAATTACCGTATTTATGCGTGTAACCGTATATCGCCGGATCGCCGGTAGTCACGCGGTTGCCTTCCTTGCGCATGTAGATATAGTGACCGGTAGATTTGCCTTCCTGCGAAGTTGTACCGGACGAAAGTGCCGTATAAGACTTGTTCTGTCCGTAACCGTTCGGAGCGGTCAGGGTAGCTGTAATGATGCTGTTCGGATAGTTGTAGGTGACACCGTTGTTGCTGAACGGATAGAGCGTCCTTTCGCTCCATGTGTTCTGCGTGTCCTCCCAGTCAATACGATAGGGCATCATGCTGTTATCCAAGAACATTGGCAGACGGGTCATAGCCGGCAGCGACCAGTCACCAGCCACACCGCCATTACCGACAGCCTGCGTGAATACCTCCAGCATCAGGCCGGATGTTCCTTCGGGCATATCGACATGGATAGTGCTTGCTGTCTGATTCAATACCGACAGAAGTTTGTCGCTCTCCTCCATTTCTGCAGGATCTTCAACAATCTGACCCTTAGAGTTCGTCACACGTTTGGTAACCAATACATTGTACGGAAGACCATGTGCATCGAGCGTCAGGTCAAAGCCCTTAGCCGAAACTTTCGAAATCTTGATATCGCTAGGCCAAATAGGAGCATCTGACTGCTTGATGACAATGTTGTCAATATAGAAACGGTTGTTCTTGTCCTTGAAGTCCGAAGCAAAAGCCACATACTTGCCTTCGCCCTGATACTTGGCCAATGAGACACCGAACTTGTTGAACTCCTGCGAACCATAGATATAACACGTATCTATCGCCTCAAACGTAGTGAAATCCTCCGGATCGGTCATCACACCTACGATGATACCACTTGCGTAGTTATCACCTACAGACTGATAAGCAGTACCCCAGAAGCTGACAAACACGTCATTAAGGTTCGCTACATTCAACTCCGGCGTAGCCGCATATACATACTGACCGGCAGGGATATCCGTACCCAAACTGCGTGCGCCGGTGAAGGCGAGACAGAAGTTCTGGTCGTAAGCATACTGTCCGGCAGTTGACGTTCCTGGCTCGGTATTGGTATTCACGAACGGCATGTACTCCATCGTCACGCCATCGTCACGCTTGATACTCGTACCGAATGACCAATAGGAGATATGGCTCACAGAACCGGACTTGTACTCGAAGTCCTCACCAGCCGTAAAGAACTGCTTCAACGGAAGATCTGCAAAGTTCTTCGTGCGGAAGGATTCATTCGACCAATCGCTGACCGTCTGCTGGCAATACGAACGTACATACAAGTAGTAGGTCTTGTTACGGCTGAGCGTAATATCCAGATCGGTTGTCGAGAATGCGAACTGGTCGTCTGTCAGGAAACCTGCATACACGATGTCCGCCGGATCAACCGTCTCTATCGACTCGATTTCCGATTTTGACAGTACCACCTCAAACGAGTCGGTATCGAAGCTGGCATTCCAGCTGACGGTAGCCGATGTGGTGGTCAGACCGGAAACGACAAAACCGTACGGGTTCTCGCACGTAGGCATCGGACGAACCTCAATGTTATCCAATACTACACCACGACCGAAGCGGTCTGTCACCTCAAACATCACCTGATAGGTTTCGCTCTGACTGGTGAGTTGGATGGTGTCTTTCTGCCACTTGGTAATCTTCTTGTTGAATTCCGGATTACCGTTACGTCCGTCCAGACGCACCCAGTTGTCATTTGCCTGCGAGCGATAATAGACCTTCAGTTGGTCAAAGTCGCCCGAACGCTGCTGTTGTGCGTGGCTAAACACGAGGATGGGCTGGAACACTTTGTTCTGACTCAAGTCCATCACAGGTGAGATCAAACGAGTGGTATAACCGATGGTCGATTGCGTGTTGTTACGCAACGACAGGATGTACTCCCCGTTCTCCTGCACGGATTTGGGGTAATCCGCATCTTCGGCCTTCTCAATCGTCCAAGGGTGCTCGCCATAGACCTCACTGTCTACGAACTCTTGCGTCCACCCTTCAGGCAACTGACCACTTTCGAAATCAACTTTCTGCACGTAGATACTCTCGGTATCCGCGGCACTTAATGATAATACCGATGCTGCCATCAGCAATACCATCGAGAGAAAAGTTTTTTTCATACCTTAAAGATTTAGTTAATAATAATATAATGAACTCCTTTTTGAGTTTTCTTTCTTTATAAATTATTATAGCACCCTTCTCCTTTTGGGTCCCCAAAATTTTAATTTTTGGGGAGAGCGAAGGCCTTGTCGCGCTTTATGTCACATGGTGACATCTGTAGCGCCAAGCGCCGAACGCGATTTATTTCCAGCACATGCAATGCTTGGGCTTGGGTGTTATGTCAAACAGCACCGTCAGTCGCACGCCTACCCGCAACCGGTGCGCATCGTGCGCAGCCAGCGAGGTGTCAAGCATACTGCCGAAGCGGATGTTCTGCTTCACGTTCTCCTGCGTCTGGGTCAGCGGGTTGGTGTTCACTGCCGAGTAGTCCACCAGCGGACTGCTGCTCCGCGCCTCATACTTCGTCAGCGGCAGATCATAGCCTACAAACACTCCCGCACGCATCTTGATCACCCGCATCGGCAGCGGTATATTCACACCTGCCTCAGTCTCCAGTGCCACCTCGTTGGTGGCGGACAGCATCACTCCTTGTCCTGTATATGTATCGCCCGCCCAGAAGCCGTAGTACGGCGTCTCGCGTATAGGCTCGATGAAGCGGTCATACTCGCCCTGGGCGTACATCTGTGCCTTGAATCCGATGGTGTTAATCAAGGGTGCAGTGCGGAATGCCGCTCCCACACCTACGTACCACATATCCTCGGACTGATAGCCTATCTGCAGCGGTACGACAACACGCAGTTGACGCTGCTGCTCACTCAGGTCGCTGAACTGATAGCGGTAGGTCAGCGCCTCGCCCATGCGGTCAACACGCGCAAACGCATCGGTATATTCGCCCATCCATATGTTCGTGATCATATAATCCGCGCCGACACCTATATTGACGAACCAGCCTTTGGCGTTCAGCTCATACAGCAGGTGTCCGCCACCGCCGCCGCCGAACTTCGTCTTGATCTCTTTGCCGCCGGGCAGCATGTTCGCCTCCACACCGTTCAGGCTCAATCCCAGCCAGTGTGTGACCGGCGCAGAGCCCTTGTAACGCGGTGGCGTGAGCGAGGTGTTCTTGCGCGTAGCAGCCTCCGACGCTACGGTCAGAAGCATACACATCAGCACTATGGTCACTCTCTTTGTCATGGCACCACGATCTTTACCGCTCTATGCGTTGTCCGGTTCACTAATATATACACTCCGGCTGCTGTGATTACAGGGCGCTCATTCGCCACCGACTGCATCACCACACGTCCCGTCACGTCGTACAGCGTCCATGCTCCATCCGTCGCATCCCATACATTATCCACCGCCAGCACGCCTGCCGTATAGGTTATCGGGCAAGCTGCTACCGTCACGCCGTCACCCGTACGCGTGAGCAGAACGGAGTACTGCGCACCCAGGTCGGATTCCGATACGATGATATAGGACTGCTGCGCGCCGGGGATCAACTGCCCGTCTTTGTACCACTGGTAACTGCTGAACTCGTAGCCGCCGTTGTAGTCGGCATTCAGCAGGGCGATGAAGCCGTCCTTCTGTGCGATGATTGCTGAAGGATACTGCACCTCCACCGTCAGCGGCACGTCGGGCGCGGGGCAACGGGGCGTACCCAGCTGCATCACGGCGTCGTACGAGCCGGGCGTCACACTGTCGGGCAGCTCGATCTGTACCTCATCCTCTCCGCCGAAAGCGTACGACGGCTCAAATCCTGCCGTCACGCCGTCTGCACCGAAGAGGATATACACACTATCCAGCCTACCCTGCTCCACCTGTACCGGCACGTTCAGTACGTTGGCATCCGCACATACACTCACAGCACCGTCCACCGCTACGATCAGCCGCGGTTCAACCTCCAGATGCAGTGTCACGATGCTGTCCACGTTTGGCCATTGCTCGCTCTTCAGCGATGCCTCGTACGTACCCGAGGCTGTTATCTGACGATCGCCGAGTTGGAAGTAGCCACCCTCGCAGAACGAGGTGTCCACCACAAACTGCGTCTCGTGGATGTGCACATGATTGAGCACCTCACAGTCACCAACAATCGTTATATCATCAAATTCATATGGTTCCCAATATACCCTGCCGTTCCACATCGAGCCCTTGGGCAGGTGTACCTCTTGCTCTGTCGTGGACACATCTGGCAGTTGGAGATTGGCTATCTGTAGTGTATCGACGCATGCACCGTCGGATATCGATGCGATAATCAACGGCAGGAACGCACCTCCCGTAGCAGAATAGATATGTACGATGGAGTCCGCATTGGACACAACGGTCTCGCCGTCGCCGAAGTCCCAGATCACCTCCTGAACCCTTTCGTTGTTGGTATATACTGTATCGGTGCGATGATCCTGATTCCAGCGTTCGATATTCTTGTAGTAGATATAGGATTTGTTGTAGAACGTCACGGCGTTCTGGCAATGCGCGCCGTTATTCCATTTGTAATCCGCCTGCGCTACAGGGTAACGAGGTATACCGCAGGCATCCAAGGTGTAGTAACACTTGTCGTTGGTCTTCGATATAACATCCACATTATACAGCAGGGTATCCATCGGCTCGATAGTGAAGGTCTGTGCACGAGACAGTACGTTGGAGCGGTCACTTGGCAAGTACCATTCATAGTCAAAACCTGCCGGAGCGGTGAACGAGGTGGTAGGATTATTCTCGCCACAGTTCAAGCCTGATAGCTCACCGGACTCACAGTCCAGTGTAAAATAGGCATAACTGTAGTGTCCGCCTGCCGTACAGTCGGCAGTCGTCAGCGAGACAAGGATGGTCTTACCTATATAATCGCGCAAGTTAACAGCAACTTCCGTCCACTCCTTCCACATCACCTCGCCGTTACCTACAGCGTGCCAGCCGGTCTGGTCACCATAGCCGACATGGAAGTTGGCCTTGCCGCAACCTCCGGGTAGTTGCTGCCATCTCGTCTTGCCTTTCTCACGATACTCTATCGACAGCGAGAAGCTGGACTGGGTCTCTAAGTCATGAGAGGGCACAGGCTGGTTGAGCACGATCGCGTAACGCAGTTTAAGGATAGCTCCTTCGCCTTCGGGGACATTGTACAGATACTCTATACATTCAGCCTCCGCGCCATAGTACCAATTACCCAAGCGCACTGATGCCAACGCATCATCGGGCTTGGTCTTAAGCTGGTTATCGGTACGGGGATCCGTCTCGTTTGGCACATAATGCAGCGTATGACGGCTCTCAATGGCATCATAGCCATAATCCGCCAACTGCTTGGTGGCTTTGGGATTACCCGTAGTACCGATATACGTGGTGCACTGGCTCGGGTCATCCAGAGCAAGATAGTTGATGCACCGTCCCGGAAGGAAGTAGAACGGCGTATAGAGCACATACTCACTCACACCGTTTTCGCCACAGTGTGAACGTACATATATCTGCGCCATGCCTTCTGACAAGCCGTCTATGTTAATACGCTTCAGCGTCACATGGTCATAGAACTGCCACGTACCTGCCTCGTAGTCATATACGCGAGCATCGTACCAGTCGGCATCGCCCTGCCACGACACAACCATCGTTGTGCCGTTCATCGTACGGGTGAACTTCGTAGGCGGCGGGCATTCGTCTTCCTTAGGGATAATACTGATGTTATCTACGCATCCCGAAGGAGGAATGACTTTTGCATTCTTGGCGTTCGTCCACACGATAGCCAGTTTGTAGGTACCGCCGTCGGTGGAGAAGTTCACCTTGGCCTGACGCCATATCGAGGTCGTGTTGAACACTGTGTCTATACTGTACTCGTCCACCCAACTCGGGCGAAGAGCCGCAGCCGTGTAGGTCTGCACATCCTCCGGCACCCAGCATACCCATATACCTTCGCCACTGGCGGCACGGCCTTGGGCGAGCCAGTCGAAGAACAGGGTGTATTCACCTTCGGGCAAGGTCAGTGTACGGACTGCCACAGCGTACATGTTCGTGCTGCCGCTGTACGTAGTATGCTCGCCGTCATCTGAGATGAACAGACCGTACGCGCCGTCACGCGTCGTGTTGGCGGCTGCACCCATATACCACTTGTTCGGACATTTGTCTGCACGCGGGCCGTCATTGAGCAACCACTGCGCACGCTCCTCGGCATCCTCAAAGTCGCACTGGTACACAACCTGCCCTGCCATCGGCAGCGACAGCAGCAGGCACAATGCTACGAGCACGTTCCTCCACAATTCCGTATGTACTCTTCCGTCTTTCATCTTTTAGCGCAAGCGGTCTTTTTTCTTTCAGCGCAGCGGTCTATAATATCACGAACTCTACACGTCTGTTCTGTGCACGACCTTCCTCGGTGTCGTTCGTAGCCACAGGCTCCGTACGTCCCTTGCCTTCCGCCTCGACACGCTCGGGAGCGATGCCGCGTCTGATCAACTCCTGACGCACGCTCTTCGCACGCTGCTCCGACAGGCTCTGGTTGAACTTGTCCGAACCGACATTATCCGTATGACCGGTGATGCGGATGCGCATCTCGGGATACTCTATGAGCAGGTTATACAGGTTCTGCAACTCCGGTTCCGACTCGGGCAGTATGGTTGCCTTGTTCGTCGCGAAGAACAGGTTACGCATCACGATCGGACGTTTCTTCTCTATCGGCTCCAGACGGTAGGTCTTCTCGCCACCTATATCTTCTATCGTCTCGGCATACGTCACGTGATCTGCCGCCTTGATGCGGATACGCAGCGGCATGTTGAGCGGCAGGCGCTGGCTTGCGTAGCCCGTGATCGAGTCCGTCTGAACGGAGGCGACAGTCTTCTTGTCGTTGCTGTTGATGAACTGCACATCGGCAGCTAACATTGCATCGGTCTTCGCGTCACGCACATAGAGCCGGAAGTCCGGACGCGGCGTCAGGCTCATCGACAGCGTGTCACCCCACTCGCCGTGGTCGTAGGTGCGCGTCGTGGTGATATAATCCGGATGCGACAGCTTCAGGTCGTACGGGCCGGATGCGATCTTCGCTATCATCACACCCTTGGCGTTCGTCACGCGGCGTGTGGTACGCGGTTTCTTGCCTTGCAGCGGAGTGATCTCCACAGCCGCGGCACCGATACCCTGGTTCGTCGCGCTGTCCGTGACAAACAGCACCATCGCCGGCTTGGCGGGTTTGGGCTGCTGGGGTTTGTTCATCTGCAGCAGGGCGGTGAACTTCACGCCTACGAGCAGGCTGTTCAGTCCGCCTCGTGCCCAGTCGGAGCAGTGCAGCGAACGCATCGTCAGGTTCTGCTCATCGACCATTGCCATCGCTCCTTCGGGCGACTGCCCCATACTTACTATACCATAATCCGCGAACACGGCCGCACGCATGTGCAGCGGGTGCTTGCGCGCGTTATTGCGCTCGTTCCACTCCTTGCCCAGCAGACCGTTGATGTTCACGCCTATCTCTGCCGAGGCGGCTACATCCAGTCCGTAGCCCGTCTTGCCCTTGGCTGCGTACGGCAGGTCGTTCTCCGCACCGTGCGCCGGCATGTTCGTCCACTCGGGGTCGTAAGCGTTATAGTCGGTGATGGAGGTGGAGTAACTGCCTTTCTGGCTGTAGTTACCCAGCACGGTGTAACCTACCTTCGCACCGGCCATCAGGTACCATGTGTCCCAGCGTCCGCCAAGCATCAGGGGCACCATCACCTGTCCCACTACATGGTTCTCCTTCAGCGGGTCGGCTATCGTGTAGTGCTTGGTCTGGTTGTAACCGTCGCCCATCATCGCCACGTCGTACGGCATCGGGAACGTCACCTTGTCCTGCGAGGTGAACATCCTCAGCTCCGCGCCGGCGTCCAGGATGAAGTTGTCGTAGCGGTACTCGTAGCCTACGCCGAGCAGGCCACCGCCGCCGCCCACGAACTTACTGTTGTCGTAGTTGTTCATTAGGCCGCTGTAGCCTCCACCGCCCCAGAACGCCACATGGTGGAGGTTACGCGTCGCGCCTTTCCACTCCTTGCTGGAGCTCTTACTGCTCTTGCTGTTCTTGCTATTCTTCTTCGCCGGCGCCGCCATCATCACTTGGCTCGCCAACAGCAATATACCTAATATATAACAGATATTCTTTCTCATTGTTTCGTCCTCCCCTATTAATCAATTACACCAATATGACATATATGCGTTTGCCCGTTCATCACCACCTGCACCACATACACACCCGCCGGCGCATTGATCGTCAGGCTGTTCTCTCCCTCGCTGAGCGCCGCAGTGAGCACCACCTCGCCAAACGCGTTGACGATCGTCGCGTTAGCCGCAGCACTGACCTTGATCGTCAGCGTACCGCCCGAGCGCACGGGTGACGGATAGACGTACAGCACATCTTTCGTCTCGCTGGCAGCGGGCAGGAACGGACATGTAGCTACATGCTCACCGTTGCTCACACGCGTCATTTCCAGGTGGTAGTGCGCCTCGGGATCCAAGCCGCCCTGCAGATACAGGTAGGCGAGGTTCGCTCCCGCGATAGGCTCGCCTTCCTTATACCACTGGAAGTCCGTGAACACATGCTTGGCGGAGTCGGTCTCCAGTGTCGCAGCGTTCTTGAGCGACAGTACATCGTCCCAGCGCTGATAAACCCAGCCCGGCATACATACGCTCACTGCCGCTTCCTCCACTACCGAGCAGCCGAAGTCGTTGAAGAACTCCAGCACGAACTGCCCGCCGTTCAGACCGGTGATCGAGTCCGCTGTCTGCGGAGCGCCACCGTTCACGGTGTAGTATTCGTAACCCGTACCGCTGATGAAGATCGCACCGGAGTTAGGCTCGTCACTCATCTCGCGGATGGTCACATCCGGCCGGATGGAATCCAGCACGGTGACGTTGCACCATACCGTCGAGTCACAACCGTACTGGTTGGTATAGAAGCGGTAGAACTTACCCGATTCGCGCGACTTATAGGTCTGTCCGTCCACGGTCAGCGGCACCTCGGCACATACAATGGTGTCCGGCGCCTGCTCCGTGCTCTGCGGAGCCAGATGCAGGTTCAGATATACCGTTGAGTCACAACCGGCAACCGTCTTCCACACATTCACATATTCGCGTTCCTCGCCGGCGAACTGCGGGCCGAACACTATATAGCCGCCCTCGCAGATGGTTGTATCAATATGCAGCACAGTATCACCTATAGCAGGGATAACGATCGTGATCGTTGTATCATCCACACAGCGTCCCTCGGCAATAGCTGCCGCCAGGGTCACCTCATACGTGCCACCCTCGTTGGGGAAGATCACTACGGGGTTACGCTCCGAGCCGTATTGGCCGTTGCCGAACGTCCACTCATATTCATCACACGGCCAGTCATAATGGTATTCTATCACATTATCGAAACGCGTCATGATATGGCTCTTGTTCGTAAAGCGCACGCGGTTCTGGCAGTTATTCGGCTCATACTTCCACCCGAAGTCCGAGATAGGATACCTCGGCAGACACGACGAATAGAGGTCAAAGCCGCAACTCTGCTCCTCAAGATAGACCAGGTGGCAGCGATAGGTGGACGTATCCGACGGCTCGATGAGCAGTGTCTGTCCGTCTCCCGAAAGCATGGACTCGGGCACGGGGTTGTCATACTTGTCGAACCACTCGTACGCAAATCCGTTCGGCGCAGCGATGGACATCTGCGCATCATCGCCGCAGCTCGTACTGGTGATTCGCGCAGCGGCACATCCCATGGTGAAATAGGCATAGCCGAAGTGTCCGCTCCAGTTGCAGTCACGCGTTGTCAGACGGATCGTCAGACGCTCGCCGTCGTACGCATCGAGGTTCAGACCGATGGTTGTCCAGTCTTTCCACGTTACGCCTCCGGTGTTATTCCAGCCGGGACGGTTGGAGTCGGCAAAGAAGTCCGCCATACCGCACGTCGGATCGATCAGCACCCCGTCCTCATCCAAGATCTCCAGGTTGAAGTGCGGTTGATCGGCCTCTCCGTGACCGGGATCCTCCAAAACAACAGCATACTTCAGCAGCAAAATCGAGGCATTCTCTCCGTCCACTACGTATGAATACGACAGCGACTCACCTTCCGCGCCCACATTCCAGTTACCCAGACGCACCGATGCCACCTCATCCTCCGGAACGATCTTCAACCGGCCGGCGGTACGGGGGTCATACT
The DNA here is from genome assembly GCA_902783545.1 of uncultured Bacteroidales bacterium. GTDB lineage: Bacteria > Bacteroidota > Bacteroidia > Bacteroidales > Paludibacteraceae > Colicola. The sequence goes on from CACZRD010000090.1 coordinate 24,558, forward strand.
CATCCGGATCCCAATTCACTGTGTGACGCATGTATTTCGGATCGTCCGTGTAAGACGTGTCCACTACGCCCTCGTTCATGTACGGATCCTTGAAAGTACCATACGTCGCCGTCACATCCTCGCCGTACAGATCCACAATATTGATGCAGTGACGATCGGGATAGTACACGCCAAACGATGTGCGGTAGTTGTACGCACTGGTGTCTGTCTCATTACATACGCCGCGAACGCGGATATCGTATGCACCTTCGTCCAGACCCTCTATCACGAACCGCTCGTCACGGATACCGGTCTGCACCGACCAGCGCTCACGGCCGTAACGCCTGTACTCTACGCAGTACTGGGCACTGGTGCCCGTCCACGTTACAATCACCGAGTCACCCACCACCTCGGCCTGCACATTGGCAGGCATAGCGCAGTTTCGCGTAGTGACCTGGATATTATCTACACAAGCGGATATAGGGTTAGGCAGCTTGGCATTGCGATTCTTGTTGCGCCATGCGAAGTACAGACGATACACACGCGTGCCGTTGGAGTTGAACTCTATCATCTCATGCTGCCAGCGGCTGCGACTGCGCATCACGCGGTAGTCGGGCTTGGCGAAGCTCTGGATGTAATCCGGCCACTCTGCACGCGCATAGTTACAGTCCATGCTGGTCATCTGCTGGGCTATACCGATGCCGGCGCACATATACGTCTCATCTCCACCCAGACAGCGCCAGTCGAACGACAGCACATAGTATCCCTGGGGGATAGTGAAATCCAGATAGGCATAACACGTGTTCCATACCGTGTCGAACGTACAAGTCTCACCCTCGTCGTAGGATATATACAGCGAACGCTTGCCCTCGCTCTTCACGGCTGTGCCAATCATCCAGCGCTCCTTGCAGCGCGTGGTATCCGCACCGTCGTTCAGATGCCAGTCCTTTAACTTGATACTGTCGCCTAATTCAAATCCCATGGAATAGGTACCCGGCAACACGACCGGATACATATACGCCGACACAAGCATCAGCATGCTTGCTGCTAAGATTCTGTACTTTCGGAGTCCTTTCATAAAACCGATCTTTCAAAAACAGTCCCTTCAAAAGTCAGGTTATTACTGCTTTTCTTCAAAACTAATACACTTCAGGTTTAGCGTATCTTCCCACGCCGGAAGAGCCCCTCCGGCTTAAAAAGACAAAAACCGGCTGCAAATTTACGCAAAAATTATCAAAATAGCAACTTTTTTACACAAAAACGTCCTTTTCTTTTGCATTTTGTTACACAAACATTGCAGTACCTTTCATAATGTTACGCTTTTTTCCACTCCCTCAGAATCCGGAACTAAGGCGAGTTGAGGGTGTCTTGAGCCATTGTTAGTCCGATGTTAGTCCGTTGTCGTATGCATCTCGCGACCACCCCGAACTTGACAATACCGTGACAGAACTTTAAGAAAATAAACATACATAAACACTGCTTGGATGTTTGCTTGTGCCACGCACAATATGAATCTTTGTCCGTCCGGTCTGCTCACAAACGCGTTTGCACCAGCCCGACCGTACAAATCTTCACCTCTTCGAGGCGCAAACACCCAATCAGCCATAAACCCAAATAAACTACGTAGATCAAATATTCGAGTGCGGAAAATGCGGAACTATCGGAAATAGTAGATTCTTCCTTCCGTAAATTCCGTGATTTCTTATCTCGCTCTGCTCGAACGATTATTTCCGTACTCAGCACGAAATATTCATCGTAATGGGATCGTTGTTATTTAGGTTTATTGCCGAAGTTGGCTGTTCATGCATAGCATGTGTGGGTTAGAATGTTTAGTCGCACGTCAAGCTCGCTTTTAAGGGTGACGAAACAAGCTAAGGCACAAAGCACGATAGTGCAACAGACAACTGAGGGGTTTATTTAGGTTTATTTTCCAAAACCTCAATACGGGAAACTTTCCTCCCCACAATCGGAACATCCACTATAAAAAACAGAGAATTCTGCAACTTTCTTCGCAAAAAATTTGCAATTATCAAAAACTTTCACTACCTTTGTAGGCTTTTTATGCGCCGCCACCGGCTGATGCCCGATGGCTAACCACGAAGAGCCGGATTAGGACTTCCCGAATGACGGGAAACGCGTACATTGAGGTATTTAGAAAATAAACATACATAAACCCAAATTAACCGCAGGGTAAATGCCAATGATTTTGTTCATTGAAATTTATTTAGGTTTATTTTCTAACAACAACTCCCACGCAGATAACAAAAAAACTAACGATATGCAAATCAATCACTCTGAAATCAAAGACCTCACCTCGGTCATCACGCTGACCCTTCAGCCCGCTGACTACGAGGAGGCAGTAACCAAACAGATCCGTCAGATCCGTCAGAAGGCGGATATCCCGGGCTTCCGCAAAGGTATGGTGCCCGCCGGACTGATCAAGAAGATGTACGGCAAGAGCGTACTCGCCGACGTACTGAACAACAAGATCGCCGAAGAGCTCAACAAGTACATTGAGCAGCAGAAACTCCACATCCTCGGTGATCCACTGCCCAACGACGAACTCACGCCGACCATGGATCTCGATAACGACACCGAGTTTACCTTCGCCTTCGACATCGCAGTGCCCGAGGAGTTTGACGCCAAGCTCACCGCTAAGAACAAACTGACGGCATACACCATCACCGTGGACGACAAGATGGTCGAAAACCAGGTCAACTCCTACGCCGAGCGCTTCGGCGAGTATGTCGATGCCGACAAGGCCGAGGACGGCGATGTGCTCCGCGGTACGCTGACCGAGCAGAAGGACGGCGGCATCGTCAAGGAGAACGCCATCCTCAATCCGCAATACATGGCGGATAAGAAGCAAGCCAAGCTCTTCAAGGGCGCCAAGGTAGGTGACATCATCACCTTCAACCCGATGAAGGCGTTCCAGAACGAGACCGAGGTAGCCTCGCTGCTCGACCTGAAGAAAGATGAGGTCAAGGACCTGAACAGCGACTTCACCCTCACGCTCACCTCGATCACCCGCCACAAAGCCGCAGCTATCGACGCTGAGCTCTTCGCTAAGGTCTATGCTGCCGACGCACCGAAGGACGAGGCGGAGTTCCGCGCCCGCGTGAAAGCAGAGATCGAGGGTAACATGGCCGAGGATGCGAAGTATAAGTTCGGACTCGACGCCAAAGCCGCTATCCTCAAGAAAGCCGGCGAGTTTGCACTTCCGGAAGCTTTCCTCAAACGCTGGGTAGCTGCTACCAACAAAGACATGAAACCCGAGGATCTCGACCGCGACTTCCCCGAGATGCTCAAGCAGCTCCGCTGGCAGCTCGCCAAGGACCAGCTGATGAAGGAGTACGACATCAAGGTCGAGAAGGAGGACGTGGAGGCGTACGCCCGCGAGGTGGCACGCATGCAGTTCATGCAGTACGGCATGATGCACGTCGAGGAGCAGTACCTCAAGTCCTTCGCTGACAATATCCTCAAGGACGAGAACCAACTTCGCGGCATCGTGGAGCGCGTGGCGGAGAACAAGATCTACGACCACCTGCGCACCGTTGCCAAGATCGAAGAGAAGCAGATCTCGTACGACGACTTCGGCAAACTCATGCGCGAGAATGCTTGATCTGAGCCGATACGACCGTATATTTATCCTGACTGACGAGCAGGTAGCATCATGCTGCCTGCTCGCGTTTTATGATGTCCTCAGCCATCACCAATCACCAATCACCAATCTCCAATCACCAATCTCCAATCAGCTATCTATGGCTGATCAATTGGTGCTGCCGGCAGGCGAGCAGCACAAGACCCTCGCCTCCGTCCAGCGGATCTGGGACTGGCTGCTCGCGCAGCACGCTACGCGTGCGAGTCTGTTGATTAACCTCGGCGGCGGTGTGATCTGCGACCTTGGCGGTTTTGCCGCAGCTACGTACATGCGTGGCATCGACTACGTCAATGTCCCCACCACCCTGCTGGCTATGGTCGATGCTGCATCCGGCGGCAAGACCGGCTTCGACTACGGCACGCCGCTCGTCAAGAATGCTATAGGCGTCTTCGCCCATCCCGTGCAGACCATCATCGAGCCGCGCCTGCTCGCCACTCTGCCGCCTGAACAGATCCTCTCCGGCTACGCCGAGATGATCAAACACGCGCTGCTGCAGAGCCCCGAGGCGTTCGGCGAACTGCTGGACTGCGACCTGCGTGAGGTGACCTCACCCGCCTTCGGCGAACTCATCAGGCAATCCATAGTTTTCAAAGCCTCCATCGTCGCCCAAGACCCCAACGACCACGGCATACGCCAAGCCCTGAACTTCGGCCACACCATCGGCCACGCTATCGAAGCTCTGCTCCTCTCCAAATGCCAAAATGGTAAAATAACAAATGACAAATCCACAAATAACAAATGCCTTCATGGCTACTGCGTCATGTACGGCCTCGTCGCCGAAGCTTATCTCTCGCACATGATCTGCGGCCTGCCCGCCGAGACGGTGAGCACCCTCAGCCGCCTGATGCTTGAGAACTACGGCGCCGCACCTGTCACCTGTTCGGACTATGAATCCCTGCTCGCCCTCATGCAGCATGACAAGAAAAACCGCGAGCAAGGCACAATCACTTGCACCTTGCTCCGTTCGATAGGTCAACCTGTGACAGGTCAGCCCGTCACCCCCGCCCAACTCCGCGAATCCCTCGAATACCTCTGCTCCTTGTAGAGCATAGTTGGCAAATTACTGTTTCTTTGCAACAATTACACATCCCACGTGTCATAATGTTTGCGATTTTGAACAAAATATTGTAATTTTGTACACGATTATAAACATTATACACGCCTCATCATCTGTCTATGAAACGTCCACTACTACCCAAGCATGCACGTATGTTATCCTCATTGGGAGAAAACATCCGTCTGGCGCGTCTGCGCCGCGAACTGTCATCGGAGCAGATTGCCGAACGCGCCGGTATAGCGCGTGGGACACTCGTCAAGGTTGAGAAAGGTGACGAGGGGGTAGCACTCGGCATCTACTTCCGCGTACTGATAGCCCTCAATATGGCCGATGACATCCTTTTGCTTGCCAAGGACGACATCCTCGGTCGCAAATTGCAAGACATAGGTCTCACCACGCGCGAACGCGCGCCTAAACGCGCACAATAACTGATACTATGGCACAAACGATAGATATCTATATAGACGACCTGTACTGCCCCGAACCGCAACGAATAGGATTGCTGCATGCAGAGCCGTCCAAAGGACGTGAAGTCTTTGATTTCGAGTTCGATGACAGATGGCTGCATGATGGCCGTCCGTATATTCTGGATCCCGACCTGCAACTTTATAAGGGACGACAGTTCCTTGAAGAGGGCAAGAGTAACTTCGGCATCTTTCTGGACTCCTCGCCCGACCGTTGGGGACGTTTGCTGCTTGACCGGCGCGAGGCTATACGCGCCAGGATGGAGAGCCGACAGCCGCGTACGCTGCTGGAGAGCGATTACCTGTTAGGGGTATTTGACGAATGCCGCATGGGCGCACTGCGGTTCAAGACCCGAACTGATGGAGGATATATGGATAGTGATCCCGAACTCAGCATTCCGCCTATTGCATCGCTGCGCGAACTGGAACACGCCTCATGGCAATTGGAGCATGATGACACAACCGCCGCCAGCCGATGGATACAACTGCTGCTGGCTCCGGGCTCATCACTGGGCGGCGCACGCCCGAAGGCAAATGTACGGGACAACAACGGTCATCTGTGGATCGCCAAGTTCCCCAGCCGTCATGACACCACGAATGTCGGCGCATGGGAGATGGTAGCCATGACGCTTGCTGGCAGATGTAACATACAAGTGGCACCATACTCCGCACAAGCGTTCAGCAACCGATTCAGCACCTTCCTCACACGCCGTTTTGACCGTACGGACGACAATCGCCGTATTCACTTCACATCAGCAATGACGATGCTTGGTTACAGCGACGGCCAAACGGACGGATGCAGTTACCTGGAGATGGCGGAATGGATTAGTCAGCATTGCTGCCATGTGGAGGACAATCTCGCCCAGCTATGGCAACGCATCGTATTCAACATTGCTATCAGCAACAGCGATGATCACCTGCGTAACCACGGGTTTCTGCTGACGCGCGATGGATGGACACTCTCGCCGGCGTACGATCTCAACCCACAGATGAAGGCTACAGGGCTATGCCTGAACATCAACGAGAAAGACAATAGTTTGGATTACCGTCTGGCTAAGGATGTCGCACCGTTCTTCGGCGTATCCGACACCAAGGCGGATAGTATTATACAGAATACTAAACACGTCGTATCCTCATGGCGCAGCCTTGCCGGCAAACAAGGTATCCCACGCGCCGAACAAGAACTGATGGCAACAGCATTCCACTAAACACAAAAAGTGCGCCATCACTGACGCACCTTTCATGTTATTGTCTCCCGACCGTTAGTCGCTGAACTTCGCGCAGAGGAACTCTCTGTTCAGGCGTGCGATGTTAGCCAGGCTGACCTGCTTCGGGCACTCGGCAGCGCAAGCGCCGGTGTTCGTACAGTTACCGAAGCCCAGCTCATCCATCTTAGCCACCATCGCTTTGGCGCGAGCCTTAGCCTCGATCTTACCCTGCGGGAGCAGAGCGAGCTGGCTGACCTTGGCAGCCACGAACAGCATCGCCGAACCGTTCTTGCAGGCAGCAGCGCAGGCGCCGCAGCCGATACAGCTGGCAGCATCCATCGCCTCGTCAGCAGCGGGCTTGGGGATAGGTATAGCGTTAGCGTCGGGCACACCGCCGGTGTTCACGCTGATGAAGCCGCCGGCAGCCATGATCTTGTCGTACGCCTTACGGTCAACCATCAGGTCTTTGATCACGGGGAATGCGTGGCTGCGCCACGGCTCAACGGTGATCGTGTCGCCGTCATTGAACTTACGCATGTGCAGCTGGCAGGTTGTGATAGCACTGTCGGGTCCGTGAGGGTGACCGTTGACGTACATTGAGCACATACCGCATATACCCTCGCGGCAGTCATGATCGAACGCGATCGGATCTTTGTGCTCACTGATCAGTTGCTCGTTCAGAATGTCCATCATCTCAAGGAACGACGCACCTTGGAAGATGTGTTTGAGTTCGTAGGTCTCAAAGTAACCTTTTGCTTTCGGTCCGGCTTGTCTCCAAACGCGAACCTTGATGTTGATGTAGCTGTCCATCTTATGTAGTGTTGATTATTTACTCTTGGCTGTTGGCTGTTAGCTTTGGGCCTTTAGCCGTTTGCGGCTACAAAATTACGAAAAAATTTTGAATTATGCAAATAATTTATCATTTTTTTCGTAATTTTCTATATTTTATAGATTTTCCAGAACTGCCAAAACTGCCAGAGCTGCCAGTTTTTCTAGATTTTCCAGAGCTTCCAGAACTTCCAGATCATCCAGCTATTCCAGTGCTTTCCTCCTTGCGGCGCAGGGCTACGCGTAGCGCGTAGCCTGCGGCAAGCAGTGCCAGCATCGCGAGCGGCATATCGCCCACCGGTACAGGTGGCTCGGGGTTGGCACCCGGGTCTGGGTTCTCATCTCCCGGGAAATCCATCTTTGCACGACGAATAACGCCTATCTTCTGCGACGTCACATCGCTTGCCTCAAGCGATCCGACTTCGGTCACAGCATTGTGCTTGGTAGGCACGTAGATCGCACCGCTATAGGCGAGTGTTGCGTAGCTGACGCCACCGCCTAAGCTACCGCCAGCATAGGCATAGTTGTTGTTGCTGTTGCTGCTGCGACGGATGATCGCACCTGTATTACCGCCACCGCTGATGCCGCCACCGCCATAGGAGTGAACGGTAGCCTTGCTGGTCTGGTGGACGCGGTACGAGGTGCTACCCATCTGCGCCTTCGGTGCCGGCGTATAGCTGACTGAATGCTGATAGCTGGCGGCTGGTTTGTACATCAGCGTACCGCGACGCGGCGACTGATAGAACGATGGTCCGCTGCCGGCTTCCGGAGCCGGAGCCTGCGGCATATACACCACCTCGGGGGCGAAGCTCTGATCGTTCTGCTTGCCTCCTACGATGGCGTACAGTGCCAGCAGTGCCCAACCGCATAGCACAATCACGCCAATCGTTACGACAATGATCTTTCTGCGTTTGCTCTCACCCGGCAGACCGGCCTCAAACGCAAGCTCAGTGCGTTTCATTCCTTGTTGAAGCGTTTCCATGGTTTGTGTTTCCTTTCTGATTAACGGTTCAACATATCATCAAACTGCACCGGCTTGCCGGTCATGTCATATACCTTGCCGTTGCGGAGGATGTACAGCAACCCATCGTGGAAGAACTTACGCGGAGCGTTCGGGTCTTCTCCTGTGTGGTTGATCACCGTAGGTGTATCCTCTACTTTCTTGCGGCGCAAGAGCACATTGATCGAGAAGCGCGTGTTGGTGTACAGCTGTTGCGTCGTCTCAATGCTGTAGTTGCTGAGCAGCAGGTTAGTAGTCGTACCCGTCTCGGCATCATGCAGATAGACTGCCTCCACCTCATCAATCGGATAGCGATCATTGAGCGAGAAGGTGTATGTACCTGCATCGCGGCAATATACGCCTACCGGCAACCAGTTCTCTCTTGCCGTCTTGTCTTTCACGGCACGGAAGGCGAGTCTGCATGTATCGGTATGCATGTAGATCTGCGGTCGTTCGGTGTTGAAGGTTGCGAACTTCAGCAGGTCATGACCTGTCTTGTAGCCGCCGGCATAGTTCGGACGCAGACGCAGTGCTGTCTGGTCGCTATAGCCGTTGCCTTCGATTACCACGCCCACGAAGATCGATGCATTCTCGTTAACGCTACGTGCACGCAAGAATGCTGCGTCATGACGTACCGGAGCGGATGCTGCTTGCGTGAACGTAAGCGAGCCCGGACCGGAACCTTGGATGAACACAGCGATGAACGGAGGAATGTCATCAATATTTTTAAGAAGTATCGGCGAATAGGTGATAGCACCGGCATTGAACGTCGGAACATAGGCGTACAATCCATCGATAGGCTCATCATCACCACTGCCCGAGTCGCGACGCGGTGCCGGATTACTCGTGTTCGTGCCGTCACCACCCGTAGTCGAGCCTTCGTCAAACGCTGAGATAGCCATCTTACTCCACGGCGTCTGTGCACTGTACTGGTTATACATGGACTGCGGTACCTGGAGCGAGATCATTGACAGACTACTTATGCCATCAAAGGTTGCATTTGTAGCGCTGACGAACTGCGTCGATTCGATGCGGAATGTTCTCAATTCGGTGCATCCGGCAAATGCTTGCGAAGCAAGATTCGTTACAGGCCCCACAATTGTTACAGTCACCAGATTCGTGCATTGTCCAAAGGCGTATTTGCCTATCTTCTGCACCTCACCACCTATCTTGACGTTCTGTATAAACTGACGGTGTCCTGCCCATGGCACAGCGTCCAGACTTGAGAAGTCAACCATCTGTCCTCCGCCGGTCAGTACCATCGTACCATCCGCATACAGAGTCCAATCTATACCATTCTCTACCGTTCCTCTCTCTACGACCTCGCCGGTAGGATCGTCTCCACCTTGTGTCGGATCGTCAATATCCGGACGGGTGATGTGCTCCCATTCGACATCCACAGCATCAGCTGCGGTAGCATCGAACGATGTGAGGTACGGGTGCGCGATGAGGTTCCAGTTGTCGTCAAGAGCGGTGAAGTAACCCTCAAACTCTTCCAGCGGAACGTTTACTTGGTGTTTGGCTATTTCGGCTTGGGTGAGGTTGTCCTTGGGCACAGCCATCGGGAACACAAGTTCCTTCGGCTTTGATGTGCTGACAGCTATGTTATAGCCCTTACCAGCCTTAATCACATCACCTTCAATATCCTTCCAGTGACCCGGCCAGTATATATAACTGCCTTCGGCAGCACGCGTCTCGCCATCGTACTCACGGAGCCGGAAATCGACATTGAGCCTTGCAGGCGTATTGCTGTTCGCCCAATGTACATCCGACAGCGCGCAATCATACGGCAGTGAGAAGAAGTAGTAGCGGTCGTTCTTTATTCGGCGCGTTACAAGCAGTTTCTTATCAGTCTCCGTATTCTCTTCATTCAGTATGAGGTCACCCACCAATTCAGACGTCGGCACGCGCTCATCTTCTACGCGGTACGTAAGCGTATTAACGGTATATTCTGTACCGCTTGGTACGACGAGTGTACCGCCCGGATAGATTGTGAGGTCACCTACCTGAGGAACATCGTGTGTCGCGCCATCAGCTGCTTTGGTCAGTGTCGCGCCGTTGAGCACAAGCACCTCGCATTCCGCACAACGGGCAATACTCTGGTTATAAAGAGGGTGATCATTATCATCCTTAACAATCTCATTAAAGATTGCATCAGTCGTGCTATGTGCTCCACTAACAATGATAGGCACTTTAGCATTGGTACTTGCCAGTAACTTACCCTTATCATCACCGTCATCCTCACCACCGATCAGGTTGAACTGCAATTGCAAGCACGTGTATTTGTCGAGGTTAGTGATAGGTATCTCATACAGGTTCTCAGTACCTGTCTCAACGCCTTGTACATAGTCGGATAGTGCACCGTTTCCACCGAGATCCACCCAGTTCTTGTAATAATCGCTGTAATTGAACGAACCCAAGTCTTGGTAGGAGTTACAGGTTGACGGGCTATCGTCGGTTACGCCGGCATCAGCGTACGTGCTGTTTGCCACACAGACGGTACGTCCACGCCATTCGTCAGACGTAAATGAACCAAAGGATGAACCATCATTAGCAGTAACGGCATTTTCACCCGAAACAACTTCCTTATAACGGAAGAGCACGCAACGACCGGAATGAACACTGATAATAGAATCATCCAGATTGATGCCGAACGCATTAAGCAATGCAATAGAGTCAGAAGTCGTTACCGGCGACTTACTAGATGCGTCATAGAACGCATTGAAAACTGTATCGCTTGGCGATCTGTGGTAATCCATATTCTGGATAGTACCAGCCCATGCTTTTTCACCACGGCAGTTGTTTGTTGTCGGAGGTGTTTCTTTTGATCCGAAGATATCAATAATCTCTCCATCCTTTATTAAGTACAGCGGGTCATTACCGGAGAAATCAAACTTTGGTAACACCTTGCCGCCATACGACTTGGAGCCGTCACATTCTATCCAACGCGGGTTCTCATCTGCGCCGGACTTTGCTGCCATGTTATTTAAGAATGTGTTGGAGCAAGAATATATAGCCTGCGTCGATAAGGGGCGTGTAAAGAATATGATCTCCTGACCGGATTTGATTGTACCAAGTCCTGACAGATCATACGTCTTGTCATTTGGTTCAGAGTGAGTATTATTGCTATTACCAATACAATACATGAATATACTATACTTCGCCAACGATATATCATTCTCTGTACCGTTATAGATAGACAGCAACTTCATGTCACCCGCACCCTCGAAGTACTTCGCGAAGAACAACTCGGTAGCGTTAAGGGCTATACCTGTACCGTTACCATGCTCCTCCTCACCGGCAATGGTAATGATAGGATGCATGTCTTCCGGCTTGTCAACCAGAATAACCGCTGCATCTTCTTTCCACTCCACGACATCAATTGTCGGACCGTACGTGCGGAATGTACCGGTTACGGCACAAGCAACATCACTGCTGTTAGGCGTGAGTCTGTACCAATAATCGGTCTCTTGATCCAAACCTGACATGGTGTAGGGTGACGCAGTAGCCGTTGCAGACTTGTACGGTGTTCCTGTCATCGCGGAGTTCTTATAGACGTCAATCTTCATCTCCGTCGCATTGCTTACCCACGAGAAGGTCGCATCAGCGCGGCGTGCGCCAACACGTACATTCTGCGGCTGGCTGTTACAGCCTGTGGAAACAATATAGAATGTTGTTACCATCTTAAATTGTCCGAACTGCGTACCGTACGCCAATATGCGGCCTTCGGCATAATCCGCGTGATTCGGGTTAGCAATCGTGTATTGCACGCCATCGGTGGTTGTGAGCAGCCATTCGGTGTTAGCGGCATTCGCCTCAGTCAATTTCGTATTATTGTGAATACCGGTAGCATCCGCATCGAGACTTCCGTACAGACAGAGGTTATTGTTACCTACCAGACGTACGCAGTTACCTGCTGTCGCATAGCGTCCGCTTGCCACTGCCTTCAGATTATATACAACCGTCGAAGGAGAGGTCGCTACCGCTGTCGGCGTAGTTGTATTGTCTGGCGTAACTTCTACACCATCAAACAGACCTGCCTTTCCAGTCATATTCGCCGGCAGAGCGTACCACTTGCTGTCCTTCTTTGTTATGATCAGGAACTCATCCGGCAGCGAGCGACCGTTGACGGTGATCGTCTTCGTTACGTCACCAGCCGTGAGGGTGATCGTGCCACTCTCCGTCGCGCCCGCGCTCGCAGGCATGTACTCTATAGTAAGAGTGGTGGTCAAACCTTCCACCGGTACAGTTGTTGCAGCGAGCGATACGCTGAATTTACCGTTATCCGAGCTTGCCGACAGAGTGGTAGCCGCATCAAAGCCTCTTGCCTTCACCTCGATAGCGGTCTTCACCTTCTGTCCATTAGCCGCTGTCAGCCACTTGCCGCTCTTCGCACTAATGCTTGCGCCGCAAGAGGTCGTGTAGCCGGTGTAGGATGAGCCACTACCGCCGCCACCGCTACCGCTACCTTTCCTGTAGAGGTATATGCTGTTTTGTCCGCCATCCTTGTAGAAGCGGAAGTAACCTTGCGTGTTGTAATGGAACACGGCACCCGCAGCAATAGCGATATCAATATCTGATGAACTGCTAAATGTTATTGTTAGCGGGTAGTTTTCTGCCGTTGATTTAGTTGTTGTAGCAGAAAGACCGTTGCTGTTACCTGTGTGATAATTGTATTTCCCGTCTTTCGTTTGGAGAAGATACTTGCCGGCTGTAGCACTTTCAACGATAGTAACATTATAGGTATCGCCCCACGTTGCAGCCACAACTTTTCCGCTGAGGTTATCACCCGGATCAACAGCTGTATTTTGTTTGCCCAGACCATCCGTACCACCTACACGGCCGTCAGCAAATTTGGCACTGCTGTAAGCAATCAGGTAGTCACCAGCCCAGTTCGTCGGAGCAGACTCTACTAACTCGTAATCGCCGCTACCACTTCCGCTGCCACTACCACTACCACTGCCTGCATTAGCATATACGGCATAGTAGATCAGGTTGCTTGTGCCCATGGTTGCCGAGTTAATCATCGTCGTCGGGGCATCGTCTGTCTCAGTGAACGCTTCAGTGCTCCAGCCGATGAATTCCTTGTCATCGCAATCAACGGTTGCCGATGCCGGGAAGGCGATCGTCTCACCTTGGATATACTCAACCTTCATGCTCTCGTCACCGTTCTGACTCCAGGTTACGGTATATACGGTCTTCTTCGTGAATGTCACCGTCACAGTCACAGCCTCAGCCGGCATCGTGAACTGCTTGTTCGTCACGGTGACTTCACCGCCGCCTGCTTTCGTCACAACGATGGACGTGAGGTCGTAATGGCTGTCTGCGGAAACATCTACAGTAACATTCTGACCAAACTCAGCCTTGTTTGCCGGTGTGGTCGAAGCGGTACCACCTTCCGCCGGAGTAACGACAACGGTGATGTTGTAGGTCTTGATTGCCCAAACGGCGTAGAGCGTGGTGGTCTTCTTCTTGAATGTTACCTGCTCCTCGTCATCATAAGCCTTTGCGCCACTTGCCGTCGTTGCCCAGCCTTGGAAGTCGTAGCCTTCGTGTGTGAAGGTGTTCTTTGTCAGTTTTGTTGCAGTGTTGTACGGGATTGTCTGATCAGCCATCGTACCCTCACCGCCGTTAGCATCGAATTTCACCGTCACATTCTCCGGTATCTCGCACGACGTAGCGTAGTTGCTGTAGCTTGAGCCGCTGCCCGCGGTGATAACTACATTATCAATGTACGCGCGCTTGGATGTTGTACCGATTTCAATAGCTGAAGATGAAGTAGCAGCAGAGAATGACAACTCAAAGTGTCTGAACTCGCTTATGGATAGATCATCGTCTTCAATCAATTGCTTTGTGCCATCATCATCTGCAACTTGAACATATACATCACCGCCATCACTACTCGTTGAGCCGTATGCCCTCACATCCAATGCTACAGTAAATGCGATTGAAAGGTCAAGGGACTTAGTGGTGATATAGCCGCTAGCGCTACTCGAACCGAACTTCAATCCTCCATGTTTACTCTTATACGCCTTATCTGTGGCTCCTGAGAAGTTCGCAAATGTTGTAGTGGAAATTGCTGATGATGCATCACTTGAGCTCGTATTATCAAACTCCTCGTTAATCAGTTCTCCACTACCACCTCCATTGTTCTCTTCCGCAAACACAGCGTAGTAGGTTGTGGCGTTGTTAGCCGGTGTAGTCTTCGTCGTCGGGTCGGTGAAGAGGTCATCCGGAGCGGTAGTCTCGTTCTCGTAATCCTCATGAGCAGTCCATCCGACAAACACCTTCGATCCGTCGCAATCATCGCTGGTAGGCGCATCGATGCCGGTAAGCGCAACGCCTGCATAGTGTGTCTCGGTCGATGTTGAGCCAGCCACATCCCATGTTACGGTGTACTTGGTATCCTCAGTCACGGTTACTGTTACCTTCACATTATCATCCGGCATAGTGAATGTACCACTATTGCCGTTGACAGCCACACTACCGCCTGTTGAGAGCGTGATGCTGGTCAGCGAGTAATGCGTATCCGGAGTGACAGCTACCGTTACCGTTGTGCCATAGTTCACGTTCTGCGGAGTGGTTGCTGAACTGTTAATCTGAACAGTAGCCTTTCCGGCAGGCACTACTTCGTACGATACCTGATGGCTGTTCGCCGCCCATATAGCGTAGAGGGTAACATCTTTCTTGTACGTTACCGATCCTTGGTTTGCGTAGGTCGCTGTGGTAGCCGTGCTCGACTCCGACCAACCGAGGAAGTGGTGACCTGTCGGCGCTGTGAACGTATTGGCATTCAGATTAGTCGCCTCGCCCCAGTTCACTACTTGCGCAGCCATGTTACCCGAACCGCCGTTCGCGTTGAAGGTAATCGTTACCGTTGACTCATGCGTACAGGATGTAGCGTATTCGGAATAAGATGTTCCACCTCCCGTCGTTTTTGTAAAGTTGATTGTGATCGATGTTATGTACGAAACCGAAGAACCATTGGTTATCTTAAAGTATCCTCCCGTACCATCTGACGTTGGTTGCGCAGAAGTTCCCTTGTATGTGGATGCAATATTATTGGTACTTCCGCTTCCGTACGTAATGGAGTTGATGGTTCCTAAATCAGTTGTATTATATAGGACGCCCGCTCCGCTGCCTGACTTCCTGAATTGAATCGGATTTCCGGAATTGGAACTTTTCATTACTCCGTTTGACGTAAAGCTGACAGATAAGGTTCCCGTTCCTCCAACCTCATTTGCTGTTGCCGAGGCTGAACGCTCATTATAACTTCCGGCGAAATTATTTCCAGTCAGTTCGAGTGTGTATGTCTTAGATGAATTCGAAGAACTTGCCGTCGCAAACACTGCGTAGTAGTTGGTGGTATTGTTGCTCGGCATCGTCTTCGTTGACGCATCGGTGAAGAGGTCATTCGGGGCTGTAGCCGATTCGCCGCTAATCTGCGTAGCTGTCCAACCCATAAATACCTTCGAGTCGTCACAGTCGGCGGATGTCGGATCCGTTGCCAGACCGGTCAAAGCCTCACCGGCATAGTTCTGTTCAGCCTTCTTACTTGTGCCGTTGACAATCCAGTTGACGGTGTACTTCGTATCTTCGGTCAACGTAACAGAAACAGTTACATCGTAGTCCGGCATTGTGAATGACCGGCTATTGCCCGAACCGTTGACAGTCACTGAACCGCCGGTACCGCTGACTGTTACAGTGCCCACAGAGAAGTGCGAGTTCGTCGGAGTAATAGCAATCGTTACCGTTGAACCGAAGTCCACATTGTTCACAGGTGAGGTGGTGCTACTGTTCACGGTAAACGTTCCGCCGTTTGTCGGTTGAGTGAACGTCACGCTGTGTTTGTTAACCTGCCAAACGGCGTAGAGCGTGGTTGCTGCGGTGATGGTTATATTGCCGCCATCGGTGTAGGCAGCCGATGTAGCGTTCTTGTCCGTTGACCAGCCTTGGAACGTGTAACCCGTGCGCGAGAAACCGATTGTATTGATCGCTGTCAGAGCAGTTGCCACGTTATACGTCACGTCTTGCGTTGCTGTAGCAGGTGTGGCGCTTCCGTCGTTGGCATTGAACGTGATACGCACAAGACCCGTAACTGTGAACAGGCTTGTTGTCACATCGTTCGGGCAGTGGGTTGCATCGCCCGTCCAATGTACAGTCACGGTTGCTGTACCTGCGCTGAGAGGCGTTACCCTACCAGTTCCATCTACTTGCAGCACATTCTCGTTGTTTGACTTGTATGTCGCTGTGCCATAAGTCGTACCGGTTATCGTCGGTGCGGCAGTCTTGCCTCCACCTGCCGTCAGGCTGTACGATCCGTAGCTTACTGTCGGGTCTGCCCACGACTCACAACCTATAGGTGTAGCGGTTGCCGTGCCGGCAGTGCTCTCACAAGTTGTTGCCGTTGCATTGGCAACCACAGACGCCGTGTACTCCAGACCATTAACCAAACCTGTGATAACGCAGGTATTTGTTGAACCGGAAAGCGTAACAGCCCCTATCTCAGCAGGATCAGCGCACTCGGTAGTGTAACCCTGACCCTTGCCGATGGTTACGGTGTAACCGTTTGTAGCACTAGCATCATTCGTCCATGTGAGCGTTATCGTTCCGTCAGACGGCACTACAGTGACGCTTGGCTGCGTGAGGCTACCCGTACAATGGCAATCATCCGGATCACTGTCGTAGGTGGTAGAGCCACCACCTCCACCACCGGAGGAACCATAGTTAATAGTGACTCCACAAATGTAGATAGAGTTGGTTGTACATGTTACTGTGATTTGTGGAGCTCCTGTAGGTGTTGAGCCAGAGAAGTCAAATGTCAAGTTGCGTGCAGTGGTACCACCCGAAGTGCTCACGCTGTTGCTGACATCATTGCCATCAACGGTCATCTTGATGGTTCCTGCTCCCTTACTTGAGTTCGTACAATAACTTACAACGATAGAAGTGATGTTACTGTACGACGTAGGACAAGTGGCGTTTGCTCCTGTAGTGCCGGTTGTCACCTGAACACCGCTATTACTATAGCCGTTACCA
>CACZRD010000091.1 GCA_902783545.1 uncultured Bacteroidales bacterium
AACCATCAAAATTGAGTATTGAATTATGCCAAGATCAGTAAATCACGTTGCTTCGCGCAACCGTCGTAAGAAGATCATGAGCCTCACGAGAGGCAATTTTGGTGGCCGTGCAAACGTATGGACAGTTGCCAAGAACACATGGGAGAAAGGTTTGCAATATGCTTTCCGTGACCGTCGAAACAAGAAACGCAACTTCCGCGCGTTGTGGATCCAGCGTATCAACGCTGCCGCACGTCTGGAGGGACTTAGCTACAGCCAGCTTATGGGTGCGCTGAAGAAAGCAGGTATCGTCATCAACCGCAAGGTGCTTGCCGATCTCGCTGTCAACCAGCCCAAAGCATTCCAGGCTATCGTAGCCAAGGCGAAGAAATCCGTCGGATAAGAATGTGCAGAAATAAGGTGTTTCCCGCATTGTCAGGGAAACACCTTATTTTGTTTTAAATTTAAGCCATGAAAAGATTACTTTCTGTTGTATGCTGTGTATGTATGTGGTCACTTGCAGTGAACGCTGGCACGAACATGCAGATATACTATGATTTCGGTTCTGAGGGAACAGCTTGCCCGAATCAGCGTTCCAACAGGGTAACGACAAGCTTGGAATTGTTCTATCCCGATAATTGGGGGAGTACGTTTTCGTTCATTGATTTGGATTATGCTATTCATCGCAATGATCCGAACAACACACCATTCATGGCATATATGGAGATCGCCCGCTGCCTGAACTTCTGGCAGAACAGCCCGGCAAAAGATCTCAGTGTGCAAATCGAGTACAACGGAGGAGTTGGTGTGTGGAAAGAGCAGGGGAGTAACATCCTTCACGGCTACGGAATCAACCACGCTGCGCTGCTTGGATTGAACTATTGTCTGCACACTGCCGACTACAAGAATATCTTCAATATCGAACTATTGTATAAGTACATTGTGGATGATTTCAATCAGTTCAAGAATATGGTTCCTGTTCAGTTCACGTTCGTGTGGGGATGTGATGATTTCTGCAATGCTCCCGGGCTGCGGTTTTCGGGATTCTTGGATATATGGGGACAACGTACCGGAGCCGGGCAATCGTGGGTGATGATCAGCGAACCGCAATTGTGGTACAACGTGGGACGCTGGTTCAAGTGCCCGAACCTGAATGTGGGCACGGAGATAGAGTTCAGTTACAATTTCTCCGGTTCAACAGGTAAAGGCTTTATGTGCAATCCGTGTCTGGGCATCAAGTGGTGCTTTGACTAAATAAATAGAATACAATATGATACAGAAACGTAATTATGATACCAAACGTCCGCCGGAGAAAGAGATGATCTTCGGTATTCGTGCGGTGATAGAAGCTATTGATGCAGGCAAGACACTTGATAAGGTGCTTTTGCGTCGCGATATGTCATCAGCCATCGGGCGTGAACTGATAGCCAAGCTCAAGGATGTGCCTACGCAGATACAACGTGTGCCGGTGGAGAAACTCAACCAGTTTACCGACAAGAACCACCAGGGCGTCATCGCTTTTCTTTCGCCGGTGGAGTTTACGCCGCTGGAGTCACTTGTTCCGATGTTGTTTGAACAGGGCAGAGTGCCATTCTTGATGGTGCTTGACGGTATTACCGATGTGAGGAACTTTGGTGCCATTGCTCGTACCTGCGAGTGTGCCGGAGTGGATGGAATAGTTATCGCTGCGCGTAGCGGCGTAGCCGTCAATGGCGATGCCATCAAGACTTCGGCCGGCGCATTACATACATTGCCGGTTTGTAAAGTGGCGAACATGCAGGAAGCGTTGCTTTATCTGCGTGAGAGCGGGCTGCGTATTGTTGCCGCAACCGAACATAGCACGCAGAACTACACCGAGGTAGATATGCGTCAACCGCTCGCTATCATCATGGGCAGTGAGGAGCATGGAATCTTTGGAGCGAATCTTGATCTCGCTACCGACAAAGTGCGCATCCCAATGAACGGGAAGATAGAGAGCCTAAACGTATCCGTTGCGGCCGGCGTGATGATCTACGAGGCGGTGCGGCAGCGCAACAGCAAATAGTTATTTGTTTACGGAACGAACTTTATAGCCTGCAGCACGCAGTTGCTCGAGCAGACCTTTCTCGCCGCCGAGATAGATGGCATCCAGTGTGATGAACGCACTGCCTGCAACGAGAGGTTCGCGCAGACGTTTAACCCATTCTTTATTGCGCGCAGCGTATATCTGGTAATCAGAGTACGACTGCGTGCTTTGGTTATCGGGTGAGAGAATCTGATATGCCATATCTGTCAGACGCCCCATGCGGTACATCTCGGCGAGTGCGCGTTCTTGTCGCACTTCACGCTCGGGATATTCGATGATTTGCAACAGTTCTTTACATTGCCAGTGAAACGGTTCTCGGTCGAAGAGCATGTACATCGTCTCGCCAATCTCGTCTATTGAGTGTACAGGTATTCCTTTATCCGCAGCCAGAGCTTGAAAGAATGCTTCCATCGAGCGCTGGTCATCGTAGTCCAACCACTTGTGCAAAAGCTCATTTCTGTACATTGCTGTCAAATACGAGGGTTTCATCCGACAGAGCTTATCCATCCCCATGCCGAGAGTGAGCTGCATCGTCTCGTCAATCTGCTTGTACTCCTCGTCCGTGTAGTATCGATTCAGCCGGATAGAGTCGGGTAGAAGAGCAGCTACGCGCAACGTGGCAAGAGCCTCGTAGTCCTGCATGGCAAACTCCGTATAGACGACCGAGCATCGAGAGAAACATTGTAGCAGATTTGGAACACTATCCAGGAACTCGATGCCTACAATCTTGTTAGTTGCAAAGATGTACGAGGGTGCTTTAGCGCTGTTGCCTGATACGCGATACAGCACTTGTGCATGCGTGATTGTTCCTATGAGCAGTACTATGTACAGCAGTTTACGTTTCATTGCAGTCGTGTGATGATGTTATATGCCTGATATATACCGAGTTCGCCGGCACGTGAAAGATCTCGTAAACCTTCGTGATGTTTGCCAATGTAGATGTACGTCAAGCCACGATTGAAATATGCTTCGGCAAACTCACTATCAATACGTACTGCATCATCGAAGTATCGAATGGCAGCTTCATAGTCTTTCTGCCGACAAAGAATGTTTGCTTTGTTATAATACGCAAATGCAAAATCCGGCAAACGGCGGATAACCTGATCATAATCCATGAGCATCAGTGTGAATCGGCCTGCATTGATGTTGGCATGATCTTGTGAGCGGGAAGTGTGTTCCGCGTACGGCCCTTCGTTGTTAGCGAGTTGGTATTCGAGCAGACGGTAACGCCAGTTTGCCTGACAGAAATACATGATAGCTTCCATTGTGTTGTCAAGCCCGGAGAGTGTAAGCGCTCGTGAACAGTCTTCGATGGCAGAAGCATAGTCTTGTACGATGGCAAACTCCATTGCCCGTGCAAACAATGTCTTGGCAACATATTCGCCTTCACGCTCTGGTACAGAACGTAGATCTGATGGCAATGCGTCAATCGTTGCGGATAGTTGGCTAATCTGTGCAAAGTGGTGTGATACCATCTCTGCGGATAGCGGCAACTCATGCGTGGTGGCTTTCAAGGCATCGGGAAGTAACCGCCGCTGGTTGAACGCAGTCAGCGAGTAGTTGTATTTTGTTGCCGATTGCGAGTAGTACGACAAGCTGACACTTGGCTCGTTCACCAGATCCTGATATTTTTCTTGTACGCGTCCGCGTGTGGCTGAACTATACTTTTGCTCCTGACTATCCGCCTCACCGTTTTGCGCTGCACGCTGCGAGAACAGTTTGCGATAGTCCCGTCGCCCTTGCTCGGTGCGTGCCATCTGCGCATCGGTGTTAAGCTGTTGTTTCGGATTGTTTACAGTATCAATGCCGTTGTTGTGGTCTTTTTCAATCTTCCATGCTTTTTGCAAGCAGGCTTGCGCTTTCTTTTTCTCGCCTAACGCTGTGTGCGCGCGCGATGCAATATAATATGCAGGCAAGAATGTAGGGTGGAGTACACTGAGAGAATCAAAATCCGCGATGGCATCTTTCCATTGTTGCAGTTGCATGGATACCATGGCACGCTGATACAAGATTGGTCCCAGCAGTTCGGATGAAGAGGTGTTCGATGGTGTCAGTTCGATCATCTCCAAAGCCCGACTCAGATCATCGTAGGCTCGGTTGTAATCGCCAACTTCCTGCCGTAGTACGCCGCGATTGAAGAAGCATTGTGCTTCACGGGGCGAGAGCTCGATGGCTTTGTCATAGTCCGCCAGGGCGGCACGATAGTTATGCTTGCGGTAGTAGATGATACCTCTGTTGATGAAGTCACCGGCATATTTCGATCCGAGGTTAATAGCCTTGCTGATGCTTGCAAACGCCGCTTCATCATCACCAGTCATCATTGTCACTACACCCAACGCTGACCAGTTTTGCGCGTTCTGCGAATCATATTGTACTGTAGATGTAAATTCAGACAAAGCACAAGCTGTATCTTGCTGTTGAATGCATATAACACCTCGCTCGAAATGCAAGGATGCAGATTCCGGCTCGCGGCGAAGAAGGCGGTCAATGTCCGCAATAGCCTCATCGTAACGTTTGAGTTGTGCACGAGTATCGGCACGCAGAAGCATGTACGTTTTGTTCTCCGGCGCAAAGACGAGGGCTTCGGTGAAGTCTGCTTCGGCTTTTTCATGCTCGTCTAACTGACGATATACATAGCCGCGTGTATAGTATGCGCCAGGTTGAAAGGGGTTACGCTCTATCGCCGCATTGCAGTCTCGCAACGCTCCTTGATAGTCACCAAGTTGGATCTTAGCAATAGCACGTAATTGATATGGCTCGGCCAGATACGGCTTGAGTTTTATGACCTGATTGAAGTATTGGATGCTCAACACATAATCCTCAAAGTATAACGCATTTCGACCGATTGAGGTTATTCGGTCGGTATTCAGCTGCGCGTGCATTGAGGCTGATGACAACAGCAGGCTTCCTAGCAGTGCTGTCACTATGTGACAAAAGTTGTTCATTATTAAAAATCACGGCAAATTCTATGCCATTGATGAAATATTCAAAAAATTCTCAAAAATTGTGTCTCAATATGACAAAATTTGAATTAAAAAATTTTTCTTAAAGAAAATTTGCAAATGTCATAAAATTGTTGTATTTTTGCAATCGTTTTCGCGAGAAAAACACAAAAGTTCCCCGAAAATTTAACATACAAGCTTGATAATAAGGAATATAGTGTTTTTTGAATGGTGCGAAAGTTATCCAAAAAAGAAAACTTTGCACTAAGGGGTGATGCCGAAAGTTGTCAGTTTGTGATAAGAATAGTCGTGCCGCAAGGCAAAGAAATGTACAATTAATTAATGGAAACCAAAATTGTTAAACGTGATGGAAAGGAAGTGATCTTCTCCATCGACAAAATCAAGGACGCAATCAGTAAGGCGTTCATCGCATCGGGGACGTTTGCCACTGAAGAAACGTTGACCGCAGTATTATCACATTTACGTATCCACAACGGCATTACAGTAGAGGAGATTCAGAACCAAGTTGAGGTGGCACTGATGTCGGAAGGATATTACCAAGTAGCCAAGAACTACATGGTATATCGCTACCGTCACTCGGAAGACCGTGAGACCTTGGAGAAACTGAACTTCCTGATTGACTACTGCTCGGCTTCGAACGCCGCTACCGGCAGTAAGTACGACGCCAACGCTAACGTGGAGAAGAAAAACATCGCCACGCTTATCGGCGAGCTGCCCAAGAGTAACTACATCCGCCTGAACCGTCGTTTGCTGACGAACCGCATCGAGAAGATGTTCGGCAAAGAGGTGGCAGACCAGTACATGCACCTCTTGCGCACGCACGTACTATATAAGAATGACGAGACATCGCTGGCCAACTACTGCGCATCGGTAACAATGTACCCGTGGCTGCTGGAGGGAACGAAAGCTATCGGTGGCAATGCTGTTGCTCCGACTAACCTCAAGGCATTCTGCGGCGGATTTGTGAACATGGTGTTCATGGTCAGCTCGATGCTTTCCGGTGCATGCGCTACTCCGGAGTTCCTGATGTACATGAACTACTTCTGCGAGAAGGAGTACGGCGAGGATTACTACAAGCGTGCCGACGAGGTGGTTGAATTGAGCTTGAAGAACCGCACGATTGACAAGATCCTGACCGACTGCTTCCAACAGGTCGTTTATTCGATTAACCAACCTGCCGGTGCGCGTAACTACCAGTCGGTGTTCTGGAATATCTCGTACTATGATCGTTACTACTTCGAGTCGATCTTCGGCGATTTCCGTTTCCCCGATGGCGAGAAACCTCACTGGGACAGCCTGAACTGGTTGCAGAAACGCTTCATGAAGTGGTTCAACCAGGAGCGCACCAAAGCTGTGCTGACGTTCCCTGTAGAGACGATGGCTCTGCTGAGCGAGAACGGTGATGTCAAGGACAAAGAGTACGCTGACTTCACCGCTGAGATGTACGCAGAGGGTCACTCGTTCTTTACCTATATGAGTGACAGTGCCGACTCACTGGCTTCGTGCTGCCGACTCCGTAACGAGATCACCGACAACGGCTTCAGCTATACGCTGGGCGCAGGTGGTGTGAGCACCGGTTCGAAGAGTGTGCTGACCATCAACCTCAACCGCGCTATCCAGTACGCTGTTCGTCAAGGTATGGCTTATCCCGCATATATTGAGCAGGTGGTTGACCTGATGCACAAGGTACAACTCGCTTATGACGCTAACCTGCATGAACTCCAGAAACAAGGTATGTTGCCGCTGTTCGACTCGGGATTTGTAAATCTGGGACGTCAATATCTGACTATCGGCGTGAACGGTCTGGTTGAGGGTGCAGAGTTCCTCGGCATCAAGATCACCGACAACGACGATTATGCTAACTATGTACAGGAAGTGCTTGGTATCATCGAACGCAAGAACAAAGAGTATCGCACCAAAGATGTGATGTTCAACTGCGAGATGATCCCTGCCGAGAACGTAGGTGTTAAGCACGCCAAGTGGGATAAGGAAGACGGTTACGTTGTTCCGCGCGACTGCTACAACTCGTACTTCTATATCGTTGAGGATCAGAGCCTGAACGTAATGGAGAAATTCAAACTCCACGGTCGCCGCTATGTGGAGCACCTCACCGGTGGTAGCGCCCTGCACTGCAACCTCGAGGAGCACTTGAGCAAAGAGCAGTATCGCAACCTGCTGCGCGTTGCCGCTCAGGAGGGTACGAACTATTTCACCTTCAATATCCCCAATACTGTTTGCAACAGTTGCGGACATATTGACAAGCGTTACCTGAAGGAGTGCCCTGAATGCGGTAGCAAAGATCTGGATTACCTGACGCGAATTATCGGTTACCTGAAGCGCGTAAGCAACTTCAGCGAGCCGCGTCAGCGCGAGGCTGCACGCCGCTACTATGCTAATCTCAACAAGGAGAAAGAGGCTTGTTAGTCGCAGACTACGACATAGTATTCCAAGAGGTTCCGGACGAGACAACCCTTGCGTTGAATATCTCCGATTGTCCTCACCATTGCCCGGGCTGCCATAGTGCTTATCTATGGCAGCCTGTTGGCGATGAGTTGAAAGAAGAGTGGTTGGAGAGCATGCTCAAGCGCTATCCGTATCTGACATGCGTGAGCATTCAAGGAGGGGATCGCGATTACCATGAGGTGGAACGCGTGGCAGAGTGGGTGCATAAGCATGGCGTGAAGACCTGCTGGTACACAGGTTTTCGCAGTTTGCCGAGTGACCTTAAACTCGAGCATTTCGATTTTGTTAAAGTAGGGCCTTATATTGAAGCCCTCGGTGGTCTGAAATCAAAGACTACCAACCAGCGTTTCTATCGCGTAACCAAGAGCGATGACGCCGGTTCATCTACCGCCGTGTACACATTACACGACATTACTTCCGTTTTTTGGAAATAGAGAGCCGATTACAAGTAATTGGCAGTAATGGATTGCGCAGTTTGTTTGCGGAGTTCGGCTATAGTGCCCTCTGCGACAATCTGCCCACCTGCATTGCCGCCTTCCGGACCAAGATCGATAAGATAATCGCAAGTGCGGATAACATCGAGGTTATGTTCGATGATGATAACCGTATTGCCTTTATCTACAAGCTTGCGGAGGACTCCCATGAGTACGCGCACATCATCGAAATGCAGACCGGTAGTCGGCTCGTCAAGAATATAGATAGTCTTGCCCGTTGAGGGGCGAGCAAGTTCGGTAGCGAGTTTCACACGCTGGCTTTCACCACCCGAGAGGGTAGTGGAAGACTGCCCCAATTTGATATATCCTAAACCAACCTCTTGCAACGATTTAATCTTACGCAAGATATACGGTTGTGCCTCGAAAAACTCCACAGCCTGGTTGACGGTCATATCGAGAATATCGCTGATGGTTTTTCCCTTGAAACGGACTTCCAGAGTTTGCCGATTGTACCGTGCGCCACCACAGACGTCACACGGAATAAAGATGTCGGGCATAAAATGCATCCGAAGAGTCTTATAACCATTACCCGAACAATCTTCACAGCGTCCGCCCTTGGCATTGAACGAGAAACGGTTCTGTTTCCAACCACGGATTTTTGATTCTGGAAGCGATGCAAAGAGTTCGCGAATGTCGGTGAATACGTTGGTGTAGGTAGCGGGATTGCTGCGCGGCGTACGACCTATAGGGCTCTGATCGACGCTTATGACTTTGTCGATAAGCTCCAAACCCTCGATGGATTCATATGGCATAGGCGCAGTCAGGCTGCGGTAGAAATGTTGCGAAAGAATGGGGTATAGCGTGTGGTTGATGAGGGTGGATTTGCCCGAACCGGAAACGCCTGTGATGCAAACCATCTTACCTAAAGGTAAGCGTAGCGTGACATGCTTGAGGTTGTTGCCTGTGCAGCCCGCTAACGTTAGCCATTGGCTGTTGGCTGTTGGCTGTTGACTAATGGCTAATGGCAAATGGCTAACTGCTAAATCGCCACGGAGATATTGCGCGGTGAGGGTATCGGCTTTGAGGAGTTCGGCGGGTGTACCGGCAAAGATCAGCTCGCCGCCCAGACGTCCGGCACGCGGGCCGATGTCGAGGATATAATCCGCCTCGCGCATCATCTGCTCGTCATGTTCGACGACGATGACGGTGTTACCCATGTCGCGCAGTTGCTTGAGCGACTGGATAAGCCGCTCATTGTCACGCTGATGCAAGCCGATGGAGGGCTCATCAAGGATATATAGGACATTTACGAGCTTGGAACCTATTTGCGTAGCGAGGCGAATGCGTTGACTCTCACCGCCGGAGAGTGAATCGGAGGGACGGGAGAGAGAGAGATAAGTTAGCCCGACTTGTTGCATGAAACGCAGCCGTGTTTCTATCTCGCGCAGTATAGGAGAGGCAACGGCCGCTTGGCGTTGGGTGAGTCGGATAGGGGAGTGCTCTGCGTCTTGCAGGGAAACAATGAAATCAAGTAACTGATTGATATCCATATCAGAGAGGGCTGCAATATTGTAGTCTCCCAAGCGGTAGGACAGGGATTCCTTGCTCAGCCGTTTGCCACCGCAGGCAGGGCAAATGAGATATTGTTCCTGTTTGGGTTCGTCCTCCTCGGTATCCTTGGCTTTGTCGATATATTCGAGCATTCGTTTGTACCAATCGCTATCATCGTGAACGATGTCGATTAATTCATCATCTGTTTGCGTGGCATCGTTAAGTTCAGAAGCTTTGATGCGTCCGAGACCTTTGCATCGCGGACACCAGCCTTGCGGCGAGTTGAAAGAGAAGGTGTGTGGCGCCGGTTCGCGGTAGGAAATGCCGGTAGTCGGGCACATTAGGTTGCGCGAGAGAAAACGCGCGTTACTGCCGTCAGCTTCGCATACAAGGATCATCCCGTTACCTTGCTGCATTGCCTTGTCAAGTGATTGATATAGACGTTTTTGTGTGTCGTCAGTATATTCGGTTGACAGCTTAAGTTTGTCGATAACAATCTCGATTGTGTGATTCTTGTAACGATCGAGTTTCATGCCTTGGGTGATCTCCACGAGTTCGCCATCGACACGTGCCTGAATGAAACCTTTATGACGAATTTGTTCAAAGAGTTCCTTGTAGTGACCTTTGCGGTTTTGAACAACAGGAGCGAGAAGAAGTACGCGTTTGTTAGCGTAATTGTCGAAGATGAGCGATATGATCTGTTCATCGGTATAATGAACCATTTTTTCGCCTGTTACATAGGAATATGCATCGGCAGCACGAGCATACAGAAGTCTCAGAAAATCATATATTTCCGTGATAGTCCCAACCGTAGAACGGGGATTGCGAACAGTGGTGCGCTGGTCGATACTGATGACCGGTGAAAGACCTGTTATCTTGTCCACATCCGGGCGCTGCATGTTGCCGATATACGAGCGTGCGTACGCAGAGAAAGTCTCCATGTAGCGTCGTTGTCCCTCGGCGTAAATAGTGTCAAATGCCAGCGAGGATTTGCCGGAGCCGCTTAGACCTGTGATGACAGTAAGTGCATAACGAGGAATACGTGCGTTGATGTTCTTGAGATTGTGCTCACGAGCTCCGTGGATTTCTATGTAGGATGATTTTTTCACAACTGAAGATATACAAAAATCGCGCCGCAGATTTCTTTTTGAATAAATTTTGTAAAAATTGTGTTCATGCAATGACTAAACCTCGATAAAACCTTGTTTAAACCTCGTTATAACCTCGTTCCGGACGTACAAATTTCTAATTTATGTTATGTAAAATAAGTTTTACATGTATATACTCTCTTTGTGTCAATTTGGCAGCAGGTGTGAATGCGGCACAATTTTTGTTGTAATATAATTGTGCGCGTGTGCAACACGCTTTGTTTGCGTGTGTAAATTAAAGCTCGGCGGAGATCGCCGATAACTGAACAGAAAAACTACAAATGAGACAAGAATAACGATGAGACAAGATTTTGATGATTTGATGCTGAGTTTGTCAATGGTTGGTGAAAACGGCGAGGAAGAAGAACAGATTGTGCCGTTAGTGGATGGACAGGATGGTTCGCAGTCGCAGAATATCAAGACAGGCGACATCGTACCGGTTCTTCCGTTGAGGAATATGGTGCTGTTTCCGGGCGTATTACTGCCGGTGACATTGTCACGTCCGAAATCGATGAAGTTAGTTGAAAAAGCGTACAGGGACGAGCTGATCATCGGTGTATTCAATCAGAAGAACACCGAGGTACAAGAGCCTCAGGCGCGTGACATCTACCCTATCGGCACGGCGGCACGTGTGTTGCGTGTTTTTGATGTGCCGGACGGTTCGATGATGGCTATTTTAGAGGGAATGCAGCGTATATGGATGGATGAATATACAGCGCTGCGTCCGCAACGGATGGTACGCGTGAGGGTCGAACCGGAGAAGATGCCCTCGAAGCGTGACAAGAACTTCATTGCACTGGCCACCACGATTAAGGAGCAAGCTACGTTCATCCTTGACAGAGCAACTAACCTACCCCAAGAAGCAAAGATGATGCTCCGTGGCATCAATAGTCCGGATATACTGATTAACTACATCTGCGTGAACTTCAACATGACGATTGAAGAGAAGCAGAAGCTGATACTGCTGGACGATATGCGTCTGCGCGGCGAATTGCTGTTGGAGTACCTCGTGCGCGAGGTAGAGATGGTCAAAACTCAAGCGGCAATCCAAGAAAAAGCCGCGGAGAACATGAACAAGGAGCATCGCGAGTACTACCTGCATCATCAGTTGGAGGCAATCCAGAAGGAGTTAGGCGACACAGAAGATGAACGAGTCGTAGCATTGCGCGAGCGTGCAGAAAAAAAGAACTGGCCGGAGCATGCCAAGGCAGCGTTTGAAGAAACGATGAAGAAGATAGAGCGAGAGTCGCACCACTCGCCAGATTATCAGATGGATGTGACGTATCTGGAGACAATGCTCGATCTGCCATGGAACGATTGCACCGAGGATAATTACGATATACGCAAGGCGAAAGAGGTACTTGATAAAGATCATTACGGGATGCAGAAGGTCAAGGAGCGTATCCTCGAATATCTGGCAGTACTCAAGCAGACGCAAGCCGCTAAGAGTAAAGACACGAAAGCCCCTATCCTGTGTCTGTATGGGCCTCCGGGAGTCGGCAAGACAAGTCTTGGTAAGAGCATCGCTACGGCTCTGGGGAGGAAGTATGCACGGGTGTCATTAGGCGGGCTGCATGATGAGGCGGAGATCCGCGGACACCGCAGAACATACATAGGCGCAATGCCCGGACGGATTATCAGCAACATCAAGAATGTACAGAGCAGCAATCCTGTGTTTGTGCTGGACGAGATAGACAAGATCGGCGTGGATTACAAAGGTGATCCGACGAGTGCGCTGCTGGAGGTGCTGGATCCCGAGCAGAACAGTACGTTCCATGACAATTATCTGGACGTAGATTATGATCTGAGCAAGGTGCTGTTTGTAGCCACAGCCAACTCCCTTGATACGATACCCCGTCCCCTACTCGACCGAATGGAACTCATTGAGATGACGGGTTATCTGCAAGAAGAGAAGGAAGAGATCGCCAAGCGTCATCTTGTGCCAAAGTGCTTGAAGAACAACGGGCTGAAAGCTGCTGACCTGAAGATAAGCAAACGTATCATGGGCGAGATTATTGACCATTATACGCGTGAATCGGGTGTACGTAGTTTGGAGAGACAGATATCTACGATCTGCCGCAAGGTGGTGACAAAGATTGCGTTAGAGGAGGAGTATAACCGCTCGCTGACGAAAGAGGATATTGAGACATATCTGGGTAAGCCACGTTTCAACCGCGACATGTGGGAGAATAACAACTACTATGGTGTCGTGACCGGTTTGGCTTGGACGAGCGTAGGCGGAGAGATCCTATTCATCGAAACCTCGCTGAGCAAGAGCAAGACTCCTACCCTAACCTTGACCGGTAATCTGGGCGATGTGATGAAGGAAAGTGCGACGATAGCCTTGGGATATATCAAAGCGCACGCTGAACATTTCGGTATTCCGCAGAAAGACTTGGAGACCCAGAGTGTACA
Organism: uncultured Bacteroidales bacterium; assembly: GCA_902783545.1. Lineage (GTDB taxonomy): Bacteria > Bacteroidota > Bacteroidia > Bacteroidales > Paludibacteraceae > Colicola. The sequence goes on from CACZRD010000091.1 coordinate 13,019, forward strand.
TCTGCATGTGCCGGAAGGTGCTATCCCGAAAGATGGCCCATCTGCAGGCATCACGATGACCACAGCGATGGTGAGCGCGTTCACAAGGCGAAAGGTACGTCCGCGGATTGCTATGACAGGTGAGATGACCTTGCGTGGTAAGGTGCTGCCGATAGGCGGAGTGAAGGAGAAGATCCTGGCTGCCAAGCGTTCGGGCATAACGGATATTGTGCTGTGCGAGGACAACAGAAAAGATGTGGAAGAGATACCGGAGATATATGTTGAGGGATTGACGTTCCACTATGTGAAAGATATTGACGAGGTTATTAATTTTGCATTGCTCAAGAAGTGAAATCTCCGATTAGTCCGTCATGGCAGAGCGCATCAACATATCCGTTGCCGCCGAGGGAGTGTACAAGGACAGGGGCAGTAAGTTTCTGGCTTTTGCAGAGCCTATAAGCGACGAGGAACAAGCAAAGAAACGCATCGCGTGGTATAAAAAGAAGTACCACGATGCGCGGCATGTATGCTATGCATACAGGTTGGGCGAAAACCTCTGGCGTACGAAAGATGACGGGGAGCCACACGGGACTGCTGGTCTGCCTATACTTCGCAGTATTGATGCACGGAATCTGGATAATGTACTCGTGGTTGTTGTGCGGTACTTCGGTGGTACGCTACTTGGCACAGGCGGACTGATGGTAGCATACAGGGAAGCGGCTTGTGCGGCATTGGATAAAAGTCTTGGAAAAATAAATCGTTAACAGTTAATATTTCTTTCTTGATGGATAAATTCAAACATATACGAGCGTACCATACGGAGTGGTTGCAGGCTGTATTTGACTGGATTACCGTATTGCCATTCTTGAACAAGATGGAGCGTAAGACCACCAGTTCGGTCGAATTAGCGTATCTGGGAGATCGCAAGCAGATTGAACAGGATATTCGTCACGGTGCTTTCTTCATGACCAATCATCGCGATATATGTATGGATTCGGCGTGGCTGAGCGTACTGCTTAGGAAGCGCTATTTTATTCGCCCGTACATTGGAATCGGTAATAATCTGTTCGGTAAGTGGTGGATAGAACCGTTGGTGCGCAGTCTGCGTTGTTTTGTTGTGATTCGTAATGTCTCGCCGCGTGAGCAACTGGCTAACTCACAGTTGTTGTCGGAATATATATTAAGATTACGACGCAAGGGTAAATCGATCTGGCTGGCGCAACGTCAAGGGCGAGCCAAAGACGGCAATGACCTGACACAACCCGGTGTGTTGAAGATGTTGACATTGGGCAGTGAGGATTTCTTCGAAGCAGTGAAGATGCTGAATATCTGTCCTGTATCCATCAACTACGAGTATGATCCGTGTGATTATCTGAAAGCCCGCGAGATGCAACTGGTACGAGATAATCCCAATTGGAAAAAGAGCCGCAGAGATGATTTGATCAGTATGCAGGTGGGTATCGAGGGGCAGAAAGGCCGTGTTGTCTATCGCTTGACGCCGACTATCAATCGCGAGATCGATGAGCTGTTGGCGAACCAACCGGAGGTGCGCGAACTATCGCGTAATGAGCAGATACAGATGGTCTGCAACCTGATAGACAGACATATTCATCAAGCGTACGAGATCTATGAGCGCGGTGAGAAGTTTGAGCAGTACTTGCAAGGGCAACTTGCTAAGATTCATCTGCCAGAGAAAGATGAAGCATTCCTGATGCAGAAGATGCATGAGATGTATGCCAAACCCGTTGAAAATCACAATAAAGCACTATGAGGAAAGCATTATTTGCCGGAAGTTTTAATCCGTTTACGATAGGTCATAAGGATATCGTGGAACGCGGTCTGGAGTTATTCGATGAGGTGGTAATAGCCATTGGCGATAACCAGGATAAGCCCTCGGAAGACATCGATGAGCGACTGCGAGTTATTCGTGGGGTATATAAAGACGAGCCTCGCGTGCGGGTTGATGTCTATCACTCGCTGACCGTCGATTATGCCAAAGAGATTGGTGCATGCGCCTTGCTTAGAGGGGTTCGATCGGTCATGGACTTCGAGTACGAGCGCCAGATGGCTGATGCAAACCGCGCATTGACGGGAATAGAGACTGTAGTGTTGTTCACAAAACCGGAATTAGGGTATATCAGTTCGTCGCTAGTGCGCGACTTGAAGAAACACGGAGCAGACGTATCTGCACTTGTAGCGAAATAGCAATCAGATGTCAGTTATCAGTAATCAGTTATTAGATATGAAACGAATCCTTTTTCTTATAGCAGTTGTACTATACGGAACTATCGGAGTTTTTGCGCAAAGTAAATCTGCACGTGCCGAGCAGTCGATTGTCGTGTTCAATGACGTGCTTCGTCATCTGGATGTCAGTTATGTTGACACTCTACCCTATGAGAAACTGACGGAAACAGCCATCAACCAAATGTTACGGCAGGTTGATCCGTATACGGTTTATTATCCCAAGGATAAAGACCGTGAACTGCGCATGATGACCACCGGCAAGTACGGAGGCGTAGGTGCAATCATCCAGCAGCGTGACGAGAAATCCGACAGCACGAAGGCATCGAAGAAAGACAAAGCGAAAGCCAAGAAATACGTTATCATCTCCGAACCCTATGAGGGAAAGCCTGCACAGAAAGCCGGACTGCAAGCTGGCGACAGGATCCTTGAGATAGATGGCAAGAAGATGGCCGATAAGACCGTAGCCGAGGTCAGTGATTGTCTGCGCGGCATACCCCACACCACGCTGACAGTCAAAGTGCAACGTTACGGAGTGGCAGAGCCGTTGTCGTTCGTCATTGAGCGCGAGGAGATTAAGTTGCCGGCAGTCACGTACTATGGGATGCTGAATGACAAGGTGGCATATATCGCATTCAACGAGTTTACCGAACATTCAGCAGACGATGTGCGCAAAGCATTGGATGAGTTAGTCAAGGAGCATGGCGCACAAGCATTAGTGTTTGACTTGCGCGATAACGGAGGCGGAATCATTGACGAAGCAGTGAAGGTGGTTAACCTGTTTGTTAAGAAAGGCAAGACTGTCGTTTCTACACGTGGTCGTACGAAGCAGTCGGAACGCATCTACTGCACCACACAGGATGCCGCTTATCCGGAATTGCCTGTTGTGCTACTCGTCAACCACAATAGCGCATCGGCATCGGAGATTGTAGCGGGTAGTCTGCAAGATATGAAACGCGCTACGCTGATCGGCGAGCGGACGTTCGGCAAAGGATTGGTACAAAGCGTACGCTCCGTGGCATACGACGGATATATCAAACTGACCACAGCCAAGTACTACCTACCCTCCGGTCGATGCATTCAAGCTATAGACTACAGCAAGCACCAAGGCAAGGCAGAGAAAGACTCTACGGGAGGTATCTTGCCGGATATAGTGCTGTCTGACACCAGCCGCAAGGTGGATATCAGTTATACGTTATATAGCAAGCAACTGTTCTTTGACTATGCTACGCGCTACAAGGCAACTCACCCGACGATAGCACCGGTAAAAGAGTTTGCGCTGACGGACGGTGATATCGAGGATTTCTGTGCATTCCTGGATGAAGAGAGATTCGCGTATGAGACGGAAACAAGCAAGTATTTCGGTGAGGTACTTGAGATGGCTAAACACGAAGATCTGGATTCTGTAACCATTGCCCGGCTCAAGGAGTTTGCTCCTCAACTCAAACCGTCGTTCCGTGAGGCTATCGCGCGCCACAAGGCTGAGGTGCTTGAGCTGCTGGAAGCAGAGATCATTGAGCGCTACTATTATCAGCATGGAAGAGCGGAGTATATGATCAAGCATGATAAGACTTTAGAGCGGGCACTTGAAGTGTTAAAATAGGTAAGAATGAACGATGAAAAAGTCCAAGTGGTATATATATATTGTCATCGTTGCGTTAGCATTATCGGGCTGTGCTAACCGCGGTTCCGGGCCGCAAGGCGGCCCCAAAGACACTGTCCCGCCCTCTTTGCTGCGAGAAACGCCGCTGAACGGCACGTGTAACTTCAAGGGGAAAACCGTAGTCTTGCAGTTCGATGAATACGTGCAACTTGACAATGTGTCCGAGAACGTACTGATCTCTCCTCCGCAGCAAACGCCTCCTACTGTCAAGGCTTTGGGAAAGAAAGTCTCAATCACCTTTGAGGAAGATCTGCTTGACAGTACGACGTACACTATCGATTTCGGCAGGGCTATATGCGATAACAACGAGAAAATCCCGTTGTACAACTATTCTTTCTCTTTTGCCACCGGAGATTATATTGATACGTTGGCTATGTTCGGCAAGGTCATCAATGCCGAGAATCTCAACCCCGTGCAAGGTGTGATTGTCGGCGTGCATGAGAATCTCGACGACAGCGCTTTTGCTACTATGCCATTCACGCGTATCGCCAAGACAGATACCACGGGACAATTCGGCGTGCTGAATATGCGTGGCGGCAACTATCGCATCTATGCCCTGCGCGATGTGAGCAAGGATTATGTATATCAGACCTCGGAAGCGTTGGCATTCACCGATGAGGTATTCTCACCCACTCTCGCTTGCGATAGTGACAGCGCGTGGTATCACGTGCCGGATACGATCGTGTTGCGACTATTCAAGGAAAACAAACAACGTCATTACTTCGTTCGCGCATTGCGTGACAAGGAGCAGCACTTCTTCACCTTGCTGTTCAGTGCGCCGCAGACGGAGTTACCGGTAATTGTAACTTTGCCGCCTGACAGCACTCAACAAGACAGTTTGTGGGTGGACTTTACGCAACACTCGTTGTGCCAGGCTAATCCTACAAAAGATACGATCGTGTACTGGCTCACGGACTCAACGGCAATCCGGATGGATACGATACGCTTCCTGATGACATACAAGATGTCCGATTCGCTCTATCAATTAGTGGATACGACAGATACAGTGCAAGCTATATACCGTCATCCCCGCATGAGTCAGAAAGCCATTGAAGCCAAGCGCCGCAAGGACATGAACCGCAAGATTGAACTTAAGAGCAACGCTTCCATGAAGTTTGACATCTACCGCTCTATTGAATTGTATACGGCTGCTCCGGTAAAGGAGTATGTGACGGATAGCATACATCTGTTCGAGAAGGTTGACACCTTGCTACAGCCGGTGGCTTTTACCTTTGAACCGATAGACTCAACGGGTATGCGTTATGCCGTACGCGCCGCCATACAGCCGGAGCACAGGTATGTTCTGCAGGTTGACTCCGGCGGGTTGCATGACATCTATGGCATAACGAACAACGCGTACAAGGCTGAATACAAGTTGCGTTCTTTGGATGAATATTCCACTTTGACCATACGCCTTACACATTATGACCCGAGAGCTCGGATACAGGTGCTTGACGAGAAAGACAAGGTTCTTCGCGAGCTGCCGGCACAAGAAACGGGTGCTGTGTTCCGCTACCTGGAAGCCAAGAGCTTCTATGTGCGGCTGTATATTGATGCCGATGGCAACGGAGAATGGACAACTGGTGATTGGGCACTCAAACGCCAACCAGAACCGGTCTATTACTACTCAAAGAAACTGACATTACGCGCAAACTGGGAGTTTGAGGAGGAGTTTGACCACCTGGCTACTCCGATATTGGAGCAGAAACCGCGTGCATTGATTCAGGTTGACACAGGCAAAAAGAAATAACAAACAAAAATCCCGCAACCGTGAATAAGGTGCGGGATTTTTGTTTATCTGTTCCTGTGCTCTTGCACTTTCTTTCGAAGAAACTCCTTGTTTACCTGCTTTTCGTGGAAGTAGCCACCAATGAACAGATGCAGGCACGTCAACAGGAAATATCCTCCGGCCAGAATCCACAGAGCGATATACTCCTTGGCTGTCGTCTCGAGCGTTGCGCCCATAGAATTGATATGCAAGAATCCGTGTACGCCCCATGTGTAAGGGAAGAAGTAACTCAGGTATCGCCATGCGTCGGGCAACATCTGTTGCGGCCAACTTACTCCGGCGATGAACAAGAAGATCAGCGACGAGGATATCAATACCACCATGCCGCTCTCACGGTTGCGAGTGAACACGCTCACGCTCATTGAGAAGTAGATCACTGCGAGCAGATAAGGCACAAGCAGTTTGAGTATGAGTATCGGGTCGCCTATATGCGGCAGCCCGAAGAGCCGTGGTACGCCAAGCAGCACAACGGCGCCTAATGCATAGTATATCAGGAAGTATGCAGCCGAACGGCCAAGGGCTATACGCAGTACACTATACCTGCGGCGTCTGCCGGGTAAGAGATATAACTCATTGTTCTCCTCGCGTGCAGTACCGCCCAACATACATATTCCGAAGAACAAGGTCTGATGCAGAATAAGCATCAGCACTGCCGGTATAAGGAACGAAGCGTATCCTCCACTCTCGCAGAACAGAGCGGTCTCGGTGTATGGCGCAGCCTGAACGAGTTGCCACGAGAACTTTTTATCCATGCCCATTGCCTGATAGCGATCGACCTGAATACGGCTCATGTCTTCGAGCATCACGCGGTTGCAACTCAGATAGACGGCTTTCATGTACAGGAACGATGACATGTCGCAATAGAGCGATATATGTGCGGACTTCAGCCCCGTGTTCAGGCACTCGGCAAAATCCGATGGGAAGTATATGATGCCGTGAATCTTCTGTGCGCGCATGAGCTGCTCGGCTTCCGCCATGGATGTGCAGTAATGCGTGATGGTGATATCCGGTGTCGCGTTCCACTTGTGTAGGAAAGCGCGACTCTCCTGACTGCTGCTCATATCCACCACAGCCACGGGCACATTCTCGACGTTGTCTTTCCAGTATATGAAATTATACAGGATCGGGTACGCCAGCGTGGCCACGAAGAAGATAACCACTACTCCCGGGTCACGAAAGATGCGGCGGAGTTCGTTTGTGAACACACCCCACGTCTCTTGAACCTTAACCCATTGCCTATTTAAATATTGTGTGATCATTTCAGCGGATAATTATTGTATATCATCGCATCGTTCAGTCTGCGTTTTACGAGCAGTGTAAACAGGAAGAACGCAGTCAGACAAAGCATGGGTTTGATTGTATTCTCTATCGGGCCGTTCATGAGCGCTTCGTTGACGTAGATCAGGTAGTAATGCCTGAGCGGGATGAGCCATGTCCACGCCTTGAATATCGGCAACATATTCATCACCGGGTAAGTAAATCCTGATAGCGAGAATCCTAACATGCCGTATAGTGCGCCGATGCTGATGGCGTCACGCAGCGTAGGCAGCGCTCCGATGATGGTGATGGCCATCGACTCCATAGCAAACACGAGCAACACGATGGCAAGCATCATACGCCAAGAGGAGCCGGCTACAGGGAAGTGCAAGAAGCGGAAGAGGATAACATTGCATCCGATACCAAGTACGATGAAGATGATCGTGTAAGGCAGCAATTTGCCTATCATCGCCACCGTATAATTGCCTCCGGCGACCTCCAGCCATTCGCACGAGGTTTTCATCTTCAGCTCAAAACCTATGGCAAAGATGGAGATCATCAGCACGATGATAGCCAATATACCCGGCAGTATGGTCGATACGAGATAGATGGCATAGTTGCCCCACGGGTTAGCGATCAGGTGCGCGGATATAGCAATAGGCTGGATGCGCTCCATAATCAGGTGATCCGGCAGTCCTTTCTTCCTGAGCACCTCCCGTTGGAAAGCTCCGGATGTGAGGTTACACATCGTCAGCAGCTGCTTGTACGCAGTGTTAGCGCCTACGGTATAGGCATTGTTGACGTAGAAGTGCAGCGTAGGTTGCTTGAAACTGACAATGTCTGCATAGAAACCATCGGGGATCTCCAGGATGCCAAACACCTCGCCCCGTTGCATCGCCAGACGCGCATCAGCAAAGTTCGGTGTGATGAGTACGATCTGCACGGATTGCGTAGCGTTGGTCTCATGGCACAGACGACGTGAGATAGACGACTGATCCTTGTCCACCACAGCCACAGGCATCCGCTCGGGTGCGCCGCGCTTCATGATGCTCAGGAAGAAGAACGTACAGAGTGCCATCACGCCTATCGATGCAAACAGATACAACGGACGAAGCAACATCCGCCCTGTCTCACGACGCGTCACCTTCCAAATATTTTGGAAAATCTGTTTCATTATTTTTGAATAATGATCGTCGGCATGTTCACGTTCCTTTGTTTCTCACGCACGACGATAGCCGTCATGCCCGGGCGCAGGTCTTGGATTGGCCGGATAGGACGAGCCTTGACGTCGAACGTGCGCACGTCGAACTTGCCGTTCTGCTTTGTGGCGCGCCATGTGGCGTAGGTGCCCATTGCCTTGATGTACGTCACCTCGACCGGATAGAGTTCGTTGCCCAGCGCGGGGATGCGCACCTGCAGGTTCGTGCCGACCTTGATGTCCTGTAACATATCTTCGCGCACGGCGAACGTGAACCAGGCATCGTTCAGGTCAACCACGGACATGACCGGACTACCCTGCCCGACCAGCTCGCCGGTCTTCGGGAAACGCTCAGCCACCTCGCCGTCGATGGGCGATGTCAGATAGCGCTCGGCGCGTGCCAGCTCGATCTCTTGGATCACTCCATCGACCCTTGCGACCTGTGCCTCGGCTGCCGCTTTGTCCTCCTCACGCGCACCTTTCATTGCCATGTCGTACTGGCTCTTGGCGGCTTTGACGGTCGCCTTGGCGGCATTATACTGCGCCTCTACCTCGTCTTTCTTCTGCGCACTGACCACTCCGCGCTCGTACAGACGCAACACGCGCTCATAACTCTTGCGGTAGATCTCCTCGCCGGCTTTGGCTTTCTGGTACATCTCGTACGCACCGACGATCTGCTCGTGACGTGCTCCGTTCTTGGCTTTCTGGTTGACGGACTCCGCCATCTCGCGTGCAGCCTGTGCTTGAGCCATCTTGGCTTCTACCTCAGGCGAATAGATGACCACCACGGTATCACCTTTCTTGACATGATCGCCTTCCTCAACCAGGAACATCTCTATACGTCCGGGCACTTTGCCGGATATGCGGTACTCGGAAGCTTCCGCCTCGCCGGTGATCAGCACTTCTTCCTCTTTGAGGGCGAACACGCCCACGAGGGCTACGATGATCACTACTGCCAACATTGCAGCCAAGCCTAACAGCAGGCTGCCTTTCTTATCTTCTTTCATTATTCTAACGTATTTGTGAATCGTTTAAACCTTGTCTCAGCCACTTGTGCTTCGACTTCGGCATCTATATGGTCGGCACATGCTGCCTGCCATGCAGTCTGTGCCTGCATCAGGTCGGATGCAGTAGCCATGCCGGCATCGAACGCCTCTTGTGCGAAGCGCAGAACCTCCTCGGCATTGCGAACCTGCATCTCTGTCATGGCTATCTTCTGCTGTGCTTCCAGCACTTTCTGGTTAGCCTGTGTGACTTGCAGGGTGAGCAGTTCTTTAGCCTCATCGCGCTTGATGGCAACGATGTTTGCCTCGTGCTTGGCGGCTTTCAGCCGAAGGATATCATCGGCATGAGCAATGGGGATGTTCACCACCACACCTGCCGAAAAGAACCCTGTGCCCTTCCAGTTGTTAGAGAAGCCGTTGTCCAAGTTCGGGTTGCTGTAGATGTAACTGGCCTGCGCCACGATGTTCGGCTGCAAGCCTGCAGCCATGATGCGCACGTTCGACTTGGCAATCTTCTCGGCTTGGTTAAGCAACTGCACCTCCGAACGAGCGTTGAGCATATCGTCGGTAACAGCCAAGGTGTCATGCAGTTGGACGTTCTCTAATCCCTTGTCATCCAACACGAACTCGGTATTCAGTGGCAATCCGATGATCTGGCACAATGCCATCTTCGACAGCACCAATCCGTTCTCGGCTTGCATCTTCTTCACCTCAGCCTCTCCGCGTTTGGCTTTGACCTTCAGCAGGTCGGACTGCGTAGCCAGCCCTTCCTTTGCCAGCTCGGTCACATTGTTTTCCAAGGTGACGAGCAGGTCGTAGTATTGGTTGGCAAGTTTCTTCTTCTGCTCTACGTTCACCACGCGCCAGTAGGCTTCATCAACCGAGACGATGATATCCTGTTTCTTGCTATCCGCCTCAATCTCAGCTACCTGCTTGGCGGTAGATGCGATGTCGTACATGGCTCTGAGTCTGCCTCCGACATAGATCGGCTGCGTTATGCCCACCTGCCCTATCACGACGTGCGTGAGGTCAGGATGGAGAGCACGATACAGTTCTTGATACGCATCAGCGATCATCCCTCCGACCTCTGTACTCAAGTTTTCTACCCGCGCATGCGCCTCGGGTAAGGTTCGTGTATCCTGGCTGAGTTGGTTGATCAGCGATGTCTCGCTCCACTCGAACGAGCCCATGCCGTCAGCTCCAACGCGCGCAGTACCAAAACTGAACTGCTGTTCATTGGCGAGCAGCGCCGGGGATTTGCTGTTCCACATATACGAAGCATTCACGCTCAGTTTGGGGAACATAGCAGCCAGTGCTGCCTGCTGGTTCAGTCGCGCCGCTTCCATGGTCTCTTGACGCATCTCGCTGTTATGCGAGGCATCTTGAGCCATCTGACGGCATTGCTCCAAGGTGTAGGTAGGCACGATAGCCGCATCCTCAGCCCACACTCCGCACGCAACCAACAGCAGCAATAGTGTTAAATGTATTCTTGAAATCATAATCAACTGTCAACTATCAACTGTCAACTATCAATTCTTTTTAGCGAGGCTACGAATCCCTTTCCCGCGCAGCGTGCGCTCGGTGCTTTGCGACTTGCCGTTGTAATCCAGGATGAACACCAGGTTGTTGTCATACACATCGGCATATCCGCTCACGATGATGTCGAACGCTTCATACTCGCGGCGCTCACGGGCGATGACGGTATCCTTGGTGAGAATACCTACACCTATTGACAACGTGTCGTAGTGCGTCACATCCAGTGGCACTTCCAGCTTGCGGCCGAAAGGCGCAAAGGTCAGACGATTGTTCTTGACTATGCCACGCGTGACAATCACATCGCCGTTCTTCTGGTCGATGGTCAGCAGCAGGCTGTCGCCGTCATGCAGACTGACCACCTCCAGCGAGCCCGACTCGTTGTCAAGATTAGCTACCAGCGTGTCACCTTTGGTGGCACCTGCGAAATTCTCCTCCAGCGTGACTTTGCCGGTCGTCTTGTAACGATAAGCACCTTTGGCGCCACGCACTTCACTGCTGTCCGTGCACGCTACCATGCACAGCACAGCGCTTAACAGAATAACTAATTTTGTTTTCATTATGTTGAATATTAATTGTTATGATTTATTCTTGCACAAACATATGCACCCTATGTTATCTAACAAATAGCGTGCCATATCATCGTTCTGCCGATACGAATCGGCAATAAACTTACCTATTGTACTCTACACTTTGATGAGCAGATGGTGGTTCTGCATCGGGTGTGTGAGCAGTTGTTGCGCCAGTTCGGGCGTAGCTTGCAGCCATACTTGCGTACGGCACAAATTCTGCTCGTATTGGTTAGCAACGAGCTCTACAGGCTCATCAACCAGTTCGGTCAGATCGGTGGAGAACTTCATCAGGCGGTACTTACCCAGCGGCAGCTCACCGTGTATGCCCACGCCTATGCCCGATTCGAAGTGCGTGTCATAGACGTGCGAGGTGGTCATCTTCAATGGTATTGTGCAGTGCGCAAACAGCATCTTGCCGTCATCGCCGATACGTGCCGGATTGACTTGGAAACCTATCTGACCATACTTCTGCTTGGCGAGGATCATCGTCAGCAGCAGGGGTATATCGCCCTCACAGGATGCAGGTATTCCTTCATCGTTGAGGTGGCTGAGTGCGATGCATCCGGTGTTCTTAACCGTGGTCAACAGGTCGAAGCAACGCAGCGTCAATCCGTTGAGATTATAGCGTGCCACGATCTCTTTCAGGCGCTGATAGATCAGTTCTGCACCTTGCATGCCGCCGTCAACAATGCCGAGCGAAGAAACCTCCTCAATCGGGACGTGCACCATTCGGATGCCTGTTTGCTCAAAGATGTATGCATCATCGACCTTCGAGGCGATGAGCCAGTCTGACGGTTCGCCGATGACACCGAGACGCAGATCGGTACGTTTGAGTGCGGAATTCGCGGATTGCACGGAAGGAAGATTTTTTCCGTTTGTTCCGTTCGCTCCGTACTCGGAATTATTTACCTGCTCGGGCGAGGTGATGACACGACCTGTGCCCTTGTGCTGCTGAATCCATGCGAGGATCTCCAGCGATGCAGCCAGCGAGTTGCTGTAGCCGGAAGCGATGATGAAGATCGGCTCGTTGAGCGACACTTTGCCCTCGTCAACCAACTTGAGGAACAGCGCCTCTGCCCCACCCGACAGAACGGCGACACACTGATGATTATTTACAAACTCCTCCGGGAGCTGAAACGGAAGCTTGAGTTCTTCCTTGTGAATAGCGGATGCTAATGTGTGTAACATGATATATAATGATTTAATGCTTAGTAACAAAAAGTTCAGATCTCAACTACAAAATGTTCAAATCTCGCTGCAAAGGTACGAAAAATTTCTCACATTTGCAAATATAAGTGCTAATATTTTAGCAGTTAGTGCGTTTTTTGACATAACATGGCACAAATGGCATAAGTGGCACAATCCATGTCTAGTTTTTTAGGAATTCGCCAAGAAATCCATGGGGCTGGTTTTATTACCGCCACTCGTGAACAGGGCGAATTTCAATATTCAAGCCTTCGTATGTGATATCTTCATACGTATGATCAGTTAGCAACAATAAGTTATTACACTTAGTTACTTGTGCCGCAATCTTTAGTCCGTTCAGTTCACGATTGCGCGTTTTTTCGGCGGATATATCATATGACACTTGTATGCATTGTAGCACTTGATTGCCTTGGCACACCAGGAAATCGCACTCTCCGCTACGTTCTTTGAGATAACAGATGTCCCACCCGTTCAGTTTGCATTTACGGAGTAACTGGATGAGTACGATGGTCTCTAATCGCCAACCTAAGTTCTCCGAAGATAAAGCGTTCTCGCGCATATTCATCATCGCTACATCCACGGCATACAACTTCTCTTGTACCATGCGTAACTTGCTCTTGGTGGCATATTTCGGCACGCCCACCAACATATATGCCTGCTTGAGGTAATCTATATAATTCTTGGTGGTATGCAGCGACTTGAAATGGAACAAATCGGTCAGTTCCTGCGTAGCTACAATGGACGGAGATATATTGAGCAGGTGATGAGCCATTTGCTCGAAAGCGGCTTTGTACACAATCTTGTAGCGCTGCTCGATATCGCGTTTGAGGATGTTATCCACCAGCGTGTTGATATAGTGCCGCTTATCTTCGATGATCAGTAACTCAGGAAAACCGCCCTGCTGCATGTATTCGTCGAAAGCCGCCCGGCGGAAAGCCGTTGCTTTGGTCGCCACACTCTTTGTGTCCACACCTTTCATATCGCAGAACTCTTGGAAAGAGAACGGATAGAGCGCTATCTCCTTGTTACGACCGGTGAGGTGGGTTGCCAACTCACCACTCAATAACTTGGCATTGGAACCAGTGAGTATGACATGCATCTTTTGGCGCAACATACGATTGACGAACAAGTACCAGCCCTCGATATCCTGCACCTCATCAAGGAACAGATATTGGAAATCACCGTATATCTTATACAGCACTTCGAGCACATCGTTTAACTGCTCGGCTTGCAGCCCTTTAAATCGCTCGTCGTCAAAATCAGCATAGGCAAAATGCACACCTCTTTGCTTGAGGGCTTGATAGCATAGCGTTGATTTACCACTCCGTCGCACGCCTATCACAACCTGCGCTTGCGGGCTGTTTATCTCCACAAGTGATTCTTCCGGACGATGACAAAGGTTCTCTTGCTCTCGTGCCTCTAACTCACTCTTTTGATCCAAGAGAATAGTTTCTAAAGTTCTACGGTCTATCATAGGGTGTTAAAATTTTGTGCAAAGGTACGAAAAATTATTGATATATGCAATAGTTGGCAACATTTTTGAGGGCATAAAATGCATTATTTTACAAAAATGGCAGTTGCAGAATGCATTATTTTACAATTTTGCACACTTTTAAATGCATTATTTTACATCTCCTATTCTCTCCCTCGCAAGCATGCCTATTGGTGCATATAATAGCGTAAGGCTAATGAGGCTAACTCTTTATCTATTCAATTTACATCCACGAAGCAAAATCACGGGATATATACATAGTATATATAGGGTGCGGTGGGATACGTATATGACCCGATAACGGCTCGATGCCCGTTCGACACCCGTTCGGAATAAATCAACAGCATTCAAACACTATGGATGCGTTTCTTTTGATAAAATCATAAAAATGCACTGGCGATATTGGCTATATTGACAATATCGTCAATATCGCCATGCAAAAAAACTATTTCAGGAAGATGTCAAGTCTTTTAGTAAAAATTATTAAAAAACTGTCAACACTATTTAGGAAAAGTCAAACTTACAAAGAATGCTAATGTAAATGCAGACGCACGCCAAGATTTATATTGGTTAGATTGTGGTAAAAGCCAACACAGTCTGTGCCTATATAGGGGCGATAGTCCAAAGTTATCCCCACTTGTTTTCCTCCTATTTCCCAACCACTTGGAGCACACTCGATGCCAACACTCGGAACAGCAGCTATTACGAATCTGCTTTGCAACATATCATACGGACGACGTACTCCACCTATGCCCAAGCCAACGCCGTAGTTCAATGACCAAATATCCGCAAATTCATATGACCAAATATACGATGCCGAGAAACCTCCAGATAGATTATTATATCGTAAAATATCCCATAATCCTCCATCAAACTGAATATGGTTTCCATTTTCAAGACGAAAACTCATTGATAGCTCAAAATCCGACAAGATTCGTAAAGCCACTACATCCAATAAAAACTTTGAAGGTTTGGCTTCTTGCGTAACACGAATTAACTGTGAGCAGGCTTCCGTTCGCACATATATATTACCATTTCGTGGATCATGTTTTGGATTTGCTTCCACCCTGACTATAACATTATTCCGCAAAGATGTTACAGAAGCCCATGGGCATTGTGATATTATATTATAACCAGCAATCGCATTTGTGCTAACAGTAACGCTTTGCTCTCCTCCTTGCGGAGACATATGAAGTGCTGTCTGTGATAGCATCAAATACTCAGATGCCTTTTCCTGCCGAACTTTGAAGATTTTAGCAATGGAGCCTGCTTTGAAGTTGATTGTACAAGTGCGCTCTATGGGCTGATTGTTAGCTTGGCATTCATAGATAAAGCCATCTTTTGTTTTAGTAATAACAAGCCAATCTGGACAATTATTCTTATCAAAATCCCAATTCCGAATGTTTTCCAATGTAATAATTATATTATCTTTTTCTCCTCTTGATTTAATGTAAACATAATCCTTACTGAGACTAAATGCTTGAATTCGCGCCTTCTTTATTTCGTTTTTCGTCTTATTTATTTTTTTGTTTAATTCAGACAAATCCTCTGGCTTATTCACACAGGATTTAGCTGCGTTAAAATAATCTAGCGCAGCTTCATAATTCCTTATCGAAAACAAAGAATCACCATTTGCCACCCGATCAGCAAAACAATCATCAATTTGTGCAGAAATCGAATTGCAGAATAGAAAGCCACAGAGTATCCAATATAGTCTTTTCATAAAGGTCAATATTTATCCGGATTATATTTGTGCGCCATTTCATTAGAATATTCCATTCTTTCGCGTTCTTTATTATTTTTATATCTTAGCCACAATTTTTGAGCACTCTCTGCTTGCTTATGATACAAATCCGCCAACCTTTCTTTTTGCTCATCCAATTTCTCTTTTCTCGTTTCCGCAATGCTTATTCCACTCTGAATTTCTTCTGTCGGCATATAGATCATTGGTCCATAACATGCCACTACTTGCTCTATGATCTCCAGGCATTTTGCTGCATTATCCAAATATGTTTTTGAAAGGAAATCTTCATAGAGAGAATCCGCTTTGCAAACAATCATTTCTGCCACGCTTGTGCCAACGTTTGCATTTGCTTGGGCATTTGCTAATTGAAGGTATTTCCATGACGTTTCTATAGAATCAACGCACCCATAAGACACGGCTATTTCTGCTCTCTGCAAGAAATTTTCTTTGTGGCAACTAACTATGATGCATAATGCCATAATTAAGAGTGGTAGATAATAATATATCTTTTTCATCGCTTAAGTTTATTTACATTTTTTATCTACAATGTGAGAACAGGATTTGGATTTCACCATAATCCATGTATTTTCTGTCTCCATTTTTATCATATCGGCAATTACATTACGTGCGCCATCACAATCTCCGTCCAAGATAAATTGATTACAACGATCTACAAGTAAATCGTATTCTTTTTGTATTGTATTCCTATGTTGCTGTTCTTCCTTGTATATCTTATGTATAAAGATAAAAGCTGCAATCGCAATCATACATATCGTGATGGCAGTAATCATTATTACTAGTGATCTGGTTATTCTCACAGGTGGTTTAGGCGGCTTATTCTTCGATTCGTCATTATTTACGCTTCCGTTCTTTAATTCATTGTTCTCTTTATACAAGCGGCGGAGTTTATCAGCATATCCTGCCAGTGTATTTGAAGTAGAATCACTATAGATATAAATGTTACAACATTGCAGAAGTGCCTGATTTATTTTATCATTATCATCTTTGATTGAGAATATACTTACAGCATCTTCCGGAACAGAATAATTAATAGGTGGCAACTTGCTAAATGGTAGTTTAGAATTAACTATTTGTGATGATAGTTTTTTCGATAAATTTTGAAAATCGCTCACCGAGTTATAGAGCTTATCCACTTTTGATATAATATCGCCATTGTCAGCAAATTCCAAAATATCACCACTTAACACCCAATTGGTGATATTGTCTTCACACAATTTGCAGAGCGCGGTAATATCCGTGCACATTACGCCATTAAAAACAAGACCAATACCTATATATTTCTCTGGATCTGAAAGCCTACGCAAATATCCGTAATAGATGAGTGCATCATAACGATGAATCATCAATTGAGAAGGTGACTTAATGTTATTTTCAAAAGCAGAAAATATGTCCAGAGCATAATCGTCCGGATATTGAGTATAGTCTCCACCTAATTTCCCAAAGAGATAAATGCTTACATTCATTTGAGATGAAATTTGATGGTCTTATTTATATTGTCCGTCGAAAATGACTCAACTTGATTCAATACGCCATTACCCAACAAAAGCGGAGCATTCTCATTATCGCTTACACTTGCGCGGATGTTATGGCATATCAAGTCGCCAATTTGTATTTGCTTAAGATTGATAATCATATTTTGCACGATGCTACCATCAGCAATGGTGGAATAGCCATATCCCTCAATGTCATCAGCTGAAATACAGCCTTGTTTTGCGAGAACATATACTTCTGCAATAGAAAGTGTCATTCCGGAACAACCTGTATCAAATATCATCGGGAACTCAGAGCAATTGTTAATCTTCACTTGTATCGTGCGCACACCAGCATAATCATTGAATGGAACAATAACGTCTTCATCATAATATTCTGACGAATTTTCCACAAAAGGTATATTCGGCTTTTTTGTGCCACTCCCGCACGCAGTACACAAAAGTAGAACAAGTGAAAATAATATTACAACTCTTTGATTAGCCATATTTATCAATTTTGTTTTAACACCAAATCTCTTTACAATGGTACATGTCATTACTGCACATTAGGCAATGAATCTGATAGGACCTGAGATTGATTTGTCATTTGTACAACTCGAATTTCTTTCCTTTTTGGGAAAATAGGAGATGTGAGCGCTGTTTCGAATAATGAAACATATGTTATCCCAACAAGCAACAAGAATATCATGACAATGATAACATCAATAACTATTGTGCGAATATTGACCACATCCGAATGTCCTGATTTTTGATTATAATGATGATCTTTCGCTTTACTACTCTCTAAATCATTTTTCAACGCTATATTCTCATTACGCAATTTGCGACATTCTTCTTCAAGATTCTGTTTATCAGTTCGCAACATAACCAATTCTTTTTCAGTGGAATTGATCTTGTTGGCTGCAGCAGCGAGTTTAGCATCCTTAGTCGGATACTCTGGTGATATATACACTTTAAGTGTCTTTTGTAGAACAGAAAAGAAACTTGAATTGTCGATGTCAGAGATGTTGAAATATGCAACCTGCCCATTTGCAGAACTGGCAAAAGAATCGTCAATCTTTTCCATATCCTCATCAAACGAGTCAAGTTGCTTAAGGAACTCAGATCGTATGTTTTCTAAATCGGTATGCTTTCCTTCGAAAGTTGCTGTAATGAAACGATAATTACCATTATTGTTTTGTATGAGAGAACCTACTATTCGTTTATGAAAAAAGGTATCAAATAGAGCGAATAAACTTTCATTATCTGTGCAATAGGCATCGTCAAAACTTATAGTCATTCCGAAATATGAGCCATTTCTATTCTCTGAACCATAAATATTTTGTGCTCGGAGATAAGTGTAGAAAATTCTTTTTCTAGCAGGTATAAGCTCTACGACAAAGCGCACATTTTCGGTGTAAGATACAGAATAGAAACTTTTGATATAGTCTCTATCTTGCTCCGTTCCCCACACATCTTGTCCTTTAGGGACTCCATGAACATAGAAATTTGCATTCATAGCCGTTATCCCCTTACGAAATCAATAATCTTTTGCCACAGGTCACGCGGATATTCTGACGGTCCTTTTGTATATACTATACCTCCGTTTATGGTTTCGTTGTAATCTCCTGTTGAAAACGGAACAAACATACAATTATACTCCTTGAAGAAACGTGTGATAGGATTCTGATTACGGAAAGGCTCAAATATTGTTTTATATTGGTTCTTTACCGATTGAATAGCCTGACTTACATTAACTCTACCCTTTGCTATAACGAAAGGCGTTTTGTCAACCTTGTTAAGCAAGAAAATTGCCTTATCATGAGGATTCATCTTCTTTTTGAGTTCTTTAATCCTGTCAGCGTATTTAAGGCGATCCGTATCGTCCTCCCAATCTGGCTCAACAATAAAGATCCAAATCTTACGGTTTTTATTGCTTATGATACTATTGATATAAGCAGGAAAATTCTTATTCGCATTTTTATCCTTCGGCGTAAAATAGTGCTCACCCGGAGCCTCTAGTATCTGGCATATAGGACGTCCTTTTTGTGACACTTGCAATAACATGAAACTGATTTGTGATGTACTTTGTGCTGCGTTTTCGCTATTTACCATTTCGTTAAATTCATCACACATCCGTTTATAGTATTCATCAATTGCCGGACGGAATGTGCGTATCGGTAACACATCAAAATCAACCTCACGTAAATAGCGTGTGAGTCGCACCAATGTCATTGTCTTTCCACTTGAAGGCGGGCCAAAAAGGACTACTATTGGCGTCCTATCGTCATCAATGGTAATTTTAATTTGGTTCGGATCATTTTGCTCTTCAACACTTAGTCCCTTTACTGAACCAGTGGGCACAGATGGCGTTTCTTGTGTCATTTCAGGAGCCATTTCTGCATTCGAAAGAACTTCTCCTTTCTGCGATTCTACTACTGGAACTTCGTCCAGATTAAATTGTTTCTTTGCCATAGCAGCATATACTTTTATTTGTTAATCTTCTTTTTTAAATGCTAAATCAAAGAATATAAAGGCAGCCACGTCAACAAGGATGGAAATGAGTATCCAGAAAATAAAGCCATGTCCTTTATATGCACCTTTGAATGTGTCTTTCCAAACATCAAACACACTCATTAGTTTTTTGATTCTGGTGATAGGATGTTCTGCGGTATAACGTTCTTTGCTTGATTCGTTTTCAAAACTAACAAAATTGCTGTATGTCTTAATAGTTGCATATCCTGTTAACAAACGATTATCCACTTCATGAGCGAAGGGTACATCATTGAGAGCAGAGGGGTTATTGTCCATTTCTTTTGCAATGTACTCAATATTCGTTGCTGCGTCATTCGCTGCTTTCTGATATTCTACCTTGTTAGTAGCTTCCATGGAATGTCTAATGGCTTGCTTCTTTGTTTCTGCGAGAGCATAAATTTTCTCTCGGTACATATCGACCAGCTTTTTTCTTTGTTGTTCGGAAGTGCTCCTATAGGATATGGGGGCCACTCGAGGCACATCTAATAGCTCTGCAAATTGACGCAAAATCTCTTCAGAGCGCGGGCCAAATCCCGGGTTTGCTTCGTTTTTAATCTCGGTCTCTAAGTCTGTTAGTTTTGCTTTTACTTTGTTGTCCAACTCTGTTTGTTTCGCTTTGATTTGATTTTCAATTCGCGTGTCCTTAATTAATTGATTGAGATACCCTATAGTAGTTTGGATGTCTTCTTTTGCGATGCCATTAGCGACCGAACGATAGAAAAAGGTGTGGGTATTGGTTGGCATACTACACACGAGCCAAAATACTAAAATTATAAGGATACCTCCGATAAGACGAAGTCCTCTTTTTTCGAGATAGATATTCTGATTTAGACTATCTACAATCATTTTGGTGCCCAACGAAGCAATTATAAAGAAACCGATGGTTACTATGTAGCAAAAAACTAACGGCCATGTGGGTAGTAACATGTGTAATGATTCTGCAGTAGCCCAACAACTTACACCTGCAAAAGCGAGGAATGCCACGATGTAAATAAGTTTCAAAAAAGGATTCTCTCCGTTCATATTTGTATAATATTTCTGCCTACTCTTTATCGGATTTTCGGCACACTCCTATATAACTATACCATTTATTCGTTTATGAAAACTCTCCCCCTGTTTTCTGCATATATATACAAAAAAGCGCAGACCCCATTCGTTGCTTACTACAGCAGAGGCCTTCGCTAACCTATCAACAATAAACAACAATGAAACCTACGCCGATATGACTACACGCCTATTAAAGAAATAGGCATAGTATAATGTCATACCCGTAGGCATCTATTGGTTCTTTGCGTAGGTCGATAAAGAAAAGTTTGCGAAGCTTTCTGCTATCTACAACAAAGCGTCAATAAACGCCTTTTCAATATGTCCTCCCGTTCTTTGTTCGCGCTTAATCCTCGGAGTGGGAGACTCCTCGGGCGCTTCACTCGGAGTGCGTTCCGTCGCACTCCTTCACCCTCTAA
>CACZRD010000092.1 GCA_902783545.1 uncultured Bacteroidales bacterium
CAAAAGTACAGCATTTTTTTCATATATGCAAATATTTTGCAAAAAAAGTGTGATTTTTTGTGTGATTTGCCACAAATGTGCAATGCATAAGTTGCAAACGAGGAGGCATCGGTATGTTTACAAGGCAGCAAGACCCTTTGCGAAGAAGATGCGGTAGCCCACCTCGCAATTGACACAATCATGGTGCTGACAGTAGTTCTGGTAGAGGTGAAGCAAGGCTTGGGTGTCGGCAGCGTTGCGAACTTGCTGACCTAACATTCTCCATTGGCGGACGATTGTATTGTCCTCCGCAGCGATCTGCTCCATTAGTTCGAACGCGAGCGGCTCGGGTTTGTAGGCATATTTATAAGGTATCACCGTATTGATCAGAAGGATATCCACCGAGGCTTTTCCCATGCCGTCTTGTGCGAAAAGTTCAGCCAGCGCATCGATGTCCGTCAGCTCTATTATGCGGCTGAAAAGAAATTCCGAACGGTATAGCAGGTTGGCGAATTGCCTCATTCGCCGTTCCGGGCTATTCTGCGGACGAATGCGTCCGAGTTTCCAAAGACTGCCGTCAATGGGGGTTAGCGAGAATTTCGCACGGAGAAAATCATACTCCCGAGCGAGGGACTCATCATGGATAGGAAGACCGGATTGCCCCAAGAGTATAGCCGTAAGTTGGAAGAGATTGTCACGATGTTTGCGCAGACATGAGAGAGGCGTAGCGATAGCCAGTTCCT
Organism: uncultured Bacteroidales bacterium; assembly: GCA_902783545.1. Classification (GTDB taxonomy): domain Bacteria; phylum Bacteroidota; class Bacteroidia; order Bacteroidales; family Paludibacteraceae; genus Colicola. The sequence continues at coordinate 723 of CACZRD010000092.1, forward strand.
CAAACGGAACACTGTTCGTGTGGAACCCGAAGTTGCGCGCGAGGGATATATAGAAGGCGTGCTCCCAACTGCCGTGCGTGATCTCCAAGAGTCGCTGGATAGACGCGCGTTTGCACTCCAGGCGTTTGCGCAAGAGCAAACGTCGCCATCCTTCGGTGAGCAGCAGCGGATCGTCAAGCAGTTGCCGGGCGCACCCTATCCTACTCTCGGCGCTGTCCATACGCATGGCATCAGCCAAGAGTCCGGTGAGGTAATCGCGATTGTCGGGATAGACGAGTGCACATTGCGGGATAGCCTCGCCGCGGGAATTGAAGACCTGTTTGTCTGCATCCCGGACGACATGTAGTATCACGTTGTCATAAGCCGGATCAAGATGATGCTTATGATGATACCAGTCAGCGGCATGGATGTGGATCTCGATGTTTCCTACCCATTCGTTACCGCCTATACGGATACGCGCGTTGCTGTAATCCGGTCCCGCATCCCGGTTGTGCGTGCCTACCGAGAGAATCTCGATGGGTTTGCCATCGGTGGTCTGTTGCGGAAATCCCGCCCAGAGACAATGTTCCCAGATATAATGCAAGAGGATCTCAGGCATGGAATCAGTTCATGAGGATGAGCCATAAGGCGATGGTGTGCGAGAGTGCACCGAGGACGATGAACACGTGCCATATAGCATGGTAGAACGCGCGCTGCTCGTCCAAGTTAAAGAAGTAGGTGCCAATGGTATAGAAGATACCTTCCGCAAACACCCACACGAACGCGGCGTGCGACATGTTGCGCCACATCGGCACGATCATCAGCAGTGCCGCCCAGCCCATAGCCAGATACAGGATCAACGAGAGTTTGGGATGCGTGCCCAAGGCTATCATCTTCCCCACGATGCCGGCGATGACGCACAGCCAGAGGAAGACAAACACCGACCAGCCCAGCCAGCCGCCGACAACAGTAAGACAGATCGGCGAATAGGAACCGGCAATCATCACGTAGATGGATATGTGGTCGAAGATACGCAGACGCGCCTTGTGTTTGGGGGCAACGATGAAGTGATAGAGTGTGGATGAACCAAACATCAGTCCCATGCCTATCCAGAAAAGAATGACACTGAATAGTTGCAGTTTAGGTTCAGCCTGTTGCGCCTGGTATGCCAAGTGCAACAGCGGGTACGCTATGCCCAAGGTGCATAGAAACGGAAGAAGATGCGTGAGGGTGTTCGCTTTCTCTTCCGCGGGAAGATTGATCCAATATAGTTTTAGAGAACTCATTTGCAATAGATTGTACTTCTGCTATTTACTTATCCGTGTTGGCGGAGATATATTCCGTCAGCAGCCGATAGATCTCAGCAGGTTTATTGTCAGAGAGTGTGGTGAGGGATTGCAGCAGTTCGAGATGATGGCGGATGACCTGTTCGTCCTTGCGCACGGCGGGACCAGTCTGGGCATCTTTCGGAGCGAGGGCATGAACCTTGGCAGCCGTCTGGTCGATAAGCGGGAGCAACACCGAGAACGGGATGGATGTGCCGCGCAGAACATCCGCTGCTATGCGGTACATGCAGTTGGAAAAATTGTTGGCAAACACTCCGGCTACATGCAGTCGTTCGCGGTCGGCTTGCGAGGTCTCAATCACACGCGGCGAGAGAGTCAGCGCCAAGGTATAGACAGCTGCGACATCGTCGATGTTCTTTGCCTCAATGAACAGAGGAATCTCCGAAAAGTCGTCTATCGGTTGCGCCTTGCTGAAGGTCTGGAAGGGATAGATAATGCCGCAATGGGGTTTGTCCTCGCCAAAAACCGAGATGGGCACCGTGCCTGAAGTATGCACATGTACGGCACGTGCGGGAGCATGAACAGCAGCAATGACCTCACGCAAGGCTTCGTCGCGAACGGCATAGATATAGACATCGTAGTCATTTGTCATTTGACATTGGTCATTTGACATTTGGTCATTGAGTAGCAGTTCGCGCGAGCTGAACATCGGGGCTTCGATCCCTTTCTTACTGAAGGCGGCATGCAGGCTTGTTGCCACATTGCCGTTTCCTATTATAGCGATTCTCATAATATTCCTAATCCATTCAAGACAATCAACAAGATTGCAAGCGGCACGATGAAGCGCAGCACAAACAGGTAGAACTTCCGCGACCAGCACTTAATCCATGATTCATTAGGTTGCACAGCTTTCCCTTTTTTCCTCGACAGTATCCATCCCACGAACACCGCCGTGCCCAACGCGCCGAGCGGCATCATCACGCATGATGACACAAGGTCACTGTAGTTGAATACTTCCGGCACGAACACGCACGTCACGAGCAAGACGATCACCAGCGCCGATGTGATCAGCACTGCCTGACGGCGATGAAGCGGACGTTTGTTATTGGCACTTGCCTCGCAGATAAACGCTACGACGACCTCCATGAGCGATATCGTTGAGGTGATGGCGGCGATACACAGCAATGCGAAAAACAGCACACTACTCAGCCACGGCAGCGTCATCTTCTCGAAGATTGCCGGCAAAACAACGAACACCAATTGTGGTCCTTCAGCAGGGTCGAAGCCGAACGCGAACACTGCGGGGAAGATGATCACACCTGCCATCAAAGCGACTAAGGTATCCAGGACGATCACTTGAACGGATGTGGCGATAACATTCTGACCTTTAGGCATATAGGAGCCATAGGTGATCAGCGCGCCCATGCCAATCGACAGGCTGAAGAAACACTGTCCCATCGCCTCCATGACGACCCGCGGCGTGATCTGCGCCATGTCAAACCGGAAGAAGAACCGCATACCGGCACTACTGCCGTCAATCATCAGTACCACGCCGGCCATCAGCAGCATCAATCCGAGCAATAGAGGCATCAGGATCTTGCTCAGGCGCTCAATGCCTTTGTTGACATCAAACCATAGCACTCCGGCTGTCAGCAAGACCGGCACTATGCCGAACAGGATCATCCGGGGCTTACTGGACTGGATGGTATCAAAATGGGCAGTCAATTCTTGCGTACCCAGACCGCTGAACGAATTCATCACAGCCTCGACGAGGTAGTTGAAGCACCAGCCTGTCACCACGAAGTAAAATCCCATGATCACAAACGCCGTGAGCATGCACAGCCAGCTGAGCCACTGCCAACGGCTGTTGCCGCTCAGGGCACGAAATGCGCCGTGCGCGCTCTTGCCCGAACGCTTGCCGATCATGAACTCCGTCATCAGCAGCGGCATACCGAACAGCAGCACACACAGCAGATACACGACAAGGAACGCTCCGCCGCCGTTCTCACCGGCGACGTACGGGAACTTCCATATATTACCCAAGCCGACAGCACTGCCTGCCGCCGCCATGATCAATCCGACTTTCGAAGAAAACGTTGTCCGTTTACGCTCTGACATATTAGTTGATTAAACAAATGTTACTAAAATTGTATCGGCCGCAAAGGTACGAAAAAAAAATGATATTTGCAAATCTTTTTATTCTTTTTCTTTAGAAACAAGCGCTTTATAGAACTCAGTGACGGCGATGATGCCTTTCTCCCAGACTTCGAGATCCATGGATTCGTTGGGGGAGTGGATGGCATTCTGCTCCAAGCCAAAGCCCATGAGAATCGTCTTGACGCCGAGCACACGCTCGAACTCCGCGATGATAGGAATACTGCCTCCACGGCGTGCCGCCAGCGGACGTTTGCCAAAGGCGATCTCGAAGCCACGCTCGGCAGCTTTGTAAGCCGGCAAGTCAAGCGGACACAGATAGCCTTGACCACCATGCATCGGTGTAACCTTGACACGCACGCCACTTGGCGCGAGGCTCGTGATGTATTCGGCGAAGAGTTTGGAAATTTTCTCATGGTCTTGGTTGGCGACAAGACGACAAGAGACTTTGGCAAAAGCCTTGGACGGAAGGACAGTCTTGGAGCCCTCGCCGGTATAGCCGCCCCATATACCGCAGATGTCAAACGAAGGGCGGCAGGAGTTACGCTCAAGCGTGGAATAACCTTCCTCGCCAAACACGTCGGGGACATCGATAGCGCGTTTGTACGCCTCAAGATCAAAGGGAATCTGCGCAATCATCTTTCGCTCATCCTCGGGGATAGGCAGCACATCGTCGTAGAAGTGCGGGATAGTGATGCGTCCATGGTCGTCAACGACCTTTGCCAACATCTGCGTGAGGGCATTGATAGGGTTACGTACCGCACCGCCGAAATGTCCGGAGTGCAAGTCACGGCATGGACCATCGACCTCGATCTGCCAATACGCCAAGCCACGCAAGCCGATAGTGAGTGAGGGAGTATCCTTACCAACCATCGAGGTATCGCTGACGAGGATGACATCACACTTGAGCATATCCTTGTGCTGCTCAATGAACGCAGCCAACGAAGGTGAGCCGATCTCCTCCTCGCCCTCGAAGATGAACTTCACATGGCAGTTCATCAGTCCCTCGCGAACGAGGTACTCAAAGGCTTTCGCCTGAATCATCGCCTGGCCTTTGTCATCGTCCGCGCCACGGGCGTATAACCTACCCTCGCGGATAGACGGTTCCCACGGATCGGACTGCCAGAGTTCGAGCGGAGCGACAGGCATGACGTCGTAGTGGGAATAGACCAAAACGGTGGGCGTTTTGGTATTTGTGATTTGTGATTTCTTTCGATCGGCAGAGCCGTGGTCATTTGTGATTTGGTATTCGGCAAAAACGAAGGGATTGCCGTCGGCGGTGGGCGCAGGCATCACTTCGGCATGCTGGCAACCGGCAGCAAGCAACAGTTCGCGCCAACGCTCAGCACAACGCAGCATGTCGGGTTTATGCTCCTGTTCACAACTGACAGACGGAATACGGATGAGAGACGCCCATTCATCCATGAAGCGCTCCCTGTTAGCGGAAATATAATCAACTATATTCATATAGGATAGAATTTACCATATCATTGCAGATTGCAAAGGTACAAAAAAAATATCATATATGCAAATTTTAGCGAATATATTTGCAAATCTCAGTTTTTTTTTGTACCTTTGCATGGTTATTTGCGCACACAGGCACAACAACATTCATATAACCCTTTAAACAAATACAACAATGGAAAATCAAAACTCTGCAAAGAAAATCAGCATCATTGCGCTGATTATCAGTATCATTGCATTACTTCTCGGATTGTGGCACTGCTACAGTTGCCCCTGCTGCCACTGCAACAAGAAATGTGAAGCTGCTCCACAAGAGCAAGTACAGCCGCAAGACAACGGTTCGGCTCAAGCCGAGCAGGCATCAGCACAAGCCGAAGCAGCCCCTGTCGTTGCAGACGAGGAGCCGAGTCAACCGTTCGTTAACCCAGACGGCGTGACAAAGAAGAAAGCAGCTACCGCTCCGTTCATCGACCTCGGACTCCCCAGCGGCACGAAGTGGAGAGTGATCAACGAGGACGGCTTGATGACCTACGACGAAGCGATTGAGAAGTTCGGCAAACAAGTGCCGACGCACAAGCAGTTCAACGAGCTGTATGAAAAATGCGAGTGGAAAGAGCTCAAGGACGGCGGTTACAAGGTTATTGGTCCTAACGGCAACCACATCATCTTCCCGTTCACCGGATTCATCAACTGCACCGGTGAGTTCCGTATGGGCAACGAACTCGGTGACTACTGGACATCGACCAAGAAAGGTGAGGATGCTTACCGCGTAGCGATGAATGCCAAAGGAATTGTGTTCCAGGCTCATCCTTGCTGCTACGCACGTGCGATCCGTCTGATTGAGAAATAAATAATCACGGTTCAGCCAAACAGGAAACGACCGCCTCGCAATGAGACGGTCGTTTTCTTTGCAGTCGGAACGATGCTTAGATCATCAGGGCAGCTACAAGCGCCAAGATAGCATAGAACTCCGGAAGAGCGGCATAGATCATCGTGTTGGTCTGAACATCGTGACCACCGGCGATACCGGAGATACCGTTAGCGCAAACCATACCTTGACGAACAGCCGACAGGAGGCAAACGAGACCAACTGCCAGACCGATACCGAAGTACAGAGCAGGGTTAGCAGCAATAGCAGCCTTGTCCCACATAAGGAAAGCAACGAAACCGTACAAACCCTGGGTAGCGGGAAGTGCAGACAGAATCATGTACGAAGCCGATTTGCCCGGGTTCTTCTTCAATGCACCCTCTGCAGCATTAGCTGCGATAGTTGTTCCGTAGGCGGAGCCTACACCGGCGAGACCTAACATCAGTCCCCAGCCAAGAAATCCTAAAAATTCCATAATGTTGTGTTTTATTTTGTTATTAATTATTTGTTGTGTTACATCAGCCAAATGTGGCTGATGGCTTATTATCCGCCATGTATGGCGGATTACTTATTGAGCGGGTTCCTCTGCGCCAAAGGGGCGATAGAGGTTACCTTTGCCCTCGTAGCCGGAGTTCTTGAAGTACTCGACGAATGTCAGACGGAGCGGGTGTACAAACGCGCCCAGCGACGACATAGCGAGGTTCAACAAGTGTCCGACGAGTAGGATCAGGATGAACGGTATCCACTGCCATGTAGCACCTTCGGTCGAGCCGCCCATGACCATCAATCCGAGGTCGTTGAACGCACCGCCGAGCATACCGCCAGCCAAGCCAAGGGCATAGAGACGGATGTAGGAGAGCGTATCGCCCAAGATGCCGGTAGCCATGTTGTAGGTATCCCACAGACCTGCACCGATATTCAGCAGCGGGTTTCTGCCCGGTGTGTTGAATACATAGATGCCGAGCGCCGAGATACAAGCAATGACAATGAGCACGATCTTTGTTACCTCCATCGGCACGCTAAGAGCCATACAGATCACCAGCGCGGATATGCCGCCCACGATGAGCAGTGTCCAGCCCCAAGTGCCGAGTGTAGCCGCAAAACCGAAACGACGGGTGTAACACAGCGCCTTGACCACCATAGCCAGGCAGATATGGAACACACCGATGATCAGCGCCAGCACCATCGCCACATCGTAGCCGCCTTCAATACCGGCAGCAGCATATTGCGCTTTGGTCAGATACTGCACTCCACCCTCGGTGATGACCTTACCGTTGAGGAACAGATAATCGATACTCGGGAACAGTGCACTCAGATCCATACCGAACGCCGTACCGAGGAAGAAGCCGACGATCAATGTACCCACGCCAAGCGTAGTGATGATCGGACCAAGCCCCTCGAACATCTCAATGTTCAGTTTCTTGTAATAGACAAGCAGACCGAACGCGATGAGCAGAATACCGTAACCGGAATCGCCCATACACAGCGAGAAGAACAGCAGATAGAACGGCGCGAGGATAGGCGTCGGGTCAAACTCGCCGTAGGTAGGCCATCCGTACATGCCGGTGAATACCTCGAAGAGTTTGGCGAACTTATTGTTGCTGAGCTTGACCGGCGTAGCGTCGCCTTCAACCGGATCTTCGACCTCATAATACGTGTCGAGTTGGTCGAGCACACGGTTGAGTTCAGCGGTCTTCTCCGTCGGGCAGAAGCCTTCCATCAGCCGCAATGCGCCGTCGGCTGCGGTATCCGAAGAGAGTTGTACCTTTTGCCAATTGATACTTCTGCGCATTTCTGCAAGTTCCTCACGCTTGGCGTCAAGGTTCGCTTTGCCCCAAGCATCGATACGTGCATTGGCTGCTGCGAGTAGTCCGTTGAGTGCCTCGATGTCGGCGAGCAGCTGCTGAGCGTTATGCTCGTTGAGGGTCTGTTCGATGCATCCCTCGGGCAGACTGAACGGCTCACCATCGAGGGTAAGAACAGCCTCGTCTTGACGTTTGGTAACAGCCACGCAGTAGAGCGTATCGCCATCGTTGGCAACAATGCTTCCCCACTCCGGCTTGAAGACTTTCTTGGAGCAGGTGAAGAAGTGCAGGTCATAACCGGCATCTTTCAGCTCGGCTATGCGCTCGCTGCTGAATGTGCCCCAGATAGCCATGCGTTGTGCTTCCTTCTTCGTTGCCTCGATCTTGGCAAGGACAGCATTGCGCTCGCTGAGCAGTTGCTCGGGTGCACCGGCTTCGATGAGTCGCTGCAGGGCATCGGCATCAGCAATGGTCTGACGCAACTGTTCGTCTTCCGCCAAGCCTTCGGCCTTCAGGGTAACATGTACCAAGCCTGCTTCGCGCACGCGCTCAAGGAACGCGTCGTATTGCGATGCAAGAACGAGGAACGTATATTTCTTCATTGACTCAATCATGCTGCACCCTCCTTTCCATTAGCTGCCTCCGCGGCGGCGTCACGCTCGCGTTTGCTCTTCACTATTTTCTGACTTGACTTGGAGAGGTTCTCCTCGTCTTCCATGAATCGCTTGATCTTGCGGATAGCATCTTGGTAACCCGGGATCTGCACCTTCTCGAACAGGTTCACCTTCTGAGTCGTCTTCTTACGAGCGTACTCAAGCAGGTCAACCTTCCGGCGCACAAACTCCTGACGGATACCTACTTCCGCTATAGCCTTGAGTTGTTCGAATCCGTCAATGAACCACTTCGGCGACGAGAACAGACTGAACTCCTTGGTCGAATAGACCACCTCATCCAGCACAGGCACGCGCACACCGGCGATCTTCTTGATGGACATCCGCACGTCATCCACGTGAATGAGCGACGTATCGAACTCACCCCAAAGCGCCAACATCTGATCATAATCCTTGATGCGGCGATTCACTTCCTCGTCGAGCTCTTGGATCTCTTTCTTGGCCTTCTTCACTTCGAGGCGCAATGCACTCTCCTTGTTCTGAAGGGTCGGAAGTGTACGCTGTCGCATCTTGAGATTCTTCTCAAGTGCTTGTAGCGATGTTTTATTAAACTGATATGTAATAGCCATTTCGCGTGTGGCTATGGCTCGACACCGACTGAGCGCTCCGCACTCATTAAAGTCTCGCCATGCACCCGCTCTTCGGTCCGCAAGCGCTTCGCTGGTTTACGTCCCGAGATGGATGCCCTCATAGCCACGCATGAGGATTATTTTTCTTGTTTCCAGTACTTGTCAACGAATACTTGCTTGATGTTGACCTCTTCGGGTTTGAAGTGTTTAGCGAAGAGTCGCCAAGCGATATCGAGCATCTCGGTGGTGTTGATGTTCACGTCGATAGCCAGGATATCGTTACTGTACTCCTTGGCGAACTTCAAGCAGCGCTCATCGTAGTCGGTGAGGTCGAAGCCGTTCTCCTGTTTGGTCTTGGCGTTAGCTGCATCGGCGTACAGACGTACGGCAGCGTTCATTACCTGCGGGTGATCCTCACGGGTCTTCTTGCCGGCAACGAGCTGTTTGAGTCGTGACAGCGAACGGAACGGATCGACGATGACCTTACCGATATCCGAATCACGGCGCAGATAGAGCTGACCCTCGGTGATATAACCCGTGTTATCAGGAATAGCGTGGGTGATATCTCCACCGGAGAGGGTTGTAACGGCGATGATGGTGATGGAGCCGCCACCGGCTTCCTCGGGGAACTGTACGGCTTTCTCGTAGAGCTTGGCCAGATCGGAATAGAGCGAACCCGGCATAGAGTCCTTGGAAGGAATCTGATCCATACGGTTACTTACGATTGCCAATGCGTCAGCGTAGAGCGTCATATCCGTCAGCAGAACAAGCACCTTCTGGTGTTTCTCTACAGCGAAGTACTCGGCAGCAGCCAGCGCCATATCCGGCACGAGCAGTCGCTCTACGGCAGGGTTCTCGGTCGTATTCACGAAGCTGACGATACGATCCAGCACGCCGGCGTTGTTGAACACGTTCTTGAAGTAGAGGTAGTCATCGTTGGTCAGACCCATACCGCCGAGGATGATCTTGTCAGCCTGCGCACGCAGCGCCACGTTAGCCATCACTTGGTTGTACGGCTGGTCGGGATCAGCGAAGAACGGGATCTTCTGACCGGACACAAGCGTGTTGTTCAGGTCGATACCTGCAATACCTGTAGCGATGAGCTCTGACGGTTGTTTACGACGCACGGGGTTCACCGAAGGGCCACCGATCTCAATCTCCTTGCCCTCGATCTCCGGACCTCCGTCGATAGGATCGCCGTAGGCGTTGAAGAATCGGCCGGCAAGTTGGTCACTCACCTTGAGCGACGGAGCTTTGCCGAGGAACACTACTTCGGCGTTGGTAGGGATACCTTCCGTACCCTCGAACACCTGCAGCGTTACATCGTCGCCCAGAATCTTTACCACCTGAGCCAACTTGCCGTTGACGGTAGCAAGCTCGTCATTACCAACGCCTTGTGCCTTCAGCGAGCAGGTGGCTTTGGTAATCGCAGTAATCTGCGTGTAGATTTTTTGAAATGCTTTTGCCATATATTTATTATTTTCGTTATTTACGTAGTTTATGTTATTTCACATTCGTACCTAGTACGTTATAGTAGCATCCATTATGGAGAATATAGAGTTGTCCGTTGCGGATGAGTTTCGTTGCACTTGGCGTTTGTTTGTCGGTTACCTGCTGCTCAACGGTCGTTTCGGGGTCGTTGGTCGGCTCAGGTTCCACCCACTTGACGAAGTCTATCTCTATCTGCTTGAGATACATGGCTTTCTGCGTATTCTCCAGACGGATCTCCAGCGCACCAGATGTCGGGTTCTCGACAACGAACTCATAGGTCTCCAGCGTTGTGGTCAGAGACTCTGATTCGCCAGCCTGACTACCGGCCACATATACGCTGAGCACGCCATCGCCGTTAGCAGCGGCTTTGATGCGAACAACTGCCGGTGCACAACCCATGGTCTCCTCGGTGTAAAGCCGCACGAGCCCTGACGGGTAGCTACCCGAGCCGAATACAGCACCTTTGTTCTTGTCGTAGGAGCAAGTGTTGTCGTTGGCAATGGTCACATCCCACGTGTAGGGACCGAAGTCCTGTGCCGTGCCCGAATAACAGGTCGTGGTGAACGTATGGCTGTAGGCGGTGCAACCTTCCTCTTTCTGCTCGCGCACGTTGACGATCGTGATATAGATGTCGCCCGTTATCTCCGCAGCCGGAATAGTGACGATGATATTTTCGTTCTCGAAACGCGTAGTGTTCAGTAGCTGCTTACTGCCACAGACAACTCTCACCAGACAGTTGTCTGCCGTCGGATTCTGATAGCCCTCTTTCTTACCGAACGTGATGCTAACGTCTTTTATATCATTTGTTTTTACGTACGCGCCATTAAAGCCGACATAGTCATCAGCAGTTACGCCCTTGATGTCGTAGTAGAACCAGAACCTTGTGTTGTCTTGCATCACGGCGAACACCGAGCAGTCACTCATCGGATAGAACCGATCACCGGGTTGTCCGGCATCGGCAGTAGTGCTATTCTTGCGCGTCGCCCAGCCGAGGAACGTATAACCGCTGTTGGCTGTCACGCTTGGCAGGACAACACCTGCGCCTTTCTTCGACTCGGTGAGTGAAGCCGTTGAACATGAGCCGTTGCTCACTGAGAAGTTCACCGTGCATTTCTCCACACCGCCGAGGAAGTCGAAGGTGATCACCCCCCCCTGTTCCTTAACGCCGCTGAAGTACATCTTGTTGCTGAACATCTTATATTCCGTTGCGCCGGCAGGGAACAAGTCGCCCTGCTTGCCGAAGTAACCATTTGTCAGGTTATCAGCCTTGTACGAAGGTTTTTTGCCATCGGCCTCAATGAGATCGACACACGGATGGCGCTCTACGTTGTTCACCTCGTCGGACTCCCACTTGTTCTTGACATAGTCGATCTTCGTGAGCATCAGTCCATGTCCGGGGAAATATTTGTCCCAACCGGATTGTTGCCGGTTCTCAAGGATATAGAACTCCCGCGGGTCAGGGCTGAGTCCGTTGAGATTACTTTGTCCTGTAGCGGTGATGATAGCGCAGTCGCCGGTGGTATTGAGGTCACCGAGACGCACGTTCATCGGCTCATCAAGCAAAATAGGCTCCACCCAACCGAGATAGAATCGCTCGTAGGCGCTCATAGCGGCGGGAGTCCGCGACTCGTTGTTGTAACATCCGTGATCCATCACATCCCAGTCGCCAAGGGTCTTCTGCGTACCGCCGTCGGTAGTACAGAAGTTCGGCAAACCGAGTATATGTGCGAACTCATGAATCAGCGTACCTATACCGTCACGGTACTGCGCATTCTGCAATTCGGGAACCGCGCAATACTTAGCCACCGTCTTGCCGTCCAATTGTACGAGATAATCCAACGCGAAGGTCGTCTCGAGGTCATTGTAATGCGGCCAGATAGCGTCTTCCTGATGATTATCAGCCTGTTCGCCTTGTCCGGCGTAGATGATAACTACAGCATCCAGCCTTCCGTCACCGTCCATGTCGTACTTGGTGAAGTCCGCCAAGTTCTCAGCGAGGTTACATGCATCAGCAACCATCTGCTCGGCAGCAATATCCTCACCATCACCATCGTTGGCGCCATAGTCACGGCGGTTGCCGTCAAGCGTCACAACACCGATGACGTCGAATTGAGGCACATACTGCCCGAACGACTGATCGGCAAAATACTTCTGCACCGAACCGGTTGCACCGGCGTGGGTGTAGTTCGTGCCGTTGAAGAAGTCCGAGAAACCAGCCTTGTCATTCTCCGCTTTGAACTGCACATCCTGGTACTGCACCATGATCACCGGTACACGCACCGGCTGCAAGTGACGCACGCCACCATTGGAGGAGGCGAACGCCATGCAGGTCAGCACAAGCAAGGATACTATGAATGCGAAACGTCTCATGCAGCTATCTGACGCTCAGCCAGCAATTCGTTGAGCTTCTTGCGATAGTCCTCAAACTGCTCGCTGTGGAACTCGCTGTAGTTCATCTGTTTGCACAGGTTGATCACGCGCTTGAAGTATTCGCTTACATCAAGGAAATTATCGAAGTTATAGTCGTGCTTGCAGATATCCATTACGAGGTCGAGCATGTACTCCTGACGCTCCAACGGGCAAACGGCGTCGATCTTGTCGAACGCGTCTTGCTGGAGAATAACGAAGTCGATAACCTCGGATTTCCAGAATCCCTCGTGGAAATCAACGGTTACACCATCGTCTCCGAGGATGTTGATCTGCTCCTGAATCTCCTTACCGCGTTGCAGATAGGTCTTCATATCGTTGACTTTCTCCAGCCACTCGCCGTTGATACGCTGCGAGATATACTCCGCGAACTCGGGATATTCGATATACTTCGAGTAGGAGTCAATCGGGTTAACAGCCGGATAACGCTTGCGGTCGGCACGTGCCTGCTCCAAAGCGTAGAAGCAGCGAGCGACTTTCTTCGTACCTTCGGTCACAGGCTCCTTGAGGTTACCACCGGCAGGCGAAACCGTACCGAGGAACGTAACCGATCCCGTTGCACCATTATTAAGGTACACGTATCCCGCGCGTGCGTAGAATGCACCGATGATAGCCGAGAGGTCCATCGGGAAGGCGTCCTGACCGGGCAACTCCTCCAGACGGTTGGACATCTCACGCAGGGCTTGTGCCCAACGGGAAGTGGAGTCAGCCATCAGCAACACTCGCAGACCCATCGAGCGGTAATACTCGGCGATGGTCATCGAGGTATATACGGAAGCCTCACGCGAAGCCACAGGCATGTTCGATGTATTGGCGATGATGATCGTACGCTCCATCAGTTTGCGGCCGGTGTGCGGGTCATCAAGTTCCGGGAACTCGGTGAAGGTCTCCACCACCTCATTGGCACGCTCACCGCAGGCTGCAATAACCACGATGTCCGCCTCGGCTTGCTTCGAGATGGCGTGCTGAAGCACGGTCTTACCCGTACCGAACGGTCCGGGGATAAAGCCTGTTCCACCCTCGCAGATCGGGTTGGCGGTATCGATGGTGCGAACGCCTGTTTCGAGGAGCTTGAATGGACGCGGTTTGGATTTGTACGCCGTGATGGCTTTCTTCACCGGCCACTTCTGGATCATCGTCACCTTGTGCTCATTGCCCTCGGCATCGACGAGTACGGCGATCGTGTCATTGATCTTGTACTCACCTTCCTTCACGATGGATTTGACGGTATATTCACCCTCAAACACGAAGGGAACCATAATCTTGTGCGGCTGATGGTTCTCGTCCACCTCGCCCAGCCATGCAGCAGCTTCCACCTTGTCGCCTACCTTGGCGAGAGGTTTGAATGCCCAGAGTTTGTTCTCATCAAGCGGGAAACTGTACTCACCGCGCTTGAGGAACACACCTGTCAGTTTGTCCAAGTCGTTCTGCAGACCGTCGTAGTTACGGCTCAACAGACCGGGACCGAGAGTCACCTCCAACATGTGGCCGGTGAACTCTACCGTGTTGCCGACTTTCAGACCACGCGTCGATTCAAATACCTGAACGTACACGTTGTCGCCGGTCACTTTGATTACCTCTGCCATCAACTTCACGTCACCGACGCTGATGTAGCAGATCTCGTTTTGCGATACAGCGCCATCGACACCTACGGTAACGAGGTTCGAGATGACACCTTTAACTTTTCCTGTTGTCATATCTTTAATTTCTTAATGAATTTCTTTATATCCTGGCGCGTCTGCCATGAGACGAGTTTAGACATCTTTTGTGCGAAACGATAGTACCGAAACTGCCGATGATAACGTCGCATAAATGAAGGATCATTCATCTTCTGCGTCAGCTCCATCAATGCGTTACTGAGCGTGCGGATATCTTGCTCGTGAGCCAACATAGCAGCGGGCACTTCTGCGGTCTTGGTAATGATTGCGATGGGATTATTGCCCACAATCTTGGTCTCCACATGCGCAAAGTCCTTGACTATGTCGTTCACGTTGAACCTTTTGTCGCTATTCCATATAATCAGTTCCTCATTTTCAACACATATATTGAACTGATGGAAGCCGCGATAGTTCTCATATTCCGCCTCGTTTGGATGATGATTCAGGTACAGGATTCCGCCCTTTTGGAGTGCGTTTAGCGCCTCAATTATTCCCTTGACGGGATCAGCGCTATGATCCAATGCATTCTGAATAATCGCCAGCGTCACGTCATGTTCGGGATAGAACGCTGACAGATATTCCATCATTCCAAATTCCACTTTCGGCACATCCGGTCGATGCTTCGCGGATATCCGGTTGTAATAGTTTGCCAACGGGTCGACGTAATGGATATTAAGCACTATCTTGTTACCCTCTGTATCTACGACATATTCGCCCGGCAGATAAGTCATTCCGCTACCGATATCCAGTATCTTGGCTTGTTTCGGTTTTGGCTGCGACAGCATAAATGCCGTTGCGTCAAAACCATCCAGCGTGAGAGCTTTACCGTAGTGAGAGAAGGCGAACAACTTGTCCAACTCTTTCTGATTACGATAAGTAGCTTCCCAAAACGCCACCTCGTATGGTATTCCTAACAACCACTTAAGCATCCTACTTCACACCTTTTTTCTTAGCCCTAAAGGGCACGATTAAAGGTTAACACCTTTTTTCATATCCGCTACCAAGTCACGGAAGACTTGTTCGCCTTGCTCCACGGTCAGGGTATCCCAGCGATGGAGGATAGAGGCTTTCAGGTAATACGCGAGCACGGCTTCGATATTGAACACCTCGAACAGTGTCCTGTCTTCGAGCCACTGCCAGCGCAGCGCGTCAATACGTTTCTCGCGGTCGAGCAGGTTGCCTATCTCGGCGATCTCTGCCACCTCTTTGAGGTCAGGAACGAGTGCCGCCAACCGTGCGTTCTTACCGAGCGCACCGCCTTTGCGTAGTTCTTGCGCCACTTCGTTGTCGCCCACAATCACCTTCTGCACATCCATGCCATGCTTGATGGCAACGGCGGCAGCAAGCACATTGTTGACATCCATGTTGTAGGCGAACCACTCGCGCACGAATTTGTTCTTGCACTTCAAGCCCTGTTCGTATAGCAACTGCGTACGGAAATCCTCGTCGCTCAGACTGAGTTCAGCCTTACGGTCTTGAACAGCATCGTCCTCCAGCAGCGCAAAGACAGCCTCGTCGTCGTTCTTACGACGCAGCAACGCCAACAGTTCCTTGTCAGAAGCCGACAGGTGCTCGTCAAGGAGCTCCAGCAATGCTTCTTCCGAGGTCTGCACGCGCTCGCTGAGTGCTATATCCTCAAAGCCCGCTATTAAATATTCGTAACCCATGACATTTACCATTTAGTCATTTACGATTTGTTCATTTAGAACAACAGTTCGATGAGTTGCGGACGGAGGAACTCCTTGAAATAAGCGATGAACTCGTCGTCACCGAAAGCGAGTTTGTAACCACCCTGCTTCGGTGCGATAGCAAAAGCGGTCTTGATACCTTTCACTTCCTTGATCTCTACGCCTTTGTTCAGGAGTTCCTTGGCATTGGCGGCAAAGTACTTCTTCAGCGCCTCGGCATCCTTGGCCTCGATCACTACTTCCCCACCCTTGGCGAGTTGTGCTGCGAGGTCAGCGATGAGCTTCTGCATGAACTTTGCATCAGCCGTAGCGGCTTTCACGCTGTCAGCAGCAAGCTTGTCGGTCAGCAGGTTCGTCACCTCGGTCTTGATGGCATTCACCGATTGCTCGGCATAGAGCTTGAGTTCCGAACGGGTGTTCTTGTCCAGCTCGGCAGCAGCGGCTTTGGCTGCCTCGAGCGTCTGAGCAGCTTTCTTCTCGGCAGCGGCGATGATGTCCGCAGCCTTCTGTTCAGCCTCGGCTACGATGGCAGAGGCTTGTTCTTTACCTTTCTCCACGCCCTCAGCGTAGATCTTGTCGGTTAATTCGGATAGATTCATTGTATTTGATATTTAGATTATTTGCCGGTTGATTGAATGTGTTTTCTGTTGGCGTGCGTACGCGTGCATTTAAGGCATAACACGCGCAAACCGACACAAAGGTATAAAAAAAATTGCACTTTTGCAAATTTTTATGCATTTTTTTTTGTCATTTGTGAAAAAAAATAAAAAATTCTTGCAATTGTAAGATTTTTTTTGTACCTTTGCGTGGAAATCATGCAATAATCAATCATTATGCAAGGCAATTTTAAATACCACAATCCGACGAAACTGTATTTCGGCGAAGAGTCCCTGAACTATCTCAAGGACGAGTTACAGAATTATGGCGAGCGTGTGCTGCTCAACTACGGCAGCGGTAGCGTCAAGCGCAACGGCATATACGACGAGGTCGTTGCAATACTGCGTGAGGGCGGCAAGACGATCATCGAGAATCCGGGTGTTATGAGCAACCCGACGCTTGAAAAACTCCACGAAGGCGTACGCATCGCACGGGAGAACAAGGCCGATTGGATTCTGGCGCTCGGCGGCGGCAGTGTGTGCGACTACTCCAAAGGCGTAGCAGCGTCCGTGTTCTTCGAGGGCGACTACTGGCAGGAGTTTTGGCTTGACAGTCATCAACCAGCTGCAGAGCAAAAGATTCTGCCCGTGGGATGTATCCTTACGATGGCAGGTACAGGCAGTGAGATGAACGGCGGTTGTGTGATTACGGACGCAACGAAGAACTTCAAGACCGGTCATGTATTCGACAGCCGATTGATGCCCAAATTCTCCATTCTCAATCCACGGTACACGATGACCGTGCCGCTCGAGCAGATGAAGGCGGGTATCTACGACATCATGAATCATATCTTCGAGCAGTATTTCTCGGACTTCGATGATAATACCAGCGATTATATCTCCGAGGGACTGATGCGTTCACTCATCGTCGCTTCACGTGCGGCTGTCAAAGACCCGCAGAACTACGAGGCACGCAGCAACATTATGTGGACGGCCACGTGGGCACTAAATACGCTCATCAAGTGCGGCAAATCCGAAGACTGGATGGTACACATGATCGGCCACTCTCTCGGCGCATGGACACATGCTCCACACGGCTATTGTCTCGCAGCTTGCTCGATGGCGTACTATCGCCGCGCAATGCAACAGGGAGTGCCTAAGTTCGCACGCTTTGCGCATAACGTGTGGGATATACCGGCAGAAGGCAAGAACGAACGCGAACTTGCCGAAGCTGGTATGGAAGCACTCAAGAAATGGATGCTGGAGATCGGTTTGCCACTCACCATCACGGAGATTGGTGCGACACCTGAAATGATTGACGACATCGTTTCGACGACCGTTATCTTCCCCGCCGGTTATCTCGACCTCAAAGCGGAGGACATAAAAGACATTCTGAAGGAGAGTTTGTAAGGTGCGTTACAGCAGAGTGATTTTAGTTGCGTGCCTTGCCTTGTCATTTGCGGGCATCATCAACGCCTCAACATCTGTTGCCGATTCGTCTGCAACACCGGAGGAGGTGTCACAAATGCGATTACAGGAAGTACAGGTAGTGTCTCGTCAGACAGAGATTCATTCGCAGGCATATCGGCTTGTGACAGAGATCAGCAGAGAAGCTATCGCCGCATTACCGGCGACTACCGTTGCTGACCTGCTGGAGACACTACCGGGACTGGATATCCGTTCGCGCGGAGCCAGTGGTGCTCAAGCCGACGTGAGCATGCGCGGCGGTACGTTCGACCAAGTGATGATCCTACTTAACGGCGTCAGTGTCAGCGATGCGCAGACCGGACATTACGCCATGAACATCCCTATTCCTCTCTCAGCCATCGAGCGCATAGAGGTGCTTGAAGGAGCAGCGGCATCGCTTGTAGGCGGCAACGCGTTATGCGGAGCTATCAATATCGTCACGCGACGCGCTGACAAAGATACCTACCACATATCCATGCAGATGGGAATGAACCGCTATGCCAAGGCGGAAATGACGGGCGGCTGGCGGCGCAACGAATGGCGTGTGCTGGCAAGTGCCGACTACAGCCATAGCAACGGGTACTATGCACCTAATCCGACCGAGAAAGAATCTACTGCGCTCAATAACTCCGACTTCAACGGTGCGAACATCTACCTCAACGCCACGTGGCGCGGGCTGGAGATGCAAGCCGGTGCGCAGTACAAAGATGCCGGCGCGGGAATGTTTTACGGCTTTGGTTCACAAGATCAGTTCGATGCCACCCGCACGGCTTTCGGATCGGTGCGCTACGAGCATCATTGGGGACGATGGGCGTTGGACGCGCAGGCAGCCTACCGCGCGAACCATGACCGATACGAGTGGCATCGCGGTCTGCCAAGCAACCGCCATCTGACGCAGAATACTACCACTACTCTGCGGGCGCACTACGCCTCGTCCATTGGCAAGACTACAGTGGGTTTCGAGACGCGAAACGAGAATATCCACTCAACGAACTTCGGTGATCACAACCGGCTGAATATTGCATATTTCGCACAGCAGACTTTCCATGTGCAGCACCTGTCGGCATCGCTCACGGCCGGTGGCATGTACAACTCCTCATTCAATCATCATTGGACGGTCGGCGCAGACCTCGGTTATGCCTTTGACTGCGGCGTGTCGCTCTACGCCAATGCCAACCGTTCGCTTCGATTGCCTACGTTCACCGACCTCTACTACGATGCAGGCAACCAATTGGGCAATAAGAATCTCCAGCCCGAAAAAGCTTGGACGGCATCGTTTGGTGCTGCACACCAACAGTCATTCGACCAAGCCGGCACACTCGCGTTGAATGCCGAACTGTACCATCGTTGGGGACGCGATATCATTGACTGGGTTTATGTGGCAGAAGATGCCAAGCGACCATATCACGCACAAAATCAGCAACGTGTGAATACACTCGGCGTTGAGTGCTCCGTGCAATACCGGCTCAATCAGTGGCTACGAAACATACAGATCACTTACGCCTTCACGAATCTGGATATTGACCTTCAGGAAGCAAACTCCCGTTACCTCGACTACCTGCGGCATAAGCTCGTCGCGCAACTCGAGCACGGCATCTACGCCGGTCTCGGCGCATCGTGGACACTTAGTTTCCGTGACCGCGTCGGGCAGTTCAATAATGCTGACGGTACAGTGTCGGACTTCCGACCGGTGATCCTATTGGACGGTAAGATCTATTACGATCTGACTCATTGGCGCTTTGCCATATCGTGCACCAACATCACCAACCGCCATTACTATGACTACGGCGGAGTTCTTCAACCCGGCGCATGGGCGAAACTCAGTGTCACGTATCATCTGTAATTAAGACACATACGAAACAAAACGAATAAATAGCAGAGTTATGAACACGATATTTATTGTACTGCCGATACTGACCATCCTGATGTTCGACTTGGGACTTACCCTCAAGCCACAGGATTTCCAACTGATAGCACAACGTCCAAAACCTGTGATCGTGGGACTTATCGGGCAGATTATTCTGTTGCCGTTGATTGCGTGGCTCATCATCCGACTTCTTTCAACATTCAACATCCAACTTTCGACTCTTTTTATCATCGGCATTATGCTCGTTGCCTGTAGTCCGGGAGGCAGTTCAAGCAACGTATTCTCGATGTTGGCGAAAGGTGATGTCGCTCTTTCGGTGACTTTGACCGCCTGCAGCAGTATCATCACGCTGTTTACCTTACCGCTTATCATGGCGTGGGTGGTTGAGAGCAATCAGCTATCAGATGTCAGCAATCAGTTATCAGATATGAGTA
Source organism: uncultured Bacteroidales bacterium (assembly GCA_902783545.1). Classification (GTDB taxonomy): domain Bacteria; phylum Bacteroidota; class Bacteroidia; order Bacteroidales; family Paludibacteraceae; genus Colicola. The sequence continues at coordinate 21,147 of CACZRD010000092.1, forward strand.
TACAATTGCCGGTAGGGAACTTATTGATTCAGAATATCGTGCTGATGGTTGTACCCATCTCTATCGGTTTCGTTGTTAACATTTTCAAATCGCAAGCGGCAGAAAAAATTCATAACGTCCTCAAGCGCATTGCTATGCCGGCATTGGTATTGTTAGTAACCGTGTTCTTTATCCAGCACAAGCAGACAATAGTTAATGAGTTTGCTTCATTGGGGCTCACAATGACCGTGCTGATATTAGCCACAACGGGCTGCGGAGCGTTGCTCGCATGGCTGTTGAAACTAACTCAAAAAGAACGCCGCACCTTGGTCATCGAGATTGGCATGCAGAATGCCGCACAAGCCATCACGATAGCTTGCAGCCCGCTGATTTTCAATAATGAGATCATTGCAATCCCTGCCATCATCTATGCGCTGATGATGAATCTCATCCTACTGGCCTACGTAGGAATAACCACGATTCAGAAGAGGTAAGCTCTCTTTTTCCCGACAAGATACAAACCGCACGGCAGACCGCTGATGCGGTTTGTGCCTGTTTGAAGGGTAATAGCGCGAATCAGTAGTCCTGTTGCTGTATAAACAGGGACAGTCTCGCCCTGCATCTGTTGCGGCGCTATGATGACTAATGTGCCATCATCAGCAAACACGCGCAAGTCAGATTCAGTCACTGCCTCCAGATCCGTAATCTGATCGCACAGGGCAGTGATGAGCGTGGTGGGTTGGATAGAACCTTTGTTGGCTCCGGTGTAGAGATATTGGTTGCGGAACGTCAGATCCTGTGTCTGGTTGCCGCTGCCGTCGTTCCAGATGATCTTCCAGCTATTGTCAATCTGTTTGGCATCATCGGGCACGACAAACTTGTAAGTGTCATTACCCAGCGCCGTGGCTTTCTTCCCAGGCCAGCTGCCACAGACCTGCACCGTGCTCCCTGTACCCGTGTGCCAGATGTAGCAGTTGATAGCATTGCCGAAATCGCTTGACTTGGTAAAGAACACCACCCTTTCATCGGCATAGGTCAGACAAGGCGCTATGGGGGCAATCGTTTCACCGCCGCCTGGATTCGAGGGATCGTCCGTCAGTTCCATCTCCGTGCCGTCCCATACAGGGTCTGGGATATTCTTTGACGAAGATGTATAGATATACTTGCCGTCGTCGCCGATCTTGCCTGGCGCAGGCGTCTTATCGGTAGAGAGGACATACACGCGCAGATTCCCTTTGCCGGAGCAACTGACAGAGAGTTTGCCGTCGGTGACGGTCTTTGTGTCGCCCGTCACGCAATCGGTGTATGTACCATTGAGGATGCCTGTGAATGTACCGTTGCCGCTGATGCACACCAACGCATAGCTATCCGTCGTATCATCGGTGTAGCGCCGTTTGAATGCAAACGAACCTGAGCAGCCTTCTACCGAATACTGTCCCTTACGCAGCGCAGGTACTGCCATGCGGATCTTGCTCAAGCGCTGAATATGTTGCGCCAGCGGGTGCGAGAGCGAGGTAGCGAGATTGCCCGTTGCGCCGGTATATTCGGCAAAGTCGGTGGTGGTAATGTCGCCCTTGATATATCCGCCGAAATATGCTCTGCCGGAGTTCTGCAGAGCGATGTTCGTGCCATCATCGATGCGCTTTCCTTTCTGAAACTCCACTTCCGATCCGTAGAACAGACACGGGATACCACGATGCGTGAACATCAGCGAGAGATTCTCCGCCCATGTGCTCTGCGGTTTGGAAAAACGGTTGAACTGTACCTCGTCAGGGGCATAATCGTGCGAATCGACATAGACTACATTCCACGTAGCGTCGTTGTAATACTTGTCGTTCGACGGCTTGGCTATGTTCCATGCGCCGGAAGCACTTGCGAAGTTCCAATGCTCGGTGAAGTCTATCACGTGCAGTCCCGAAGCCTGCGAGTAATCCGGTGTGTGGTAATTGTTACCGCTGAGCAGGGCGTTGTTTGAGGTGCGTTGACCACTTAGCCCGCCAAAATCATCATCCGCCTGCTGCCAGCATGACTGCCAGTTCGTGTGCGAGGTGCAGGGCGAGCCTTCCATCTCCACGAGGTTATCCCACGAACCCGGATCGTTGTTCCATGCATAGTTCTTCGATTCCGCCCATGTGTAATAGAACGGCGAGAGGTTGGCGTGCTCGCGGTAGAGGATACTGCTGTAGCGTGCGCAGACCTCGGCGAACATGTAGAACGGCGTGCCGCCGCGTTTGTCTTTAGCCGACTCACCAGCTGCTATGAATGCCGGTATAAATGCATTGTTGAATGACAAGCGTGGAATATGTCCGCCGGTGTCAATACGGAAGCCGTCAACGCCCATGTTGATAAACGTAGTGTAACACTGGATGAGATAATTATATACGGCGGGATTCTCGGTATTCAGATCCACGCAGTCGCCTGCTATCTGCGCGAACCAGCGGTTCGGCTCGTCCCAGTTGAAGTTACCATAGTGATGCCAATAGTTGTGGATGTCGTAATTAACACCGGTAGTGTTTTTCATCTGCGTCAGACGCGCGGAATACTGCTGACTACCTGGCAGCGAGGAATAGTTATCCGGCAGTCTGCCGCCCTCGGATTGCGTATAGGGAATCATGCACTCATCGGGCGATGACTGATCGGCACTCCAGTCACGCGTGAACAGTTTGCACAAATTCGCCTCGCCGAAGTTACCCGTGTGGTTGAGCACAATGTCGAGGATGATTTTCATTCCACGCTTGTGCGCCTCATCAATCACCGTCTGAAAACTCACGCCCTCCGATTCATGCCTGTGATCCACCTTCGAGAAATCGTGAGCATGGTAACCGTGGTAGTCATAGCCCGAAGCATTCTCAACGATGGGCGTAATCCAGATAGCGGTGAATCCCAAGGCCTTGATGTAATCCATCTTCTCTATCAGTCCCTTGAAATCCCCTCGCCAAGCCGGGTCGCCGGCGTTCTTCGACTGATTGTCCCAGCACTGCGTATTGTTCGACGGATCACCGTCATAGAACCGCGTAGGCAACAGAAAATATATCTGCTCGTCGCGGAAGTCGGTACGGGACGGAAAATACGTTACAGCCTGCATGCTGATAGTGGCTACAAGAGTAATGATCAGAATAAGACGTTTTTTCATGGCGCGTCAATTTTTGAAAATGCACTGCAAAGATACAACAATTATTTCACATATGCAAATTTTCTTGCACAATTATTTGCACTTTTCGATAATTTTTCGTATCTTTGCACCGCGAATAAAAATAGTAGCGCAATGAAAGTTCTATTGATTAATGGTTCGCCGCATAAAAGCGGCAACACGTTTTTGGCGCTGACAGAAGTGGCGCAAGAGTTGGAGAAGAACGGTATCGGGGCGGAGATCGTCGATGTCGGCACGAAGCCGGTGAGAGGTTGCATCGCATGTTCAACATGCAAGACGAAAGGCAACAACCGCTGCGTGTTCGACGACGATATATGCAATGAGGTGTCGGCTAAGATGGCGATGTGCGACGGTCTGATCGTTGGCTCGCCGGTCTATTACGGTCAGCCGAACGGTACGGTATTGGCGCTGGTGCAACGGATGTTGTATTCGAACGGTGCAGCGTTCAACGGAAAGCCCGCAGCAGGGGTTGCCGTTTGCCGCAGAGGCGGTGCAACAGCCGCATTACAGACACTCAATATGCCGTTTCAGATTCTGAATATGCCTATTGTGAGTTCGCAGTATTGGAATATTGTTTATGGCCGGTTGGAAGGTGAAGCATCCCTCGACGCCGAAGGCATGCAGACCATGCGTTCGCTGGCGAAAAACATGGCGTACATGCTGAAGGCGACGAGCACGCAACCCAAACCCGAGTACGAGCCCCGCCAGGCTATGCATTTTATTCGATAGTAACATTTAACAAATGATAAGATGGCAAACAAGAATGTAGCATTGGTTCTCGGTTCAGGCGGTGCACGCGGTTTGGCGCATATCGGTGCCATTGAAGCGCTGCAAGAGCGCGGGTACACGGTCACCTCTGTTTCTGGATGCTCGATGGGCTCGATTATCGCCGGAATGTTCTGCGCCGGCAAACTCACGGAAGCCAAAGAGTGGTTTCTATCCGTTGACCGCCAGCGTATATTGCAGCTCACGGACTTCTCTATCACGGGCAACTCCCTCGTCAAGGGCAGCAAGATCATCAAAGCCTTACAGGAGATTGTGCCGGAGTGTAAGATCGAGTCGCTGCCTATCCCGCTCACGCTCGTTGCCTCTGACCTGCTGACTACCGATGAGGTGATCTTCCGCGAAGGCTCACTCTTTGAGGCTATACGCGCATCAATATCTATCCCGTTGTTCTTCCAGCCCGTGCAATGGCAGGGACGGCTGCTTGTGGACGGCGGTATCCTCAATCCGCTTCCGCTCAGGCAGATCCAGCGCACCGAGGGCGATATACTCGTTGCCATGGATATCTCCGGCAAAGACGGATTGCACATTGAGCAGAAGTCATCCGACCTGGTGAAGATCGCCAATGCCCTGCAAGAGCAACGCTTACCCTATATGCCCAAATCGATACAGCAACTCCGCGACAATATCAGCGGCAAGCTCACTGCTATCGACCGTGCCAGACGGCTTAACCTGCAGGGGACGGTCAACTACGTTACGATGCTCGACCGGATGTCCGACATGCAGATTCAGCGGAACACACAGCTCGCCCTGCAACTCACCCCGCCTGATGTGCTTGCCTCTATGCCGCAATACGCGTTCGGCACATTCGACTTCGACAAAGCCAAGATAATCATCGCCGAGGGCTACCGCCTGATGACGGAAGCACTCACACGCTACGAGCGCGCTAACCGATAATACATACCGCAAGGTACAAGCCCCTATACAAAAAAGACATCCCGAAGGATGTCCGTGGGTGGAATGTGGGGCTCGACCCCACGAACCAAAAAATCTCCTAAACCAAATTGTAACTGCTTATGTTACAGCATGTTAATACTTGTTGTTGTACGGGGTTTTACACCGATTTTACCCGACGCTTACCCGAAATTTCACTCTTGAAATCTGGTGCAAAATTACAAAAAAATCTTGATATATGCAAGTTTTTGGGCAACTTTTTTCCCAAAAAA
>CACZRD010000093.1 GCA_902783545.1 uncultured Bacteroidales bacterium
ACTTGTTGATCGCTATGCCGTCCGCCATCTCCATGATACCGCGTTTGATACCTTGCAGCTCGTCGCCAGTGCCGGTGACTTGCAGCAGTAGGAAGAAATCCACCATCGAGTGTGCGGCTGTCTCCGACTGCCCGACGCCAACGGTCTCAACCAGTATCGTGTCAAACCCTGCGGCTTCGCAGAGCACTATTGTCTCGCGGGTCTTACGCGCCACTCCTCCCAGCGAGCCTGCCGAGGGGCTGGGGCGGATGAACGCGTTTGCGGCTGTTGACAGTTCGTTCATGCGCGTCTTGTCGCCGAGGATACTGCCTTTCGATCGCTCTGACGAAGGGTCGATAGCCAGTACCGCCAGATGGCTGCCTTTCTTGCACAGTTGTGTGCCGAGCGCCTCGATGAACGTCGATTTGCCGGCTCCCGGTACGCCGGTTATGCCTACGCGGATGGAGTTGCCGGAGTAGGGAAGACAGGCTTCGATCACCTTCTGCGCTATCGCCTGATCGGAGGGCAGACTGCTCTCTACGAGCGTCACAGCCTGACCGAGGATCGAGATGTTACCGCTACGGATCCCCGCAACGTACTCGTCCACCGTCAGTGTACGTTTCTTACGGCGGAAGGTAGCGTACGGGTTCACCGATGGCAGTGGCACCACGCCCTCGTTGACCTGCAAGCCTTTGTAATCTTCGCTATTCTCCGGATGTTCCATCATCTCTCAACTTTCATCTTTCCACCTTCAACTATTATTCTACCGTCCAGTTGATTGTCAGCAAGAACTTCGGTTTGGCGGGATCGTTGCTGATGATTGTCAACTGACGGCTGTATGCGCCGGGCTCCAGCCCAGCTGTCAGTGCCTCGATCTTGATCTGTGCGCTCTTGCCGTTTTTCAGTTCGGCTTTGCTGATGCTGGCTTTGATCTCACTGCTGCTGTTGAGCACGCGGCGTATCTTCAGCGGGTCAGCACCTACGTTCGTCAGCACGATGGTGCGTTTGCCGACTTTGCCTGCGGCGATGTTACCCATATTCACGGTAGCGGCTACGTCGAGGATCGGTGCGTTACGATGATCTTCCGGTGTGAGCTTCGAGAAGTCTTCCTCTACGTCAGCGGTAACGATGATCTTGAAGGCATCGCTGCTGTCTTGCTTGCCGTTCACCACGATCAGGAACGAACCCTCAATCGGGCCATATACGCCTGTGTTCTCTGTGGTCAGCGCGATCTGCACCTTACCGGTCTCATTGGCTTTGACGTTAGCCAGGGTCACTACGGCGTCCAGATATTTCTCCTGACCTTTGGCGGGCAGGATAGCTACCGTTATCTCGTGATCGGTCTGGTTAGCGTACTCGATCTCGTAGGTCTTTGTAGCGTGGTCGTTCACCTTGCCGAACTTCACTTCTTTGCTCTTCAGACTGAGCTCACCCATTTTAACGGGGTAGTTGTCCACGGGTTTGGCGGGCTTCGGAATAACCTCGCCTTTGATTGTCACGCGCGTGGTGGGCTCTGTGGCGTTGGAGGTGATCGTCACGGTCTTGGTGAATCGTCCCGGACGGCCGTTGGGGTTGTATGTTACGGTTATCTCGCCTGTCTTACCCGGCTCGATCGGCTCGCGCGGCCACTTAGGAGTGGTGCAACCGCAGCTGGCGCGTACGTTCGACAGCACGAGAGGCTCCATGCCCTCGTTCTTGAATGTGAAGATCGTTGTTACTTTGCCATCGGCCTCATTGATCTTGCCGAAGTCGTGGTCTGTCTTGTCAAATGTGATGACAGGTTGTTGTGCCATCATTGCAACGGCTACCAGAGCCATTGCCATTGTTACAAATACCTTTTTCATTTTGTTATGATTAATCATTGTCTATAATTTATTCAACTAGTCAAACACTCGTTTAACTGATTGTATATTATGCATCTTCTTGAGCGAATCCATCAGTTCGTACAATTCCGCTTTGTCATATACGTACAAGATGATTCGCGCGCTGAATACGCCGTTGTTGGCTGTTATGTGCAACTCGTGCACATTGATGTGGAAGTTCTCCGATATGACGCGCAGTATCTCGACAAGTAATCCGAACTGGTCTATACCCTCTATCTCCAGTTTCTCCTTGTACTGACTCATCCGGTGGGTATCCCATGTCACGGTGTATATCGACTTGCCGTAGCTGGCTTTCAGTCGTTCGGCGATGGGGCAGTTCATGTAATGCACATGCATCTTCCCTGTCGAGTCCTTGAACGCTATCGCTTCGTCTCCCGGGATCGGTTTGCAGCAGTCTTCGAGGATGACGTCTTTGATGTTCTCGTCGGTGAGCACAAGCTCGTGGCGCGACTTGTCTTTAGGCACCTGGTAGCTGACATCTGACTGCTCTTGGCTTTTAGCTTTTGGCTCTTGGCTATTAGCCGTTGACTGATTGCTGCCCGACTTCCATGGACGCAGTTTTGACCATAGACTCTGCTTGGGAGCGATGATGTCTTTGATGCCTTGCAGTTTGATGGCATCCACGCCTATCTGTTTGTACAGCTCGTTGCGTTTGGTCAGATGGTAGTAGGTCTGCAAGCGTTGGATAGCTCCGTCGAACTGTGCTTCGGGGATCTCCAGCGAACGCAGTGCGTCTTCCAAGCGTCGTTCACCGAGTTTCTCTTGCTGACGTTCCTGTTTGCGGAAGTAACTGTTCAGCACCGATAGCGCTTTGGCTGTCACTACGTAGTTCAGCCACTCGGGTTGCGGCTCTTGCTGTTGGGCGGTCAAGACTTCCACCTGGTCGCCGGCGTGTAGGATATAATCGCTGCTCTTGAGCGAGTGGTTGACTTTCGCGCCGATACAATGATCGCCGAGCTCGCTATGCAACTGATAGGCGAGGTCGAGCACCGTGGCGCCTTGCGGCAGCGTCTGTATCTCGCCGCTGGGCGTGAACACGAACACCTCTTTGGCGAACAGGTTCAGCTTG
>CACZRD010000094.1 GCA_902783545.1 uncultured Bacteroidales bacterium
CGCCGCGAAGCCGAGGATATGCGCGCACTCAACTTCCTGCCACAGCAAGAATCGTACTCGCCGATCTACGTCGATACGCTCGAAGAGTTATATTTGACCATTAGCCATTAGCCGTTAGCCATTGGCAGCCAAGAGCCAAAAGCCAAAGTAAATAATAAAAACAACCATACGTATGAAACATGTTACGCAACTCAAGGCTGAGACCTTGACAACCAAGCAGATGGAGGATCGCATCCATCAAGTCAGCGGCGACATCCGCCGTTACCGCGACATCGAACACTCGTCAGAACTCGCAGAGTACCTCGATCTGAAGAAGATAGTGGAGACGAAGGAGTTCCAAGACTACAAGCAGGAGCTGCTCAACACGAAGTACAAAGACCGCGAGGAGTACCGCCTCATCACAGCCTACGAGAAAGCCAAGAACAGCTGGCACCATCGTTGGTTTAAGTTCTACAGCGGCATGGGCGGTGTGAATGAGTACATCCACTTCGCCGAGACGAACGACTTCGCCAAGCTCAAAGACCCCGAGGCAGTGAAAGCCGATCCGCGCCTGAAGAAGATGCAGCGTCTGGGTAACTCGTTTGCCGTGAAGCGCTATCTGATCCACAAGGAGTCGGACGACGTGAAGGAGTACTATCGCCTGCGCGCAATCGTGAACAACACCGAGTTCCGCGACCGCAACCACTTCTGGAAGAACCCCAAACGTTGGTACACCACCCTGCAGAGCCAGCAAGACGGCAAGTACGAAGCCCTGAAGAACTCGCAGGATATCCAGTTCTTCCTCGCCCAAGACCCGAAGAAGATCGCTGAGTACGAGAAATACCAGGAGATCTTTGCCGATGCCTGCCAGTGGAACAGAATGTCCGACAGCCAGTGGAAGACCGGTTTCTACTACGGCAACAACAAACTCAAGAACGATCACTCGTATGCCAACGAGGAAGCCGCTATGAACGGCGGTCGTAACGTAGCCTGCACGCCTGACGGCCATCTGACCGTTTCCGTCAAGAAGAATGACACCACCGACCCGTCTCCCGCATGGGACGCCAAGAAAGGCTTCACGATGAAGAAGTTCGAGTACACAGGCGACGTGATCCAGACCGCTGAGTCGTTCCGCGCTGCCGAGGGAATGTTCCAAGTCAAGGCTTCGTTCTCGGGTAAAGCCAACGGCGCTATCTGCCTGATGACCGAAAACCGACTGCCTATCGTGCGCATGGCGCAGTGGGACGGCAAGCAACTCGCCGTGGGTGTGACCTACGACAAGTTCGAGGAGCTGACCGTAGTGGAAGGCATCAAGGATGCTCAGGACTACGTATTCACAGCCATCATCACCAAGGAAGATATCACTTGGTACGTCAACAACCAGGAGGTTGCCCGCGCAGCCAACAAGCTGACGGGCAAAGTGTTCCCGACAGTGATCGCATTCCTGCCGGAAGGCGTGAAGGGCACGGGGTCGATATCCATTGACTGGTTCAAGGTTTACAAGCGCTAATCTATGTTTCTGATAGCTGGCCCTTGCGCTATTGAAAGCGAGCAGATGGTGCTGGACACCGCTGCCGAGTTGCAACAGGTGTGTCGCGAGCTCGACATCAAGTTGTACTTCAAGTCGTCGTTCGACAAAGCCAACCGCACATCCTCATCCTCACAGCGAGGCGTGGGGATGACGGAGGGCTTGCGCATACTCGCCGAGGTCAAGCAGCGACTCGGTCTGCCTATAGTGACCGATGTGCACGAGAGTTATCAGTGCGCACCCGTTGCCGAGGTAGCCGATGTGCTGCAGATACCGGCTTTCCTCTGCCGTCAGACCGACCTGCTGCAAGCCGCAGCCCGCACGGGCAGGATCGTGAACATCAAGAAAGGTCAGTTCATGGCGCCGTGGGATATGCGCGGCGCAATACAGAAATGCCGCGAAGCAGCGCCTTTAGCCAATGGCCAAGAGCCAACAGCCAAGAGCCAAAAGATATGGTTGACTGAGCGCGGCTCGTCGTTCGGCTACGGTAATCTGGTCGTAGATATGACCTCACTCGTCCGTATGCGCGAGTACGGCTGCCCTGTCGTCTTCGATGCCACGCACTCCGTGCAGCAGCCCTCGTCGCAGCAGGGTATCACGGGCGGCAACCGCGAACTCGTACCGCCACTGATGCGCGCCGCGCTGGCGGTAGGCATCGACGGATTGTTCCTGGAGGTACACCCCGACCCCGACAACGCTATCAGCGATGCAGCCAACCAAGTGAAACTATCCGATATCCGGCAAATACTGACGCAAGCCAAAGCGTTTGACACACTCGCAAAACAGATATGACAAGCACAATACAGAGAGCAAAAGAGATCTTCGAACAAGAGATAAGCGAACTGACCCAAGTCGCAGCACACATCGATGAGCATTTCGCATCGGTGGTGGATTTGCTCTATACATGCAAAGGCAAAGTCGTGGTGATGGGTATCGGCAAGACCGGACTCATCGGTCGTAAGATTGCCTCGTCGTTTGCCTCGACCGGCACGCCGGCGATCTTCGTCAACGCCGCCGAGGCGGTGCACGGCGATCTGGGTATGGTTGCTGCTGACGATGTAGCACTGCTGGTAAGCAACAGCGGTGCAACGAACGAGATCCTGGCGGTCATCGACCCGCTGCATCAGATGGGTTGCCGGCTGATAGCTATGACCGGCGACATGCAGTCGCCTCTGGCACAACGCTGCGACCTGGTGCTGTCCGTACATGTGGACAAAGAGGTGTGCCCCTTAGGTCTTGCTCCGACGACCTCCACCACTGCCACCCTGCTCATGGGCGACGCGCTGATGGTGTGCCTGATGGAGAAACGACACTTCCAGGCGGAGAATTTCGCCGTTTATCATCCGGGCGGAGCGCTCGGACGCAAGCTCCTCGGGCGCGTGGAGAACCACATGACTACCTCCGTGCCGCGCGTATATACCGACACGCCGTTCCGCGAACTCGTATGCGAGATGACCAACCACCATCTGGGAATGACGATGGTGTATAAGAAGTCAGAGGTCAGCGGTCAGCCGTCAGCGTGCGTGGGGATCATCACCGACGGCGACCTGAGACGGGCAATCCAGAAGTACGACGACCTGCACATCACAGCCGCCGACATCATGACGCCCGGGTACAAGCACCTGAGCAAAGATGCACTGCTCTCCGAAGCCCTCGCTATCATGGATCGTTATAACATCACCACACTCGCGGTGACCGAAACACCGGAGTCGGAACAGATCATCGGCATCATATCCATCCACCATATTATCGATTTTGCATAGATTATTCTTGCAAATTGACGGAATTTTTCGTAACTTTGTGGCAAAAAACCATGAATTACGGATATATTCGTGTCAGCAGCGACAGACAGACGGTTGAGAACCAACGATTTGAGATTCTTAAGTTCTGCAAGCGCGAGAACTTGGTTATTGATGGCTGGATAGAAGAGACCGTTTCCGGCATACGTGAGTACTCCACGCGGCGTTTAGGCAAACTGCTCAAGCGGACGAAAGAAGGCGACCTGATCATCTGTAGCGAGCTCAGCCGTCTGGGGCGTACGCTGTACATGATTATGGAGATCCTGAGTCTGTGCATGAGGCGCGGTTGCCGTGTATGGACGATCAAGGACGGTTACCGTCTGGGCGATGATCTTCAGTCCAAGGTGCTGGCGTTCGCCTTCGGGCTCTCCGCAGAGATTGAGCGCAACCTCATCAGCCAGCGTACACGCGATGCGCTGGCACGCCTGAAAGCCGAAGGCAGACATGTAGGGCGACCACACGGAGCAAAGACATGCCAGACACAGCATGTGTTGTACCGCCACGACAAGCTCATCCGCCACGAACTGGACAACGGAACACCTGTCTACCGGATTGCGATCCAGCTCAACTGCAACCGCAATACGCTCCGGCGGTACATCAAACGATATATAACTGACAACAATGACCCGCATACAAGTAGCTAAATTCACCCGTTGGTTGATGCATCTGCATTACGACATCCGCACGGAAGGCGGCGACCTGCTGCGTGACGGCAAGGTTCACCTCGTACTGCCTAACCACCCGGCATACGTCGAGCCGCCTATGCTCTGCGCGGAGTTTGCCGAGGTAGTGATCCGCCCGATGGCTGACGAGGCGTTCTTCCGCAAGCGTATATCCGGCTGGGCACTGCGTCTGGCACGTGCCATCGCCGTTCCCGACCTGCCTGCCACCTCTGCCGACAACCGCGAACAGAGTGCCGCCAAAGCCCGCCAGCTCACCACCACCGCCCTGCAAGCGCTGGCGAGGGGCGAAGACCTGCTAATCTACCCATCAGGACATATACGCTTCAAACCCGTGGAGCAGATCGGCAACCGCCGCCTGGCATACGAGGTATGCCAAGGACTCTTCGCGCCCGAGAATAAGAGTACGTACGCGAACGTGCGCGTGATCATGGCACGCACTACGGGGTTGGATGACAGCTTCTTCAGCAAGCAGAAAACCCGCTTCACACTCCGCCGGCATGTACTCATGCAATTCGAGGACATGACCGACAGTCTGCGCGAGTGGTCACAACTCGACCGACGTGCATTCAATGAACAATTGGAGCGATGGTACAATAGTTGACAGTTCTTATCTCGGCAAAGCCTCGAACGATCGGCTAAAGCCGTATGGATAGTTGACAGTTGATAGTTGTTTTTTAAGGACTATCTTACAAAAAGTGCATTTTTTGCAACAAAAATGTGCTTTTTTTTAAGAATATTCTTAAATTCAAATATATTTTTGTATCTTTGCAGTCGATTTAGGCAAAAATATCAAAACAGTTATGCAAGAAATCACACAAGACAACTCAATCCCCTTGTTGGATTGCCCGAAAGACTTTCTAATCGGTGACGCCAGCGGCAGAATCATGAACGAGTACGGACGTTATCCGTGTAAGATCCAGTGTACGGTGTTCGCCGTGCTTGCACGCGGTACTGCCCGCGCTACAATCAATGTCACGCAATATAACTTCCACGCCAACGATGCCCTGCTGTTGGAGTCCGGATCGTTCCTACTCATCCATGAGTTCTCGGATGACGCATTAGTATATTATGTACTGTTCAGTTCGTCGTTTATGGAGAAGAACACGTTCCAGACTCGTCTGACAGCCAACGCCATGCATATGCATTCGCCTATAGTCACTCTCACGCAGGAGCAAGCTGGTATCATGGTTAGCACATGTAAACTGCTCATCGATGCATCGAACTGCACACCCTCGCTACTCAGCACAGAGAAGATGGTGAATGTATATAACATCTTCCAGATGACGTACAACGGGTTCTTCCGCGCGCAGTCGGATACGACCCTCCGCCCGCAAGACAGAAAGAACGAGATATACTATGAGTACTGCAACCTCGTGCTGAAGCATTACCACGAGTGGCACCACGTATCGAAATATGCCGACACGATGCATATCACCCTGCCGCACCTCTGCTCCACGATCAAGCAGGTGAGCGACAAGACTGCCGGCGACCTGATCGTCGAGGCAATCATCACCGATGCCAAAGCCAAACTCAAACTCACGAACCTGCAGGTCAAGGAGATCGCCCTCTCACTCGGATTCGACAATGTGGCGTTCTTCAACCGGTTCTTCAAGACCCACGCTTCGGTTACACCGAAGGCTTACAGGTTGATGGTGTGAGAGACTATTTAAGAATTAAAAATTAATAATTAAAAGATTTGACAAAATCTTTGCGTGACAAAATGTCAAAGACATTCTACATAGAGACCTACGGTTGCCAGATGAACGTGGCGGATAGCGAGGTGGTGGCAGCGATCCTGCAGACCACCGATGCCGAACTGACCGAGGATATCAACAAGGCAGATATCGTTCTGCTGAATACCTGTTCCATCCGCGACAATGCTGAGCAGCGCGTGCAGCACCGCCTGCAAGAACTCCACGCTATAACAGCGAAGCGCTCCAATAGCCAACAGCCAACAGCTAATAGTCAACGGCCATTAGTCGGCGTTATCGGCTGCATGGCGGAGCGCATGGGCGAGGAGCTGCTGCGGGATTACAAGGTGGACTTCGTGGCAGGTCCTGACGCCTACCTTGACCTGCCTAACCTCATCGCACAATGCGAGCAGGGACACCAGGCTATCAATGTGCAACTCAGCACGACGGAGACCTACGCCGACATTCTGCCGGCACGTATAGGCAAGCAGATATCCGGCTTCGTAAGTATCATGCGCGGATGCAACAACTTCTGCTCATACTGCGTCGTGCCATACACGCGCGGACGCGAACGCTCGCGCGATATCAATAGTATATGTAACGAGGTGCTCGATCTCCAACGCCGCGGATACAAAGAGGTGACCCTGCTCGGGCAGAATGTCAACTCCTATCGCTGGGAGAAAGACGGCGAGGTGATAGACTTTGCGGATTTATTGCAAACCGTAGCTCAGACCGTGCCCGACATGCGCATCCGCTTTACGACCTCGCACCCAAAAGACATGAGCGACAAGACCCTGCAGGTCATTGCCGACAATGCGAACATCTGCAAGTTCATCCACCTGCCGGTGCAGAGTGGTAGCAATAAGATCCTCAAACTCATGAACCGCAAATACACGCGCGAGTGGTACTTGGAGCGTATTGCCGCTATCCGCCGCATAGTACCCGACGCAACGATCGGCACGGACGTGTTCTGCGGATTCCACGACGAGACATTGGAGGATCACGCTCAGACGCTCTCGTTGATGCGTGAGGTGGGATTCGACACGGTGTTCATGTTCAAGTATTCCGAGCGTCCGGGCACGTACGCACAGAAACACCTGCCGGACAACATCAGCGAGGAAGAGAAAGTGCGCCGACTGAACGAGATCATCGCCCTGCAGAACACCCTTTCGCTGGAGAGCAATCAGCGCGAGGTGGGTAAGATCGTTGAAGTGCTCGTTGAGGGTTACTCCAAGCGCAGCCACGACGACATGTTCGGGCGTACGTCACAGTACAAGACCGTAGTCTTCCCACGCGAAGGAAGGCACATAGGCGAGTTCGTCCGTGTGAAGATCACATCGGCTACCGCCGCCACGCTCAAAGGCGAACTGGTGAGCGAGCCGTAAAATAATCCGGAAAACTATTTTTGACAGATGTGCTTGAGCACAAGCGATGCGAGCATATTACCGAAGATCACGGTAATATGCGCCATCGTGCCGTTGGGTGTCGGCTGCGTGCTGACAGCTGATTGCTGAAGGCTGGTTGCAGAAGGCTGATTCGGCAGGATCTCGTCGCTATATACGCAGAGGAACTTCCGCTCGGGGTAGCAGCCGAGCTGCTTGAACTTCTGCCGCAGCGTACGCGCCAACGGATCGCCCTCGACCTTCCAGAACTCCGTCACTTTGATTCGCGTCGGATCGAACTTACGCGCAGCGCCCATGCTGCTGAACAGGCAGGTGTCCGTGAGGCGTGTGACGTTGTTGATGAGCAACGCTTTGTCTTTCAAAGAGTCGATGGCATCAATCACATAGTCGTATTCGCCAAGATGAAAGTTCTCTGCCGTTTCGGCATTATACCGTCCGCAGATGACTTGTATCTCTGCATCGGGGTTGATGGCTTGCAGCCGTTCGCGCAGCACTTCGACCTTCGGCTGACCGATGGTGGCTGTTGTCGCCATGAGTTGGCGGTTGATGTTCGAGGCAACGACCTCATCGCCATCAACCATTGTCAGGTGGTGAATACCCGAGCGGATGAGGGTCTCTGCGCACCATGAGCCTACGCCGCCCACGCCGAAGATGATCACCCGTGCGCCGGCTATGCGCTGCATCAGCTGTTCGCCCAGCAGCAGTTCGGTGCGCTGAAATATGTCGTGGTTGTAGTTGGTCATGTTGTTTTGCTTTGGTTATTTTGTGAACTGCAAATACGGTGCAAGCCGCTGCTGTTCATCGGACGTGAAGATGCCTGACAGTTCGTCCATTGCCTGCAATTGCAACTTGCGTCGCCTGAGATCATATACTTGCCCGGCTTGCTTATACGATATGTACGGATGCCGCTGCAGTTGCTTGACAGAGGCACGGTTGACGGCTATCGGTGCAATGAGCGACGTGTCGGCAAACAGATGCGGTACTATACTATCCACGCGCTCCGAGGCTATTTCCTTTATCTCATAGAGCTGGCTGACGGAGTAATATCCGCCCAACGCCTGCCGGTAACGAACAATTTGAATGGCCGTGTAGCGCCCTACTCCGCGCAAGAGTTGCAGTTCGGCTGTATCGGCAGTATTCAGGTTGAGGATTGTATCCTTCTTCACCCTTCGCTCCACCTGCACGGAATCGGCTTTCGTGTCCGAGTATGCTGCGCAATAAACCGAATCTATCTGTATATACGGCTCTAAGGTTGCATAGAGCGAATCGTTCATGCCGTACAGGCTGCGCAGGTCTTCCGGCCTACGGAACACTTTCCCTGCCTCGCGGTAACGAATGAGGTTCTTTGCCATCCAAGGTTTCAGACCGACGACAACGAGCAAGGCGCTGTCGGCTGTATTCGGGTCGAACGGTTGCAGGTGAACGACGGGCTTGGGGTACTGATGGGCGTATTGCTTGGCATATTCGGCACGTCGGGCAGCATATTCAGCTTCGCGGAGCGAATCAAGATAGCGTTCAAACTCCTGTTCACGTTCAGGCTGCATCACTAAGAGTTCGGGCACGGTCTGCGCCTCGCGCCACTTGTTCGTAAAGTGCACCGTCAGTTCGACTGCCGTGACCATCAGCAGTACGATCATCAGCCCTATCCACTGCTGTCTGCTCACTCGGTTACTGCCTGACGGTTATATGGAAACAGCTCTGTTTAGCTTCGTACTTGACGTAGATTTTCCCTGCACGCTGGTGGTTGAGCAGCACTTGACCCAGAACGAGCTTGAGGTTGTCCTGATGCATATAGTCGCAGGTGCGGGTGACCTTGTCGAAGCGCATGTACGCCAGATCGAACGTTGTGCCGTAGCAGTGGCAACTCTGCGTGACGGAGTTGATGTTTCCACTGCGTTGCAGATGCCGGATGCTCTCTTGTGTGCGCAGAATAGATGTCACGTAGAACCTGTAATGCGGCAGACCGTTGCGCTGCAAGATGTCCGCCCACTCATCGCCTATGGCATCAAGTTCTTTCTTCGCGGAGGGTATGAGATAAGGCGCAGAGTGCGTCAGGTCATCGACTATATAGTTTTTGCAGGTCTTAACCTCCACCAGTTTGTCACGCATGGCGGCAGCGTCTTCGCGGTCTTTCGGCGGCCGTGGCAGACCGATCTTGCTCGCCACGGCATATTGCTTGGACTGCAGGTCATTGAAGCGCTGCTTGTAGTTGAATGTCCTGCCCGGATAGGAAACCATGTTCGTCTCCTCGATCTGCTCCTCCGCCTGCTCTTCAGCCGTCACCGTCTCGTCGCCGGAGCACTTCGTCACGCCGATCAGCAGCAGCAACACGCCTACGATGACTGCCGCCACCAAGGCTTGTTGTTTATACTTCGCTATGAGTTCTGTCCAAGATTGCATAGTACGTGCTATGGGTTCATCAAGCCAACCGGCTTTGAACAACCTGTGCGACCATCTTGCCGTCGGCATTAGGCAGAGCGGCTTTGATAGCTTTCACGAAGAGCCCCATGTTCTTCTTCTCAGTTTCCCAGCCGTTAGCGTCTTTGGCTTGGTTGAAGGCGCAAACGATATCTTCTTCCGATGCGGCTTTAGGCAGGAACGTCTCCAGCACGTCTATCTGCGCCTGCTCGGCATCCGCTAACTCCTTGCGTCCGGCGGCTACGTACTGTTCAACAGACTCCTGACGTTGCTTAACCATCTTTTTGAATATTTGAATCTCGTCCGCCTCGGTCAGTTCTTTGCCGGCATTCTCTTTGCTGGTCTGCCAATTGAGGAACGCACTTTTGATGGCGCGCAGGGTCTCTGTGCGTACGGAATCATGGTTTTTCATTGCCTCCATGATCAAGGCATTCAGTTCGTTTTTCATATTTCTACATGTTTATTATCATTCATATTACAAATCAATGCCACTTGTTGAGTCGTTCGGCATCGAGGCGGAGGAGGATCGCCAGTAGGATAGTGAAACTGATCATCGATGAGCCACCGTAACTGAAGAACGGCAGCGGAATACCGATGACCGGCAGCAAGCCGAGCACCATGCCGACATTGATCGTCAGGTGGAAGAAGAAGATGCCGGCGACACAATAGGCGTATATCTTCGAGTAGTTGTCACGCTGGCGTTCGGCAATCATGATCAGACGGAGTATGAAGATCAGATACAGAATCAGCAGTCCTGCCGAACCGAGGAATCCCCACTCCTCGCCCACGGTGCAGAAGATGAAGTCAGTATCTTGTTCGGGTACGAAACGGAGTTTGGTTTGTGTACCCTTGAGGAAGCCCTTGCCGGTGAACTGCCCCGACCCGATGGCGATGAGCGACTGATTGACATTGTAACCTGCACCGGCAGGATCGTCTTTGAGTCCGAGGAGGACTTCGATACGGGTTTTCTGGTGGGGTTGAAGGACTTTCTCGAATACGATGGTACAAGCCTGACAGAACAGCAGCGCGACGGCTACATACGCCGTGACGAGCAGCATCAGGAAACGCCGACGGTAGATGACAACGCCTGTGAAGTACGCCAACGCAGCCAACAGAGCGATGAGGGATATAAGATTGAAATTGACAGTCAGCCAGATATTAACAATCAGTCCGGCAGCATAGCAAAATACTATAATACCGCAGAGGATGAGCGTGTTGCGTATATCTCGTTCGTGCAGCCACGCAAAACCCACGACAACCGCCATGAGCACGAGGTAACAGATCAGCACCCCGACACTACCGGAGCCTAAAGGTAAGGCAACCTCGCCAAAACGGATCGTGACGATGAACAGCAACGCGAACGACAGACCACTGGTGAGTACGTAGCCCGACATACCGAAACGGTAGAACATTATCAGGAACGAGGCGAAGACCAGTGCCGAGCCTGTCTCACTCTGCCAAACCATGATGATGGCAGCAGGCACGCCGAGGAGCATGAACGGAACCATCAGATCGCGCCACGAACGTACTTTATAGTCGAAACGTCCCATGTACTTGGCGAGAGCCAGGGCGGTGATCATCTTCGCGAGCTCGGCAGGCTGGAACTTCAATGGCCCTATATCAATCCACGACATCGAACCCTTGGTGTTATGCGCGAGGAAAGGTGTAGCAAGCAACACGAGCAGCCAGAAGGCGTAGATCAGGTAAGCGGTGACCTCGTAGGTGCGGCCTTCGATGAACAGCACGGCTATACCAAGCACGCAGGCGATGCCGATCCAGAGGAACTGCTTGCCGGCACGGTTGCTCAGGTCAAACATCGAAGTCTGGTCGAAGGTGTAACCTGCGGCGTAGATGTTCAGCCATCCGAACAGGGCAATCACCAAGAAGATGGCGATTGTCCACCAGTCAAGACCTGATATGATACTATTGTTGCGAGTCATTAGTTGCGGAAGGATGCTCTAAAACAGAGTTAACCATTTTGTTGTAGATATGCTTGCGGGTGATCGTGCCGGTGAGGTACTGCTCCATCATAAGCGTGGCTATAGGAGCTGCCCATGTGGCACCGAAACCGGCGTTCTCCACGACCACGGCAACGGCAATCTGCGGGTTGTCCATCGGAGCGAATCCGATGAAGATTGCGTGGTCTTTGCCGTGGGGATTCTGCACGGTACCGGTCTTGCCGCACATCTGCAGGGTGTCTATATTATACCAGCGTCCCGTACCGTTGGTCATCACCCGGTGCATACCTTGTGCGGTGAGTGAGAACCACGCAGAGTCCATACCTGTCTCGTGACGCAGATCGGGATTGGAGGTCAGTTCGGTATTGAGATGCGGGGTAATGTAATAACCTCGGTTGGCGAGTGTGGCAGCTTGGTTGGCAAGCTGCAGAGGCGTGACAAGCACCTCACCCTGGCCGATACTGAGTGAACGGATGGTGATGGCTTTCCAACCTTTCTCGCCATAGATGCGGTTGTACTCCCGTTCGAGTGGAATCTTGCCCGGCGACTGCTCGCCGATGTCGGTGTTTGTGAACCGGCTACCGAGTCCGAACTTCATCACATCGTCGCGCCAGAGGTTATAGCGGGCGCGGAAGATTGCATTGTTATCGCCGTAGCCGTCGCGCTGGAGCATGTCGTGGAACGCACACCAGAAGTACGGATTACAACTCTGCTCGATAGCACCGAGCAGGTCAACGGGCGAGCCATGGTTGTGCGTACATTTGATAGGCGTAGAGCGCGGGCCGCTGCAGGGAAACTTACTATAGGGATTGATACCGCCCTCTTGCAGGCAGACCACAGCCTGAATGGTCTTGAACGTCGAACCGGGAGGATACATAGCCTGTGTGGCGCGGTTCAGAAGAGGTTTGCTCGGATCTTTCAAGAGACGGTTGTACTGCGTTGAGCGCTGCTTGCCGACGAGGATCTCGGGATTCCAGGTAGGCGAGGATGCAAGCGCCAGAATCTCGCCTGTGGCGGGTTCGATAGCCACAGCGCTGCCGACCTTGCCTTGTAACATCTGTTCGGCAAGAGCCTGTAGCTGAATGTCGAGGGAGAGATGCAGATCGGTGCCGGTGATGGCTTCGACATCTTCCGCGCCATCATGGAAAGAGCCTTGGATACGTCCGCGGGAGTCACGCATGATAACCTCGACCCCTTTCGTTCCGCGCAGCCGTTTCTCGTAGGTGCGCTCGAGCCCGTCACGGCCGGCATAGTCACCGGCTTGGTAGTAGTCGTCACGGTTGATATCGGATTGTGAGACCTCGCCTACCGAGCCGAGGATATGGGCTGCGTAGGGATAGGAGTAACCGCGGAGCGTACGCTTGCGGATGCCTGCGCCGGAGAACTTGTACGAGGTTTCCCGCAGCGAGGCTACCTCCTGTTTGGAGAGTTGCGACATGAAGACCTGCGGCGTGTAGGTGGAGAACCCACGGTTTCGGCGGGTGTCCCGGATGGCCGCCATTCGGTCGGCGAACTCCAGGCTGTCGATACCCAGACACTGACAGAACGCCACGGTATCAAAACCGTGACGCATCTCTTGCATGATAAGCGTGACTTCGTAGATAGGCTGGTTGAAGACGAGCAGTTCGCCGTTGCGGTCGTAGATCAATCCGCGTGAGGGATAGATGACCTGCCGGAGCAGGGCGTTGGAGTCGGCTTTGGCTTTCTGCGACTGGTCAATGACCTGTAACCAGAACAACCGGATAATGAAAATCAGCACTACCAGCACTACCGAGCCGGCAATGATGAAAGGTCGTCTGGTGTAAGGATCATTAGTCATTTACCATTTAGCCATTTACTATTTGGACATTTAGGTATTCTTGCGCAGGTACTCGAACATCAGGATGAGAGCGTAACTGAACAGGCTGCTCAGTATGATCTGGAGCAAAGTGAATCCGAAGTGACTGAAGGTGAACGCCTCGAGCATGAAGACGATAGTGTGGTGAACCACGACGAGCACAGCCAACAGACGGAGGTAGTTGCCCATACCGATGGCGGTGATGGTGATGGCTCCCTTCATTCGGTCGATGTCCTGAACGTACCCCGCCACCATCAGCGGACGCAGATACGCCGCCATGACGCAGCCTGCCATGTGGATACCCGGGGCGTGGGTGAACAGATCCATCACCATACCGATAGCCGCACCGATGAACATCTGCAACCAACGCGGGAGTTCGATAGGCAGCATCAGTATTGCCCACAGATAGATGAACGGATGCACCAGCCCGAGCCAATGGAGGTTATCGAGCAGGAACACCTGCAAGAACAGGAGCATGACGAAGATTCCTATGTATTTGAGCCAGTTCAATTGATAGTTAACAGTTAATAATTAACAATTAATATTTTATTGGATGGAATCCAATTCGGCGCGGTGGGTGTAATTGAGAATATGGACAGTGCGAAGGCTGTTGAAATCCGTGGCAAGGGCGACATCGATATCATAGTAGGAGTCACCTTCGCCGAGCGAGACGTCAGAGACTATACCTACCGGCACGTCAGCAGGGAAGATAGCACTCATGCCGCTGGTAACGATGGTGTCGCCGAGCTGGACATCCACGTGGCGCGCGACATCCTCCAGCGCCGCACGACGGGTGTTCGGTGCATGCCAATGGAGCGTAGCCATATAGTCGTTCTTACGAATCATTGCGGAGATAAAGATCCCCTCATGGATGACAGGGGCGACGACAGAGAAGTGCGTGCTGACAGATTGCACGACTCCGACGATACCATCCTTGCCAATGACTCCCATGTCGGGCGTCACGCCGTCACGCGAACCCTTATTGAGCGTTATGTAGTTGTGATGGCGATCTTCAGAAAATGCTATGACTCGGGCAGGGATGAACGAGTAGTCCAAGTCTGCACGGATATAGGGTGCTTCCTGCGACGAAAGTGGCTCCCGATTACGTGTCGATAACGTGTCGTTTACGTCTCGTTTACGTGTTTGACCGTTAAGAAGCTCAAGAATCTCGGCGTTGAGTCGGGCATTCTCCTCAAGGAGCTGGGCATTGTCGGCGCGCAGACGGAAGTACGAGGCGATGTTGTCGCTCATGAGTTGGATGCTGCCTGTCACGACGTTCGCCGCGCCGGCTGCTGCGACCTGCTGATACTTGTTTCCGCGCAATACGAAAACAAAAGCAACAACTTCAAGCCCCAAGAGGAGCAAGAAGTTGCTGTAGCGTAGTATCAGTTGCAGCAGGTTGCGCATTTGTAACGGTTAACGGTTAATGGTTAACGGTTAACGGGCTATCGGATCAGGAAGCCGAAGCGGTCGTAGTTCTTGAGGGCGATACCTGCACCGCGTGCAACGGAGAGAAGCGGGTCTTCGGCCACGTGGAACGGAATCGTGATCTTGTCCTGCAGACGCTTAGCCAATCCGTGCAACATCGCACCACCACCGGCGAGGTAGATACCGCGCTCGACGATGTCGGCGTAGAGCTCCGACGGCGTGGATTCGAGAGCTGCAAGCACAGCCTGCTCGATACGTGCCACGGATTTCTCGAGGCAGTGAGCGATCTCCTGGTAGCTGACAAGCACCTTCATCGGCAGCGCGGTGACTTTGTTCGGGCCTGTTACGAGGTAGTCTTCCGGTGCGTCTTCGAGTTCGGGGAGCGCTGCGCCTACGGCGATCTTGATACGCTCAGCCGTCGGTTCGTCGATACGCATATTGTGCATCCGGCTCATGAAGTCGATGATGTCGCGGTTGAAGTCGTCACCGGCAGTCTTGATGGACTTGTTTGCAACGATGCCGCCAAGGGAGATAACAGCGATCTCGGTTGTACCGCCGCCTATGTCAACGACCATGCAGCCTTTCGGCGCTTCGACATCGACGCCGATTCCGATAGCCGCAGCCATCGGTTCGTAGAGCATGTAGATCTCACGTCCGCCGGCATGTTCGCAACTGTCGCGCACGGCACGGATCTCCACTTCGGTACAACCCGAAGGAATACCGACGACCATACGGATGGCAGGAGTGAAGAGTTTGTTCTTTTGCGGGATCATCTTGATGAGTCCGCGGATCATCATCTCGCAGGCCTGGAAGTCAGCGATGACGCCTTCCTTGAGAGGACGTACGGTGCGGATCTGCTGGCTACCGCGACCGATCATCTGCTGGGCTTTGCGGCCTACGGCGAGACACTTGTTGTCCGCCACGGAGATGGCTACCACACTGGGTTCGTTAACGACTATCTGATCCTCATACATGATGAGGGTGTTGGCGGTGCCAAGGTCTATTGCAATCTCTTGCGTAAAGGAGAAAAGAGCCATAGTTAGTTGATAGTTGAAAGTTGAAAGTTCTTAGCCCAAAAGGGCACGATTATTTGAGTATTATACAGGGTCAATGGCCTGTGCGATGGAGTTGGCGATCTGCGCCATCTCATCGGCAGGGAGTTGGAGTTTGGGGTTGGTGAACAGCATATCTTTCTCCGAGTTCATGGGAACGAGGTGGATATGCACGTGGTTCACTTCCATTCCAAGCACAGCCACGCCGACGCGCTTGCAGCCAGTGGCTTGCTTGATACCGGCAGCGACTTTCTTGGCGAAGAGCGTGAGCTGCTGATAGGTGTCGTCGTCGAGGTCGAAGATATAATCGGCTTCGGGTTCGGGGAGCTTAGGGATAACGAGCGTGTGTCCCTTGACGAGCGGATTGATGTCAAGGAAGGCGTAGCAATACTCGTTCTCAGCCACCTTGTAGCTCGGGATCTCGCCGTTGATGATTTTCGTGAAAATTGTCATAATAGTCGAAAGTCAAAAGCATTACAAAGAAATCTCAAGCACTTCGAGTTCGAGTGTGCCAGCGGGAACGCTGACCTGCGCCACTTCGCCGACTTTCTTGCCGAGCAAGCCTTTGGCGATAGGCGTGGTGGAAGCGATCTTGCCCTCAGCGATGTTTGCCTCGCCTTCGGTTACGATCTGATAGATCTTCTCCGCGTTATTCCTCTTATTACGTACACGTACACGCGTGAGAATCTGAACCTCATCGGTGTTGATGGACGATTCGTCGATGATGCGCGCGTCAACGATCTTGCTTTTGAGGATAGCGATGCGTGTCTCGAGGTGTCCTTGTTCTTCTTTTGCTGCATCGTACTCGGCGTTCTCGCTCAGGTCGCCTTTGTCTCGCGCCTCAGCGATAGCCGCAATCACACGAGGGCGTTCAACGCTCTCGAGGAACGACAGCTCTTCTTTTAGTTTTTGCAGACCATCTGCAGTCATGTAAGTTGTTGCCATATTCTTTAGTATTTTCTATTCAGTATCTCAGAGGCAAGAAAAGCACGGCGGAACTCGTCGGGGTCGGACAGGTCAAGCAACTCAGCCACTTCGTGTTGGTCACTCCATGTTGGTGACTGCGTGTTGGTGACCACGTGTTGGCCACTACGTGTCAGAGCCTGTTTTTTCACCTTCTTTTTTGCCATAATTCACAATATTAAAGCGATGCAATTGGCTTGCATCGTCGTTGTTTTGCTCACAAAATGATAAACAAAAAAGTCTTCACAGCGAAGGATTTTTTCTTTTGGTTTTAAAAACAACAGGAAACTTCCCAGCCTCCTGTTGCCATTAAACCTAAACCTTAACTATGAAAATTTTATTTGTTTTCGAGTGCAAAGATACAACTTTTATTTTATATATGCAAATATTTTTCAAAAAAAATGCACTTTTGCTGTGTTTTTTTTTGTTTTTAGTCCAAAACAGCCGTTTTTGCACATGTCTATTCCACGAAATCAGCAAAAAACCTACGCCAGATGTTCCGCCAAAGTGACACTATTAAGGCGTGGACGGAGCGGCGAGCGTGTCATGATAGCGCATATATTGACATGACGAGTTGGCGAAATGTGAGTTGTTGGCTGTCAAACGTCTGCCAAAATGGTGTTAGGCACGATTTTTGTTAGTATTTTTAAGGCGGCGTATCCGAATTTTATGATTTGGCATCGTCGGGTTATATGATTGAATAAATATAGGAGACAAAGATATGGTACAAGAAATTACTGATGCTAATTTGAAGAGTTTGCTGGCAGAAGGCAAGCCAGTGGTTGTTGACTGCTGGGCTCCGTGGTGCGGTCCGTGCAAGATGATGCACCCTGTGATTGATGACTTGGCAGGCGAGTACGACGGGAGAGTGATCATCGGCAAGTTGAATGTAGATGAGAATCCCGGCACCTGCGAGCAGTTCGGCATCATGAACATCCCGACAATCCTGTTCTTCAAGAACGGCGAGTTGGTGAACAGGAGTGTAGGTTACACTCCGAAGCCGAGATTGCAGCCGCTGGTAGAAACGCTGCTGTAACAAGAGAGATGCCCCTTCCGGCGGAGGCCGGTTTCCCCGATTAACGGGGACACCTCCGGGTTCGGTAGCTCAGTTGGATAGAGCAACAGCCTTCTAAG
>CACZRD010000095.1 GCA_902783545.1 uncultured Bacteroidales bacterium
GATGCGCTGCCTGTCTTCCTCACCCAGAACGAGTGGATGCGCCGTATGAAAGAGATGTCTGCCCACCAGCAGGGCATGTCGTTCTACGGTCAGATGCCCGACTCCTACAACCTTGTGGTGAACATCGCTCACCCGAAGGTGCAAGCTCTGCTCGCCGATATTAAAGCCGCTACCGGCAACAGCCTTGACGATCTCAACCAACAGGTGGAAGCCCTGCGCAAAGAGCAGGCTGCCGAAAAAGATGCCAAGAAAGATGAGCCGAAAGAAGGTGAAGAGAAACGCGACCTGACCAAGGAGATTGCCGCTCTGCGCGAGCAGATCAAACAGCACTATCAGGGCGAAGCCATACATGGCGAGCTCCGCGACAAGGTCAGCCAACTGCTGGATATAGCGTTCCTTGCCTCGGGTCTGTTGAAAGGAGAGGCATTAGCGAAGTTCGTCAACCGCTCGGTTGAACTGCTGTAAGAGAAAAGTATATGAAAATAATAAAGCCGCCCGAAAGAGCGGCTTTATTGTGTTATCGGATCATGTCGTCTCCGAAGTAAGGCTGCAATGCAGCGGGGATGCGGATGCCATCCTCCGTCTGGTTGTTCTCGAGCAACGCAGCCACGATGCGCGGCAGAGCCAGAGCCGATCCGTTGAGCGTATGGCAGAGCGTGACTTTCTTGTCCTCTGCACGGCGGTAACGGCACTTGAGGCGGTTAGCCTGATAGGTGTCGAAGTTACTCGTCGAGCTGACCTCGAGCCAACGGTGCTGGGCTTCGCTATATACCTCAAAGTCATAGCAGAGAGCTGCAGTGAAGCTCATGTCGCCGCCTGACAGACGTAAGATGCGATAGGGCAGTTCAAGTTTCTTGAGCAGTTCCTCTACGTGTGCGAGCATCTCTTTGTGCGATGCGTCGGAGTGCTCCGGCGTGTCGATACGTACGATCTCAATCTTCGAGAACTCGTGCAGACGGTTGAGCCCACGTACGTCTTTGCCGTAGCTGCCTGCCTCGCGGCGGAAACACTCGGTGTAAGCGCAGTTCTTGATCGGCAGTTTGTCCTCGTCGATGATCACGTCGCGGTAGAGGTTCGTCACGGGCACCTCAGCCGTAGGGATGAGGTAGAGGTCGTCCACTTCGCAGTGGTACATCTGTCCTTCCTTGTCGGGCAGCTGGCCTGTGCCGTAACCCGATGCGGCGTTGACCACTGTCGGCGGCATGATCTCCGTGTAGCCGGCTTTGTTCGCTTCGGCGAGGAAGAAGTTAATCAGTGCGCGTTGCAGACGTGCGCCTTGACCGATATATACAGGGAATCCCGCGCCGGAGATCTTCACACCCAGATCGAAGTCGATGAGGTTGTACTTCTTGGCGAGCTCCCAGTGCGGGAGTTTCTCGGATTGTGCGATACGCTCGGCGGCAATCGCCTCGTCGGTGGCTGCATCCCAGTTACGCAGGGCTACTGCGCCGTCCTTGGCGATAGCGTTGATCATCGGCTGGTTAGGCCAGTTGCCGATGGTCACCGCGAGGTTATCCTCGGCCGACGCTCCTTCGGGAACGATAGCGTAGGGCACGTTCGGGATTGTGAGCAGCAGCTTGGTCTGTGCCTCTTCGGCAGCAGCCATCTTCTTGTCGTATTCCGCAATCGATGCTTTGAGCTCGCCGGTCTGCGCCTTAGCTGCTTCAGCCTCGTCGCGCTTGCCTTGAGCCATCAGTGCACCGATGGATTTGCTGATCTTGTTCATCTCGGCGGCAGCAGCATCTTTCTTCTGCTGAGCAGTCTTGCGCTCCGTATCGAGACGAAGCACTTCGTCAATAGCCTCAGCGGCTTGAGCGAAGTGCTTCTTTTCCAACCCGGCTATTACTTGAGCCTTGTTGTCGTAGATTTGTTTGAGTGTTAACATACTACGCCTCGGCTGCTAGCGGTTGAATAGATACGTACGACTTGTTGTCGCGTTTGCGTGTGAAGGTTACGATACCATCGGTGAGAGCGTAGAGCGTGTGGTCGGAACCCATACCCATGTTTGCACCGGGTTTGTGTACCGTACCGCGCTGACGCACGATGATGTTACCTGCCTTTGCAATTTGTCCACCCCAGATTTTTACACCAAGGCGCTTGCTTTCTGATTCACGGCCGTTCTTAGAACTACCGACACCTTTCTTATGTGCCATAATTGATTAGGATTTAAATAAGGGGTTTAACAAACGATTTCTTTAACTACGAGGTTGGTCAGATCCTGACGGTGACCGTTCAACTTACGAAACCCTTTGCGACGTTTCTTGTGGAAGACAAGAATCTTCTCGCCACGGCTCTCGTTGTCGATGATCTCGCATACTACTTTGGCTCCCTTGACGTACGGCGCACCCACTTTAACAGCGCCGTCCTTGTCCACTAACAGAACCTTCTCAAACTCAACCGTTGCACCTGCTTCGGTGTCCATGCGATTGATGAACAATTTTTTGCCGGCCTCTACACGAAACTGCTGGCCTTGCATTTCTACAATTGCGTACATTGTACTGTTTTTAGTTTAAATTACACGAGCCGGGCGGCTTGATAGATCCTACACGCTGCTAATAACTATTGTGCTAATCGCTTAACACGCCGGCTATCTCATGCGTCGTCTATGGCGACTTTCGGAGCCCGAACCCGAAAAAGCGCACAAAGGTACAACAAATATCTCATATTTGCAAATCCCGTACGCGCCAGCCGCATGATTTTACTTAATAAAATCCGCGTTGCAATGTTTGGACAGCAAAATGCCGTGCGAGACATCTTTTTTTGCGAGAATAAGGCATGTGAAGACATTTTTTTGCTGAAATATTTGCAAAATTCAAAAAAAAGTTGTAACTTTGTGGGCTCATTTGTGTGCAAGTATATAATTATGCAAAATTTTGCCCTGATAGGTGCTGCGGGGTACATAGCTCCGCGGCATATCAAAGCCATCGCCGACACCGGCAACAACCTGATGGTTGCGTACGACAAATTCGATAGTGTCGGCCGTTTGGATTCCTCGTTTCCGGAGTGTTCGTTTTTTACGGAGAACGAGCAGTTTGACCGTTTCTGTTCGAAGCAGATGCGTACGGATGACCCGCTCCACTGGGTGAGCATCTGCACGCCTAACTATACGCACGATGCGTTTATCCGTTACGGATTACGCCTCGGGTGCGATGTGATATGCGAGAAACCGCTGGTGCTCAATCCGTATAACATCGACAACCTGATGGAGCTGGAGTGGGAGACCGGTCATAATGCGTACACGATACTGCAACTGCGTCTGCACGATAAGATCCGTGCGCTGAAGCAGAAAGTCGATCAAGGCCCCAAAGACAAGGTCTATGACGTTGATCTGACGTATATCACCAGCCGTGGCAAGTGGTACTACTCGTCATGGAAAGGGGATGTGCATAAGTCCGGCGGCATAGCCACGAACATCGGTGTGCATTTCTACGACATGTTGCAGTGGGTGTTCGGTGCAGTGCAAAAGAATGTTGTACATGTGATGAGTTTCGACCGCGTAGCGGGATACTTGGAGCTGGAGAAAGCGCGCGTGCGCTACTTCCTGAGCATCAATGCTGCCTGTCTGCCGGAGAATGCCGTGCAGGGTGAGAAGCGTACCTACCGCACGCTGAAGATTGACGGCGAGGAGTTTGAGTTCTCGCAAGGGTTCACCGAGCTGCACACTGAGAGCTACAAGCAGATATTGGCGGGCAACGGTTTCCGTATCAGTGAGGCGAGAAACTGCATTGAGACCGTGGCTCAGATTCGAAAGACAGAGCCGATAGGGTTGGTGGGAGACTACCATCCACTGGCACGTTTGCCGTTAGCACCCCATCCATTCGGCTGGGATGAAAAACGTTAATTTTGTTTTTTCGAGGCATCTTTGCGTTTGGGTCTTGGTCATTATGTCCCACATAACTCCCTCAACCGAAAACACAAATCTGCTCCCGAAAAATCCAAAATTAGAATACAACATTGTATGGTGAGAAACAAGATACATATAATTTTTGTAGCATTGTTGGCGCTGGCGTTGAGTTCGTGCTTGACGTCGAAGAAAGTCAACTTGCTCCAGGAGCCTGACGGCAAGACTATCCCGTCGTACGTGGATACCTTGTCGTTTGAGGATTACCAGATCCGTACGGATGACCGGTTGTACATACAGGTCTACTCGATAGACGAGAATCTGACGAAGCTCTTCAATCAGGGCTCAAACGGCTCGAACATCCGTTATCAGATGATGAGCGGAAGCGGTGACTATTATGGAACGAACGAGTTGTACTCGTATCTGGTAGATGCGGACGGTAATATCCTGTATCCGATGATCGGCGAGATTCCGGTTCGCGGCAAAACAACTCGCGAGGTGAAACGTCTGCTGGAAGAGAAGCTGGAAGGCTTGGTCAAGAGCCTGGGCAACTACGCGATGATGTCGGTGGATGTGCAGGTGATCGGTCGGTTCTTCTCGATTATCGGCGCCGTGCAGAGTGCCCGTGTGCCGTTGCTGAAAGAGAAAGTGACGATCTACGAGGCGCTGGCGATGGCGGGCGACATAGCCGACTACGGTGACCACTCGAAGATTCGTATCGTCCGTGAGATAGAGGGCGAGACGACGATCCGCACGTTCGATGTACGCAGTAAGGATATCATCAATTCGGAGTTCTACTATATTGAGCCGAACGATGTGATTTATATCCAATATATGCCGGGACATACGTTCGGCATCAACCATGTGACGACCACGATAGCCGTGGTGGCAACGACAATCTCGTTCGGCGGATTTATCTACGCACTGGTTGTGCGCTCGATGAACGCCGTGGAGCGATCGAAAAAATCAGGAGGAAAGTAATATGAAAAAGAGCAACACATTATTCTACCTCCTGATCATGGTAGCCTGCCTGTTGACAGGCTGCTACAGCAACCGCCAGATTGGCCTGCTTCAGGAGCGTGACGGCATACCGACCTACGACAGTGTTCCTTATGAACCCTACCGCTTGCATGTGAACGATGAGATCATCTATCGTATCATCACGATGGACGAGACTATATCCAAGGCGATGAATGCCGGTCAGCAGCAAGCCTATTCGCAATATGCAACCTCGTACCGCATCTATTCCGACGGCACGGTTGATCTGCCGTTCTTGCCGCCAATCAAGATGGTGGGCTTAACCGAACGCGAGGCGCAAGACACGTTGTGCGCATATCTGAGACAGATCATTCCCGATGCGGATGTGAAGTTGGCACTATACAACAAGTACTTCACCGTGCTGGGAGATCTCGGTTCGGGTAGGTATAAGATTTACAAGGAACGCATGACGATCTTCCAGGCGCTGGCAATGACCGGTGACGTACATAACTCCGGTGACCGTAAGCATGTGCGCATCGTTCGTCCGAACGGTAATGAGCCGCCTGAGGTGTTGGAGTTCGATATACGCTCGAAGTCGATCATCGACTCCAAGTACTACTACATTTATCCCAACGACCTGATCTACGTGAGCCGTGAGCCGGGGGCGTTCTACAAGGTGCCCTCGTACAGCAGTTTTATCGGTCTGATCACCTCGTCCGTGGCGTTGTTGGTATCCGTGCTGAACTATATACCGAATGTGAATTTTTAGTTGAGTGTTGAGAGTTTAGAGAAGTTGAAAGTCAAAAGATAATAGAATATGGCAGAAAATAATCCTTATAGCAATCCGTATGGCAACCCCTATGGCAATCCGTATGCCAATCCCTATGCTAATCCGTATGGTAATCCCTACGGTAACCCTTATGGTGCGACGATGGACGCAGCAGATAGCGGTGACAGCGATGGTGGTTCGAACATCAATGTCATGGAGTGGGTTGTACGCTTCTTGCATTATTGGTATCTGTTTGCGCTGGGCTTGGCGATAGCGTTCTCGCTGGCGATGCTCAAGAACCGCCGCTGGATACCGGCGTACTACAGTTACGGCACGGTGATCATCAAGCAGGCAGGCGGTTACGGCGCGACGAACCTGATGCGTGGTTTTACTATTGACGAGGGCATGAACAACGTCAACAACCAAGTGCTGATGCTTCGTTCGTATGACCTGATCGGCCGTACGATAGACTCACTGTCGTTCATGAACGTGGAGTATATTACGCAGGGACGATTCAAGACGCGTAATCTGTATCATAACACGCCGTTTACCGTCGAGACGCAGCAGATAGACATGCGCGCGTACGACCTGTTGTTCCGCTTGGATATGCAGGAGGACGGTACGTTATACGTATCGCCTGCCGACGAAGAGGAAGTTCAGCCTTTCCGCGTCGAGACGCACTACGGTGAACTATTTGAAACGCCGTACTTCACCGGCAGGATCATGCCTACCGCATTCGCGACAGCGAAGGGACGCATGTTCTTCCGTTTCCGTTCGCGTGAGTCGTTGGTGTCAGAGTTCCAGAGCCGTCTGCAGCTGAACTTCCTGCAGCAGAGTTCGACCGTGCTTTGTATCGGTCTGACGAGCGAGACGCCTGATAGGGACTGTGAGTTCATCGACAAACTGTCGGATATCTTCCTCATCCAGAACCTCGAGCGCAAGAACGAGCAGGCAGAGAACTCCATCCGCTTCATCAACGAGCAGCTGAAAGTGCTGCAGCGTTCGCTGGAGGAGTCGGAGGGAGAGATGACGGCTTTCCGTCAGGAGAACAGATTCGTGGATGTCGGCTCGTATGCTTCGCAGCTGATGTCGATGATCTCGGGTTACGACCAGCAAGTGCTGCAACTGCGTCTGAAAGAGACTTATCTCGACTACCTGGATAACTACCTCCATGAGTCGATAGAGCAGGGTACGGTCATTGCTCCGGCATCGCTGGGGCTGAACGAGCAAACGCTCATGGCACTGGTCAGCCAACTCAACGAGTTGCAGATTCAACGAGGCGAACTGACGGATAAGAACGTGTACTATGCCAAATATACAAAGGATATTGAGAACGTCAAACTTACTCTGGCTGAGGTGCTCAAGTCGATGCGTATGTCGCTGGATATAGAGAAGAAGGATCTGAAAGAACGCTACTCCGAGGTGGAAAGCAACATCAAACGTCTGCCGGAGAAAGAGTTGCAGATGGTGGCCATTGAGCGTAACTACCGTATAGACGACAACTACTACACGTTCTTCCTGCAGAAGCGCGCCGAGTCGGAGATCCAGAAGGCCTCGAACATGCCGGACAACGAGATCCTTGACCGCGCCCGCACAACCACCAAGCTCGTCAACGATAAGGTGAAGAAGAAGACGATGAGCACCTATCTGGCTATCGGATTTATCCTGCCGCTCGTGCTGATCATCCTCTCCGAACTGCTGAACGACAAAGTGCGCACGCCGAAAGAGGTGGATAAACTCTCGAAGTTCCGCCTGATCGGTACACTCCGTCACGCTCGTTCGCAGAATCCGACACTGGTCAAGACATCGCCGCGTTCGGGTTATGCCGAGATGTTGCGCGCCATGCGAACGCGTATTGAGTTCATCGTGGGCAGGAAAGAGAAACTGTGTATCTGCGTCACCTCTGCGGAGTCCGGTGACGGTAAGACGTTCATGTCCACCAACCTCGCTGCGTTGTACGGAATGACAGGCAAGAAGACCTTGCTCATTGACCTTGACGTGCGCAAACCGAACGTACACACCAAGTTGGCTGTCGAGAACGGTGTAGGTATCACCAACTACCTCATCGGCGAGTGCACGGAGGATGAACTAATCTTACACAACGAGAAGTTCGACTTCGACTTCATCCGTGCCGGCGCAGTACCGCCTAACCCGGGTGAGCTCATCCACAGTGATATGTTGCACGACTTCATCAACAAGATGCGTGAGAAGTACGACTATATCGTGATGGATACCTCGCCTGTCGGCCAGGTGCCTGATGCGCTTTCGCTGGTGGCTGATACGGATATCACGATCTTCGTGATCCGTTGTCTGCAGACCTCCAAGTCGTTCTGCTCGCAGACGCTTGAAGCACTTGAAGAGGATTACTCGAGTAAGATTCATCTTGTGTTGTCCGATATCCCGACAGAAGGCTTCCACTCCGGCTACGGTTATGGCTATGGCTACGGTTACGGTCGACGCCAGTACGGTTATGGCTCGTATGGCTACGGTTACGGCTATGGTTATGGCAACTACGGCTACGGTCACAAGTCCTCGAAAGACAAGAAGCATAAACGCCGCGTGCCGTTCAAGCAGCAAGTGTGGATGTTCCTTGACGACTTGGTTCATCGCCGCCGTCGCAATGCATATAACTATTATTCCGACGACGAAGAGTAATGGATATATTACAAAAGATAGAAGGTCTGGAGGGTAAGTTCCACGAGATCAACCTCCTGCTAACCGATCCTGCGGTGATTGCCGATCAGTTGCGTTATGTACGCCTGAATCGGGAGTACCACGATCTGGAGCGCGTGCTGCAAGCCACGAACCGCTACAAGCAGGCAGTAGTTGAGCTCGCTTCGGCAAAAGAGGTGTTCTTCCATGAGTCAGACCCCGAGATGAAAGAACTGGCGCGTGAGGAGATCGACTCGCTCGAGGCGCAGATCCCTGCTCTGGAGGAGGATGTCAAGCTCCAACTGCTGCCGCAGGATCCCGAGGACGGCAAGAACGTCGTTATGGAGATCCGTAGCGGCACGGGCGGTGACGAGGCGGCTCTGTTTGCCGGCGATCTGTTCCGTATGTACACCAAGTACTTCGAGGTCAAAGGTTTCAAATATACGGTATCTTCATTCTCCGAAGGCGCAGTAGGCGGGTACAAGGAGATCATCTTCAACGTCACCGGTCAGAACGTCTACGGCACACTCAAGTATGAGAGTGGTGTGCACCGCGTGCAGCGCGTACCTGCCACGGAGACGCAGGGACGATTGCATACCTCGGCAGCTACGGTAGCCGTGCTGCCTGAGGCAGACGAGTTTGAGGTGCATATCAACGAGGGCGAGATCAAGTGGGAAACATTCCGTTCAGGCGGAGCAGGCGGTCAGAATGTGAACAAGGTCGAGTCCGGCGTACGCCTGCGTTACATGTGGAAGAACCCGAACACTGGCGAGGTGCAGGAGATTCTCATCGAGTGTACAGAGACCCGTGATCAGCCAAAGAATAAGGAACGCGCACTCGCACGCCTGCGCACGCAGATATACGACAAGGAGCATCAGAAGTACATTGACGATATCGCCTCGCGCCGTAAGACGATGGTGTCCACCGGTGACCGCAGTGCGAAGATCCGTACGTACAACTATCCGCAGGGACGAATAACCGATCACCGTATAGGTTACACCGTGTATAACCTCGCGGCATTCATGGACGGTGACATCCAAGGCGTGATTGATGCACTCACCGTTGCCGAGAATGCCGAGCGGCTGAAAGAAGCGAATCTGTAATGTACCTGTTTTACGCATTAGATATCCCGGAATCCATTGCTGTCGGTCAGACCGTTACGCTGGATGACGAACAGAGCGCGCACGCAGTGCGCGTGCTGCGTTATGCGGCAGGTGATACGATACATATAGCTGATGGTCGGGGGAACATGTACGAGGCGGTGATCAGCAATCCGCATCCCAAGCATTGCGAGGTGGAGATCCGCAGTATAACACCGCAGACTAAGCATCACCGCGCCAACGTGCATATAGCCGTTGCTCCGACGAAGAACATTGAGCGCATCGAGTGGATGGCGGAGAAATGCACGGAGATAGGCATCGACACCATTACGCCGCTGCTATGTCACTACTCCGAGCGTAAGGTGATTCGTACCGACCGCCTCATGAAGATCATTCTCTCTGCTGCCAAGCAGAGTCTGTCGGCGTACCTGCCTACGCTCAACGAACTCACCCCGTTCAAGGACTGCGTATTGAATGCCACCGAGCAGCGTCGTTACATAGCGCACTCCTCGCCGTGGGTGGATAAGAAAGACTTACGCGACGAGCTGCGCAAGTCCGATGCTCAGGCTTCGACGATCGTGCTCATCGGCGCAGAAGGCGGCTTTAGTGACGACGAGGTGCGCCTGGCTATGGAGCGCGGATTTGTTCCCGTCAGTCTGGGCGACGCGCGTCTGCGCACGGAAACAGCGGCGCTGATCGCATGTATGCTGGTTAATTATGTTTGAGCAATTGATTGATATTGACAAGTCATGGCTGCTTGCCATCAATGGCGCGTGCGCCCCTTGGGCGGATGCTTTCCTGTGGCAGGTCAGTCAGGCGGGCACATGGCTGCCGCTGTACGTGCTGCTGGTCGTATGTATGATTATCAAGTTCCGGCGGCAGCGGAGCACCATCGGCTCATGGCACGTACCGGCGATCGTTATTGTGCTGGTGATGGTTGCCATAGCCGTCGGCGGTGCGGATCTGATATGTGCGCAACTGATCAAACCGCTCGTGGCGCGTCCGCGTCCGACGCATGACGCCGAGATAGGCGCACTCATCCATGTGGTGAACGGCTACCGCGGCGGAGCATACGGATTCTGCAGTAACCATGCGGCGAATACGATGGCCTGTGCACTGCTGTGCTCGGCAATCATCACGCACGGCAAACCGTGGCAGACGCACCTGTACGTCACCCTGCCGCTGATGCTGTGGGTGCTACTGAACTGTTATAGCAGAATGTATTTAGGAGTGCACTATCCGCTGGATATAGCGGCTGGATTAGTGGTGGGAATAGTTATGGCTTGGTCAGTGTGGTGTCTGGGGCGAGACTATCTCTTTCCGCACGATGCGCCCGTGCGCCCTGCTGACGAGGGATAGCTTGCAGACGTTCGAACTGCTTGGGCGTGAGGATCACCTTCAGCTCGCCAAGCAGACGGTTCATCCGCTCCACGGCTTCCGATCGGCTGGATGACTTGCTCCGCGCCTTGGCGTAACGCAGATGAACGCGGTAGAGTGTGTCACGAATAGCCGAATCGCGGATATCCAGATCGCGCACCAGCATCTCGGTCTGCTTCATAGCCCGCTCTTCAGCCGTGCGACGAGGCATAGACTCCTGCGCACGAACAAGCGCTCCGACAGTAGCCAGACACACCACAAGCACTATACGCAAACAATAACTCATAACACTAAATCGTAAGCAAAAATCGTGCCAATGAATACCGAATGGCAAATAGCACGCAGATTGTATTACTCATCAGCTGCACATCGTACTGCCCGCCCGGCAGTGCGCGTGGCGTTGGCGGGTATAACCATCGGTGTAACAGTCATGTTGATAACCGTTTGCGTGGTCATCGGATTCAAACGAACGGTAACGGAGAAAGTGGCAGGGTTTGGTGCGCATATACAGATCACCAGTTTCGATAACAACAATACCTACGAATACCAGCCTGTCTTTGCGCCGGACAGTTTGTTGGCGATGCTCGCCGAACTGCCGCACGTGGAGTCGGTGAACACCTTTGCCACTAAACCCGGCATGCTTAAGACCAACGATGCGTTTCAGGGAATCGTGCTCAAGGGACTGCCTGTAGTCAGCGATCAGCCGTCAGCCATCAGCCATCAGCAGTCAGATGCAGCGTGGCAGTTCTTCCGTGATAACCTCATCGACGGTACATTGCCGCAAGCGCCGAATGATATACTCCTCTCGCAGGAGAACGCCCGACAGCTGAATCTGTCCGTCGGGGAAACCATCCTCTGTTACTTCGTCGGTGATGCCCTGAAGGTGCGTAAGTTCACCGTCGCAGGCATCTATAGTTCGTCGTTCGCGGAGTACGACCGACTGTTTGTGCTCTGCCCGCTGCCTACGGTCATCCAGCTCAACGGCTGGCAGCCGACACAGGTGTCGGGTATCGAACTGCGCCTCGATAACCTCCGTCATCTGGAAGAGACGTACGATAGAGTGTATTTCTCGGTAGCCAACCGCCTGGATGAAGAGGGTAGCGCGTATTATCCGCAGAGTGTCATACAGATGCACCCCGCCGTGTTCTATTGGTTGGATCTGTTGGATATGAATGTGTGGGTGATTATACTGCTGATGCTCGCTGTGTCGGGCTTCAATATCGTGTCCGGGCTGATCATCCTCATCCTGGATGCTATTCCGCTCATCGGCATCCTCAAGGCGCTCGGTGCAAACAACCGGTTCATCCGGCGGATCTTCATCCACGAGGCGACGATCCTTATCGGCAAGGGAATGTTGTGGGGCAATATTCTCGGTCTGCTGCTTGTGGCAGTGCAGTATATCTTCCACCTCATCCCCTTGGATCCGGCTACGTACTACGTGCCGTACGTGCCGGTTGTCTTCCCGTGGCTCGGGCTGATAGCATTGAACGTGCTGATTCTGGGTGTCAGTCTGCTCACGCTGCTCGCCCCGACATCGCTTGCTACGCGCATCTCTCCGGCGCGTGTGATGCATTTCGAGTAGCCTATCTTCTCTCCATCAGTACGACGTTCTCCACATGCTGCGTGTGGGGGAACATATCTACCGGTTGTACGCGTTTGACGGCGTATAGCGGATCGAGTAGTGCGAGGTCGCGCGCCTGTGTGGCAGGATTGCAACTGACATACACGATGCGCTTCGGCGCTGCGCGCAGGATCGTAGCAATCACATCTTCGTGCATTCCGGCACGCGGCGGGTCAGTGATGATCACATCCGGCCGTCCGTGCTCCTGCAGGAACGCATCGTTCAGTACGTCTTTCATATCGCCGGCAAAGAACAGTGTGTTCTGTATGCCGTTGATCTCGGAGTTAACCTTGGCATCCTCAATGGCTTCGGGCACATACTCGATGCCGATGACCTGCCGTGCTTGGCGGGCGACGAAGTTGGCAATTGTGCCCGTGCCGGTGTAGAGGTCATAGACGAGTTCGTTGCCGTTCAGAGCAGCAAACTCACGTGCCACCTTGTAGAGCTCGTACGCCTGCTCGGTGTTTGTCTGGTAGAATGACTTTGCGCCGACCTTGAACTGCAGACCCTCCATTTCTTCCATGATGTGATCCTGCCCGAAGAACACATGGATATCCTGGTCGGCAATCGTGTCGTTCATCTTCAGGTTTTCTACATACAGCAGTGCAATGATCTCCGGAAACTCATTGTGCAGGTATTCGAGCAGGCTGTTGGCTTTTGGCCATTGGCTTTTGGCTCTTACTTGCTCCCCGAATACAACGATGAGCATGATCTCGCCTTTGTGGTTCGTGCGCAGGATCAGTGTGCGCAACATTCCCTGGTGCGAATGTTCGTTGTAGAACGTCAGTCCGTGTTCGCGTGCAAAGGTGCGCACGCCGTTGCGGATGCGGTTGTTGATCTCGGGCATCAGCCGGCAGTCTTCAATATCGAGGACTTTGTCAAAGCAGTTCGGTATGTGAAAACCAAGCCCGTACGTGTTGTCAATATTCTCCAATCCTCCGGCAGCGTGAATAGCGTCCCACGAGAGCCACTTGCGGTCGGCGCAGGAGAACTCGAGTTTGTTGCGGTACTCGTATATATGCTTCGAGCCGAGGATCGGGGATATCTCCGGCAGTTCAACCTTGCCGATGCGTGTGAGGTTATCTACGACCTGCTGCTGCTTGTAGCGCAGTTGTGCCTCGTAGGGCAGGATCTGCCACTTGCATCCGCCGCACTCGCCGTAATGCGGACAGTTGGGTTCGCATCGTTCCTCTGCGGGCTTGACGATTCGCTCCACACGCGCTTCCATGAACGAGTGTTTGCGCTTCGTCACTTGCAGATCGACTATGTCGCCCGGCACGCAGTACGGCACGAAGCACACGATATCACTTGTTCCGCCTTCTGCATTGGGCATTGGGATGCGGGCTATGGCTTTGCCTTCTGCTCCGATGCCGGTGATCGTGACGGACGGTATGAGCGGTAAGTTCTTTTTCTTCATATTACTTGTTTAGATGATGTATGCAATTTCTGTATAATGCGCCGAAGTCTTGTGCGCTTTCCATGATGAACGGCAGTGCGATGATCTTCCCCTCGCCGTCGTAGGCTATGCCGGCATTCATTCCGCTGTCGGTGTACGTGCCGTAGGGTACAGACCCGCGTGCGGGGAGTATTCCTTGTGCATTCTCGCAGCAGATAATGTCCGGATTAGGGGTGGTGATGAGTTGCGTGAGTTGCATGTTCATCAGCAGCTTTCCGCTGCGCGTAGCGTGGTCGCCGCGGTAAGTGTAACGTAGTACCTGACGGGTGAATGCGCAGTCGCCGAGGGTCTTAGCTTCGCTGCCGATGTACATGCCTGACAGCAGGATGTTGCCTCCGTGTTGCGCATAATCTGTGAGCGCTGTTTGAATATGTGCGGGGAATACCTGATATGTGCTGTCGGTGCGCTGCTTTCCGCATATGAGATCGATGATCGCGTATCGTCGCAGAGCGGTGGAGTCTTCGGTCAGTGATGCCGAGCAGCTGCAATAGGAGTACCCTAACTCGCTGAGCACCCTGCCGTGCATGAGCGGGTAGTCACGTGTGTTGCCGGCAGTGAGCACGAACTGTTGGTCGGCGTACGATGCGCCCCAGCCGCAGTTGTCGTCGGACTGCCACTCGCTCGTGCGCAGGTGGTCGTATTGTTCGCCAAGGAAAGATATGTCTCGGCCTTCCTGCACGGCGTAGCTCTGCGGTTGGATGCCCGCGTAGGTGCTGTCGGCAAAGAACGCCGGAGCGCTCAGACGTGTGAAGTTGTTGACGATGAGCACCTTGCCCTGTGACTTGGGTGCCAGGTAGGCGCAGAGCGTCTCTGATGGCAGACTCACGCCTCCTCTGTTACCTGCCACAACGCGGAAGTCGTAGCGTATGCCCCGCTCGGCGGCAAAGGCGTAGCTTGTACCGTTGACGCGCGTGCCGTTGCTCCAGTCGCCGGCTATGGTCTGACCGTTGACTGTGCGTGTGCGGCGGGTATAGACGATATAGTAACTCGGTTGAGCGGTAGGCTCCAGCGGGTCTTCTTGTGCTTGCCAGCGCAGTAGGATGCTGTCGCCGGACAGGGCGGTAGCTACGCCGCTAACAGGCAGCGGCTGAACAACATAATCCGCACCGCGGGAAGTCGCCAGGTACTTGAGTATTCCCTTATATATCGCGCGCGAAACGGCGAACTTCACGTTAGGATCCAGACCGAGGCGCATGTCGTTCATGTTCTGGTGCGATAGCATCTCAAGCAGGATCGACGGCACGCGCGGTTGACGTGCCTCGGCGTAGCCGGCGTTCTTCAGTGCGCGCCGCGTCCAGTTCGGTGCATATAGTGTGCGCATGTCTTCCACGACCTGCGTCTGAACGTAGTCGCCGAGGTAGCGGCAGTGCAGTCGTGAGTCGCCTAAGGGTAGGTTACGGCTCTTGTTGTCATCGCGGTCGTAGTAGATGAGCAACGTGCCTACGATGGAGTCGCCTGCACGAATGCCTGCATCGGAGTGCAGACCCAGGCTCAGGTCAATAGGTATAGCGAGCCCGTCGTCTTTCGGGGCGAGTTGCGAACCCGAGAGCAGGTAGTTCACCCACTGCCCGCGGCAGGCGTAGTCGTTGGTGTAGGTGTTCTCGCCCTGCGTATAGTCAAGGATCGAGTCGGGAATCCCTGCAAAATGCAGGTACTGTGATGCCCCGACGACGTAGCGCGGGACATTAGCTGTGCTGTCTATACCTCCGCCCAGACGTATGGCGCGTATGTGCTCCTTGCCGGTGCTGATGCTGATGCGTGCCGTCTGCTGCGGCGAGAACGCATGTGTGCCGATATACACCCACGTGCCGGCACCTATCTGCATGTTCAGGTGGTAATGGGTCGTGCGGTCTTTGTGCTCGATGTCGAGCTCCGTGTGGTTGGAGGCTTGCTTGTCTTTCTCATACCAGATATACACCGCATAGTCGCCCTGCTCCGGCACGATCGTCTCGGCAATAGTCTTGTCGCCTTCCGTGCGGAGTGCCGTGCTGTCGATGATCACCATCGCTGTCTGTGTGTCGCGTTCGCGCGGCTGGAGCACTACTGCGCCGGCATTCTCCAGCATCGGCACGAGATAAGGCATCGTGTATGACGAGGTGAACAGGTCTTCGACCGTTGTCCACAGCCGAGCTCGTTGCCACAGCCAGCGATCCAGCTGGTTGTTGTAGTACCAGCCGTGGCTGCCCCAGAGCGCTATGTGCCTGCCGTCGAGCCCGTCAGGACATTGGTAGGGCAGGTCGGCGTTCTTCACGAGCGGCTGCACGGCGGCAGGCGTGTGGGCGCGGGCTACTGAACGGTGACGCAGCGTCACCAGCTCACCCAGCTCGTAACCGTCGCTGTAGATCTGTATGTCGCCGCCTGCATCGCCGAACACGAGCGTGCTCACCTTGCGGCGTAGGTCTTTCAGCTCGGCCTGCGACAGACTCAGCCAGCTCAAGGTCTTACAGGTATAGATGCGCGCTGTGCGTCCGCCCGTGCGAATGCGCTTGACAGAAACCCTGCCTACCTCCGCC
Source organism: uncultured Bacteroidales bacterium (assembly GCA_902783545.1). Lineage (GTDB taxonomy): Bacteria > Bacteroidota > Bacteroidia > Bacteroidales > Paludibacteraceae > Colicola. The sequence goes on from CACZRD010000095.1 coordinate 16,308, forward strand.
TTGCTATTGGCATATACGCTCAAGCTGTCAGCCAAAGCCTGCATAGGAATAGCGTATGCCCGAAGCGTGGGAAGCAAAAGGGCTAAAATGAGGATAATTGTAAGGCGTATTTTGTGCATTTTTGCATATATTTTCATTTCCGCATACAAAAGTACAAAAAAAATTTTGAATTATCAAATATTTTTTGTATCTTTGTAGGCTGATTTGTCAAATAAGTAAATTTGTATAACAAAAAGAGCAGAATAAACACTATCAAATCCCATATATCATGAAAGAGTTCACCATTGATACACGCATCTGCAGTTATGCGTGGAGCGAGTTATCGGAGGCTGATCAACGTTTGTTGGAGGCAGCCAGGCGTAAGACGCAGGATTCCTATTCCCCGTACTCGCATTTCTGTGTCGGTGCAGCCGCGTTGCTGGCTGACGGAACGATTGTCGGCGGTTGCAACCAGGAGAATGCCGCTTACCCGAGCGGTTTGTGTGCCGAGCGCACAGCGTTGTTTTCCGCGGGCGCGCAATATCCTGACAAGCCTGTAGTGGCGTTGGCTATTGCGGCGTTTACCGACGGCCATTTTACCGAAGATCCTGTGTCGCCTTGCGGCGCTTGCCGTCAGGTGATGTTGGAAACAGAGCACCGCTACAAGCAGCCTATGCGCGTGTTGCTTTTCGGCGCGAACCATGTGTATGCGTTCGACAGCGCCGAGAGTCTGCTGCCGTTCAGTTTCATTAGTGACGACTTGAAAGGAGGGGTGCGCGAGCGGTAATGTGGCGTTCACCGATTAAGCGTTTGGACATGTATGTGCTGAGGAACTTCCTCGGCTTGTTCCTGTTGACGCTTATGGTGTGCATTTTCATTCTGCTCATGCAGTTCGTATGGATGCACGTGCGCGACCTTGTGGGTAAGGGCGTCGAGCTGAGCGTGCTGGCTGAGTTCTTCGTCTATGCCGTAGCATCCGTTGTCCCCCTGGCGCTGCCTTTGGCAGTGCTCCTCGCCTCGCTGATTGCCTTTGGTAACCTCGGCGAGAAGTTCGAACTGACGGCTATGAAAGCCGCAGGTGTATCGCTGTTTCGTATCATGCGTCCGCTCGTGGTGGCTGTGCTGGTGATATGCGGGGGAGCGTTCTATTTCTCCAACCATATACTGCCTGTCACGCAAGTCAAACTCTGGACGCTGATCTTCTCACTCAGGCAGAAGTCGCCTGAGCTGGATATTCCCGAAGGCGAGTTCTATGACGGTATCGGCGGCTACAAGATCTATGTCCGCCACAAAGACCCGAGGCGGGGAATGCTGTATGACATGATGATCTACGACTACACCAAGGGTTTCCGTGAGATGACCGTCATGCTTGCCGACTCGGGGAAGATCGTGTTCTCTGACGATAAGATGTACTTGAAGTTGCATCTGTACTCCGGCGAGTCGTTTGAGAATCTCGACCGCAAGCAGCAGCGTGCAACCGGCACAACGAAGAATATCCCCTACAGGCGTGAGATGTTTGCTGAGAAGCAGATTCTCATTGACTTCAATACCGACCTCAAGCGTATGGACGAGAGCGTGCTGGCTGATCAGCATGTGAGCAAGAACGCTTGGCAACTCATTCACTCCATCGACTCCGTACACACCCTGAGCGTGGCGAAAGGCACCGAGCAGAGCACGCAGCTCACCGATACACGTTACCTGGGCAGAGAGCGGCACTCCGTCGATCAGAACGAAGAGATAGCCCGTGCCTACAACGAGCGCAAGCAGCAAGCTGCACTCACCGAGCCCAACTGGCAGACGCAGTACAACCCCGACTCACTCTTTGCTTCGTTCACTGACGCACAGAAGGAGAAAGCCCTGAGTATAGCTTTGGAACGTGCACGCGCGCAACGCGATCAGGTGGACTACAACGCCGTTGTGCTCGATGACTTCCAGCGATATATGCGCCGGCATGAAATCGAGTTGCACAGGAAGTTCACCCTGGCATTCGCCTGTCTGATCTTCTTCTTCATCGGCGCACCGCTCGGCGCTATCATCCGTAAGGGCGGTCTGGGCACGCCGGTGATCATATCCGTGGTGATGTTCATCATCTATTATATCATCGACAACACGGGCTATAAGATGGCTCGTGAGGCGCTGTGGCCGTGCTGGGCGGGAATGTGGCTTAGTTCGTTCGTGCTGCTGCCGATAGGTATATTCCTTACCTACAAAGCCGCTACGGAGTCTGCTCTGTTCAGCCCCGATGCGTGGGTGCGTACATACTACAAAGCCAAGAAACGTCTGCTCGTCAAAATGAACAAATGGGACAAAACCGAAGAGCACGCCGCATTCGAATGATAAATAGTAAATTGTAAATGACTAAATGGTAAATGATATGTTGAATTCAATTGAACAAGCGATAGAAGATATCCGTCAAGGGAAGTTCGTGATTGTCGTGGATGACGAGGATCGTGAGAACGAGGGCGACTTCGTTACTGCCGCCGAGACGATCACAGCCGAGAAGGTGAACTTCATGTTACACCACGGCCGTGGCGTGCTCTGTTGCCCGCTGACCGAGCAACGCTGTGCGGAGCTCGACCTTGTGCACCAGGTGGCGAACAACACATCGATGCTCGGCACGCCGTTCACCGTCACCGTTGACAAGCTCGAGGGTTGCACCACAGGCGTCTCAGCCGAGGATCGTGCGGCAACTATCCGCGCGCTGGCTGATCCGGCATCTACGGCGCAGACCTTCGGTCGCCCGGGGCATATTAATCCGCTCTACGCGCAGCCTGCAGGCGTACTCAAGCGCGCAGGGCATACAGAAGCCGCTGTTGACCTCGCGCGTCTGGCGGGGTTGCGCCCCTGCGCCGCACTCATCGAGATCATGAACGAGGACGGCACAATGGCGCGTATGCCGCAACTGGAGCAAGTAGCAATAGAGTTCGGACTGCATATCATCAGCATCAAAGACCTCATCGCCTACCGCTTGAGCCACGTCTCTTTGAGCGACAGCGGTCTTTCTTCTTTGAGCGGTAGCGGTCTTTCGTCTAGTAGCGATTCCCTCATCGAGCGCGGCGAGACAGTAGAACTGCCCACGGAGTTTGGAATGTTCCAGCTCACACCTTTCCGCCAACTCAGCAACGGCCTGGAGCACATCGTGCTCACCAAAGGCACATGGGCGGAAGACGAGCCGATCCTCTGCCGCGTGCATTCGTCGTGCATGACAGGCGACATATTCGGCAGCAAACGCTGCGAGTGCGGCGAGCAACTGCAGGAAGCCATGCGACGTATCGAAAAGGAGGGCAAAGGCATACTCGTTTACCTCAACCAGGAGGGTAGGGGCATCGGCCTGATGAACAAAATCAAAGCCTACAAATTGCAGGAGCAAGGCGAGGATACAGTGGAGGCAAATGTGCATTTAGGCTTCGATGCCGACGAAAGAGACTACGGAGTAGGCGCACAAATTTTGCGTTCAATGGGCGCTAAGAATCTGCGACTTATGACAAATAACCCTGTAAAAAGAATCGGTCTGGAGAGTTATGGCATAGTTATTGTACAGAACATAGCAATAGAGGTGCAACCGAATCCTTATAACCTGCGTTACATGCGTACGAAGAAGGAAAAGATGCACCACACATTACACCTTGTTTAACGCGCGTCAGTTGCCACACGGCAATTGGCAACTAAAAAAACTATTGTTATGAAACGCTTGCTATCACTACTCGTACTTCTGGCTACAGTTAGCTGGAGTACTTGGGCAGACGAGACGATCACCGTCTCTGCCAACTCAGAGGACATAAGCCAAGCGCTCGATTTGAAAGCGGTGGCTACATTGTTCGGAACAGTCAAGAACATTGAGGAATTCGAGACACTCCTCAACAACCCCGACTCCGCTTTCACCAATCTTGACCTGAACGGTGACGGAGTGGTGGATTACCTTCGCGTAGTCGAGACGTCCGCCGACAACAAACACCTCGTTGTCATCCAAGCCGTGCTGGCGAAAGACGTATTCCAGGACGTTGCGTCGATATATGTGGAGAAAGACGAGGCTACAGGGCAGATTACCACGCAGGTGATAGGTGACGAATATGTATATGGTGCGAACTACGTGATCGAGCCTGTATATATCTACCGTCCGTACATCTACGATTGGTTTTGGGATCCGTTCTATGTAGCTTGGTACTCGCCTTGGTACTGGGGATATTACCCGCATTGGTGGCACTCATGGCATTGCTGCGCAGCGCACGTCTATTGGGATCGTTGCTACCATTGGCATCATCACCACGCATACTGCTCGTACCGTCACGCAGCTCGTCCGCATCAGGGCTATCAAGACATGCGTCACACCGTGGCTCGTCGCGAGTACGCTACAGCGCATGCTGATCGTGCATTCGCAGCCCGCCATAGCGGCGTAGCTAACGCCCGTCATCTGGACGCAGGACGCAGAGCTGCAGTCGGCGGACAACGCGTAGCTGCCGGTCATCGAGCTCCTGCTGGTCAACGCGTAGCCGCAGGCAGCCAACGTACAGCAGCCGGTGGCAGACAACTCGCACCCGGAGCACGCCGCGAGAACACGTTCGGCAGTACGACCGTACGCCGAGGGGCAGCACCCTCAACACGGCAAGCAGCCGTAAGCCAGCGTTCCGTCAGCCAACGCTCAGTAGCCGGACGTCAGCCTGCTAGTCGCCAAGTATCGACAAGCAGCCGTCAGCCGTCAGCTGTCAGCCGTCAGGCATCGGTTACAACACGTCAACCGTCAACCGGCGTCAGCCGTCAGCCCTCGGTAAGCAGTACGCGCTCAAGCAGCAGCGTAAGCCGTCCCTCGAGCAGCGCAACACGCTCCGGTAGCAGTTACAGCGGTGGCAGCCGTTCAAGCGGTAGCGTAAGTCGCTCCGGCGGTAGTTACAGCGGCTCACGCTCGAGCTCAAGCAGCTACAGCGGTGGCAGCCGTTCCAGCTCAAGCAGCTATAGCGGCGGTGGCCGTTCAAGCGGAGGATTCAGCGGTGGCGGTCGCTCAGGCGGTGGCTACAGCGGTGGCGGACATGGTGGCGCCAGCCGTTCAGGCGGCGGTGGCGGAGGGCACTCAACTGGCGGTCGACGCTAACAACCAATGGCTAACAGCCAATAGCCAACAGCCAACATGCTCTACGTCGTAGAAAATATTCCTGACGAACAATCCATGCAAGCGGTAGTAGCCGAACTACTACCGCTTGTTCCTTTTGCCCGCCGCGAACAAGCGCTGCGATACAAACACCTGCATGGGCAGTACTGCTGCCTGCGCGCGTGGCAACTGCTCCACAGCCTGCTCACGGAGCATAACTTCATCCCTGTATCTCTGCCTCTCGCCGATCTCACCTACACCGTTGACGACTACGGCAAACCCTCTTTGAGCAACGCGGTCTTTGAGCGCAGCGGTCTTTCTTCTTTGAGCAACGCGGTCTATTTCTCTCTTTCACATACTAAGACCGCTATCGCCGTAGCCATCGACCATGCGCCTGTAGGCATCGATGTGGAGACCATCGTCTCGCCCGCGCGCATCAGCGACCGACATTTCCTCGACCGCACGATGAACCCCGCTGAGCAGCAGCAGATCGCTGCGGCTGACAACCCCTGCCTCGCGTTCACCGAGCTCTGGACGCGCAAGGAAGCCCTCGTCAAACTCCTCGGCACGGGCATCGACATGAGCACCCTGCCCACGCTCCTCACCGCTCTGCCCACGCTCCTCGTTCCGCAGCCCGCTCCCTCGCCCGACGCCCCGCAGCCTTACTCCTTCCTTACCACCCGCACCCCCTCCTACGCCTGCACGGTGGTCACACAAAACGCATAATAGTTATTCTATCCCCAAACATAATATCATGGAAGAAAACCAATTGGTAACCCTGGAAGAACTGGAAGCTTTGTATAAAGAATCTCCACGCAACAAAGAGCATACAACTCTCTCGATCTCAAGCAACTCTGCCCTTGAGCGGCATTTGCTTGCTGAGCGATTGTTTCAGCAGGACTATCATGAAGTGAATTGGCTTGAGCAGATCAAATCACCCGAATGGCTCTTTGCTTATGCCGAAGCGTGGATACGTCCTTTGTTTTGGCAGGATCCTTCTACGTTTAAAAATTTACTAATTGACGGAAACGTGGCGGAAGAGGAGTTTGCTTATGATAGGTATCCGGTAGTCAGCGAGTTAGTGGATTATATTTACGAGCAGCTTGTTCTCGCTTTTGCAGATAAACCGGCTGTGTTTGAAGAGAATTACTTTGAATTGGGGATTGTCAAAGGAAAGCACAACTGGGCGCCGCTCACATGGGATGTAAAGAGTTTCATTGATGAATTGTTAGCGGGACGCGAAATTGATGACGAAGACCTGAATAAGAAGTACTACAACTTCATCCGCTTGCGCTATAATCTTACAACTATTGCCGAGCAGCGCAGTGGAAAACGCGCAGCAGAATTGTTGCACGCCTTACAAAACGAATGGCCGACAATCAAACAATGGAAAACCGGTACCCGACAGATGGCTGACGACGATATCGCTGACTTTGAAGACAACCTCTTTCATGGCTTCGACGATATCCTACCGGAGTGGGAAAAAGATAATAACCGGTCGACCAACACTGTTAAGCCCGATAGCTCGTTCTTTATCATAACAAATGATATAACGTATGAAAAGTGCGAAGAAGTGTTGATAGACACAATCAATTATGCAAAGAGTAAGGCAAACGCTTGCCGAAAATTAACATCTTCTGCAAATGCGAAATACTTCGATCTGAGCGACAAAACAGACGACGAAAAAGCGGCTGCCATCAATCCTTGGGTGGCACGCACAAACAAAGATTATGTCTTCACTGCCGATGATTTCCGTAAGGCGCGCAACGGCTGATATGTCGGATTATTTCCGCGGAAAATAAGCAAATTTTCCGCATTCTTTCCGAATATTTTCCGAATACTTTCCGAAAACGAGACAAAATTTGCATGTCTCGTTTTTTTGTCGTAACTTTGCACTGCGTTTTGATTCGAGGGGGCGGATGTTAACAATTTTTATGTAAATTATAGAAATAGTAAAAGCATGAATATCTTGCTTAACAACATAGTAGGTAAAACGTACGCACTTAACGCCAATGAGGCGAGTGTGTACGCTGCTATTGATTTGTTCAGCAAGAAAGACGGTTTATATATCTCCTATCAGACCCTGGCTATCGAGCTGCCGTTCAAAATCAATGCCAAAACTATCGAGCGAGCTGTCCATCGCCTCACCAAACTCGGACTTATTGAGAGACGAGGCAATGCACTCTTCACAACGACAAATTGTCCCTCTACGCCCCAGACAATTAGTCCCGCCGCACAGACAGTTAGTCCTGCCTCGCAGACAAATTGTACCTCGCACACAGACAAATTGTCCCACATAGATAATAAAGATATAAATAAAGAAAGAGTAGAGACTCTTCCGGCGTGCGATACAATCGCTACGCCTATTCCCTCAACCCCTTCTTCTTTTTTTCAAAATTCTTCTTTTGATCTATTACTTAAAGCCTTCAAAGCGCATAACCCCAGCAACCGACCCTCTGCCAACATCCTTGCTGCCGCCCGCACACTCTGGGACGAACTCCCGGACTACAAGCACAATCAACTCCTGCAAGCCATCCAAGACGGCTCGTGGAATAAACCCCGCCTCGATTGGCTGATCTCAGACTTCCCCTTCCGCGAACCCGTCAACTATGCCGGCATATCAGCACCGCAAGGAGAAAAACTCTTCCTTGTCCCTCTGGCGCCGAACAAAAAAGGTCTATTCACCGAAAAGGATGTCAAGGAGTTCAACCTCCCCAACCCCGAGCCCTACGATCCAAACGGATGAATTTATTTTGTCAATTACGTCGGATGTCATCCGACACCCCGCCCCGCAACCTCGCATCCCCAAAACCGCAAAAACGTACGTCAGTAACGAGCCATTATCGAGAGAATATCGAGAGTAAAACGAGGGTTCGTCATGTGCTCGCGATTTTATGAGCGAGTTTGTGCTCCGAAAAAGTCTTTAATAGTCTTTCATTGTTGACCTAAAAAACACAAAAGAATCCGTTCAATCCGTTCCATCCGTGGGCGAAATCCAACAGCCTGATTTTGTGACCTTAACCTTGCAAACCTACCCCTCTTATTTGCAACCTGCTTATAGCAGGGTGTACGATTTTTAAGAATAGATTATACTTCTTTATGCTCTACAGCATATTTTTGCTTAAAAATTTGCATATTTCAAAGATTATTCTTAACTTTGCACCCGTTTTTGCGGCTATTTATTGCCAAATCTTGCGAACAATCTTAAAAATCGTACATTTTGCAATAACAGCGTGCAGTCAAAAAACAAAACAGAAACCAATAACAGAACATTTAAACACAAAACAAATACGATGAAACAGATTTACTCTAAATCTTCATTAACCTTAGGAACAAAGTTCCTCTCTAATACAATCAAAACACTCCTCATCCTCTTCTCCCTCCTCGCCTTCACTACCAACGCGTGGGGAGGAACATTGTACGGAAAGACATCTGTAAAAGATGGAAAAGGGGGAGAAGTAGAAGTATCTATCTATTCAAAATATGCCCCTGACATTGCTGTGGATACAAAATCCACAACAGGTAGTTCTTGGGTTCAAGTGAGTACGGGCGCGGGGTCACTATACTGGGCTTTTTGTAGATTCAAAGTGAAAACTACGAGTACCGGATATACCTTTGATGGTTGGTATAATACAAGCAACTCGCGAGTATCGACAGCAACTAATTATAAAACATCAAATGCGAAAGGAAATCGCACTGATCAGTATTACGCCAAGTTCACTCCGAACACCTACACCATCAAATTCAATGGCAATGGCGGCTCAGGAAGCATGAGTGAGCACACCTGTACTTATGATGTAGCGTGGACGCTTACAGCGAACTCATTTACAAAAGAAGGTTATACCTTCAATGGTTGGAACACAAAAGCTGATGGCACTGGTAATTCATTCACCAATCAGGCTTCTGTTACTAACATTACTTCAACTAATGGCGCAACCATCACCCTCTACGCCCAGTGGAAAGCGAACACCTACTATGTCAAGTTCAATGGCAACGGCGACTCCTCCGGCTCAATGACTAATCAGACATTGACCTACGACAAGGCAGCAAACCTTAAAGCCAACGCGTTTGCGCGCTCATATACTGTAAAGTATGACGCTAATGGCGGCAGTTGCGCAAAGTCTTCCGAGACAGCTACTTATACCTTCGGTGGCTGGGCTGAATCTGCAACCGGTGAAAAGAAATACAATAACCAAGAATCTGTAACAAACCTCACATCGACCAACGGCGCTACAATCAACCTCTATGCCCTCTGGACGAACGGAACAATCACTCTGCCGGCAGCAACAAAAACTGGCAAAGTGTTCGACGGATGGGGAATTATCGCAGGTACAGATACTACTTATATTGGCGCAAAGAACGCTAACTACGACCCGACGTCCAGCGTAACCCTCAAGGCTCTTTGGACTGATATCGCATCTCCAAAATACAATTGGAACGGTGCTGAGTCAAAATCCTACCGTGTAGGCGATCCGGCTCTTGACCTCAACGAACTCTGGGTAAGTAACAACGAAGATACCAAGAACTTTGAACTTGTTTCCTTCACACCTTCCGGCACGAACAATACCGGCGCAACTGCTCCTACACTCGCCGACGGCATACTGACTTTAGGTCAGGCTGGCGAGGTGACCGTCAAAGTAACGCAGCCTGCATCGGATTATTTCTATGCCGGCGAAGCCGAACTGACTCTCACCATCAACAAACACGAGAATATCATCCTCGTCAAGGGCGTAGAGAACTACCGCAAAGAGATTGAGATCAATAGTTACGACAATGGCTTCACTTTCGCTGCAACAAACACCGATTACGCCAACTATCCTATCAATGTTGAACAGATAGCCGGTCAGAACATTGCTACTTACTATCCCGACCAGAAAGCCATCTATAGTGGCAATATGTCCGGCGAAGCCGTTTGGCAAGTAACTCAAGCCGAGAACTACTACTACGAGGCAGACACTGCCACCCTCGCAATCGACGTACGCCTCGCTGCCGAAGTTGTCTGCTACGTGGTTAATGACGCAAGTGAGCATTCGTTCATGACGCATATATACGATGGTTCTGGACACTTCGATACTCCTATCGCGGTTAGTGATCCCGTAAAGAGTTTGTCGTTTAGTGCAAAGAAGGATGCTGCAGGCTTTAACTACTTCGTAGCTCAATATTCTACCGATAATGGCAACTCATGGAAAGATATCGTATCTCCGGATCTTTCAGGCAGCTATCAGAACTTTGGTCCTTACAACTTGCCGGTACACAATATCACGCATATTCGTTTCGGCGCTAAGACCGGTGGTACATTGTCGAAGTACTACAAGAACATCAAACTGACGCGTTTCACCTATCTCGACCTCTCTGAGGAGTCGATGACATTCGATAAGACGAACACCGATCAACCGCTCTATTGTGGCGACGCTGTGACCAAGGCCTTCACCATCAATTGGAGTATGCCTGAGAACGGTACGCAGATCAATATTGCATCCACCAACTCGAAGTTCACTGTTTCGTCGACGACGATATCGAACACCGGCTGCAACGATGGCAACAACACCATCACCGTTACCTACTCATCGGACGTTGCCGGCACGTTCAATGGCAAGATCATCATCAACAACGAGGTGTTCTACAAGGAGATTGCCGTAAGCGGTACAACCGTCAAACGCGATCAGACAATCGAGTGGACGCAAGCACAAGACGGCTACATCACAACCGACGCTATCACGCTCGCAGCTACCGCTACATCCGAGCTTGTTCCGACCTATACGGTCGTTAGCGGCGACGATGTGGCTACGGTTGACGAGAATGGTGTTGTAACAGTCCTCAAAGCCGGTGACGTTACGTTCCGCGCTTCGCAGGCCGGCGATGGCTGCTACAATGCAGCACAATATGTTGACCGTGAGTTCCATATTGATCTCGCACCGGGTAGCCTCACAATGAACGACGGAAACGTGATTGTTAGCACGCTCGAGGATGTCAACACCATCGACCTGAGCGAACTCAAGAATGAGAATAATACGGCTGCAGACGATGGCGAACTCTCCTTCGAGGTAATAAGCGCCAACGCTGCGCACGCTACGCTTGACGAGAACAACTTCTCTGCTGACGCGCTGGGTGATTACACCATCCGCGCTACGAAAGCCGAGACAGACTTCTATACCTCTGCAACCGCTGAGTTCACGGTGAGCGTTATCGAAGGCGTAATCTTCACCGGCACCAACGGTAACTGGGGCGAGGAGCGCAACTGGTCGGGAGACGAAGTTCCGGGCGCTACAGACCGCGTTATCATCAATGCTGACGTCGAGTTGTCCGAACCTTTCAGCGTTGCCGGCTTGACAATCAATGAGGGCAAAACAGTAACCATCAAGGATGGTGGCAAACTCACCGTTGGCGACGGCAACTCGCTCAACCGCACCACCTACGGCAACATTATCGTCGAGGCTGGCGGACAACTCAACCTCACTACCGGTGCAGTCAAAGTCAACGACTTCACACTCTACTCCGGCTTCAAAGGCGGTCAGCCTAAGTCCGGACAGGTAGATAACGCCGGCGCACTCACTGCCCTCGGCAACGCATACTTCATCATCGACATTGATTCAACAGGCGCAATGGTAGTTAATGACTGGTACGATCTGACTGTTCCGTTCCAAGTTGACGCCCGCACAGGCATCACACGCTACGAGAACGGCGATTGGCAGTCGCTCACCTATAATACGCACTATGCATTCATGGATTATCATGAAGATGTACGTGCACGCGGTCAGAACGGCTGGAAGTGGTATAGCGGAACTCTCCAACCCTGTGTTATGTACTCGTTCATCTCTAATGCTACAACCAACCGCTATCGCTTCGCAAGAGCAGCAAACAGCGCATTCAATACCGCACTGTCCTACCAACTGCAAGCGTCCGAAAGCGACGATAACACCCTCCGTGGCTGGAACGGTCTGGGCAACGGTACGTTGACCTACGTCACCATCGACGGTGCTCCTGTAGTACAGATGCTCGATCACGTTAACGACGTATATCAATCTGTTAACTCCGCATCACACACCTTCGCCGTAGGCGCCGCATACTTCTATCAGGCTGCTAACACTGGCGATGAGTTGAGCATGAGCGCAGCTAACGGCGGCAGCAATATCCTCCGTGCTCCGGAGCGTAACAATGCAGCAGACGCAAGCCAACGCTTCGGCTTGACGCTCGCTGCCGACGGACGTAACATCGATAATCTGTTCATCACCTGCAGCGACGATGCTACTGACACCTACACCATCGGTAAGGATGTAGCGAAGATGGGTGCTACGACCGGTGCGAAGATCGCACGACTCTGGACGAACGCCAAGGGCACAAGCCTCTGCGCCGTGGATGCCGCTTACAACGATGATCAGGCAATTATTCCTCTGCAGATCTACACGCCGGCTGAGGCTACCTACACCCTCGCACTTGATAGCGAGCGTGACGAGCAGATCCTGCTCACGCGCAACGGTATCGTGGTTTGGGATCTGACCATCAGCGGTTACACCTTCGACCTCAATGCAGGCACGGATGACACCTACGCACTGCAAGTCGTACGCCGCGTGCAGAATGTGGTTACCGGAATCAACGCCATCGACAACAACGGCACGGAATTTGTAGAGAAAATGATTGTTAACGGACAACTCTTCCTCCTGCGTGACGGCATCCTCTATGACGCACAAGGCCGCAAAGTTGAGAATCGTTAAGCAGACGGTAAACTCTTAAAAACTCAGACGTATGAAAGATAAGAAACAGTATATCGCCCCGGGTACAACGATCGTGGACATCTGCACAGAGAGAATTCTGCAATTCCCATCGAACACCGTGAACCCCTAAAATTTGGCACTACAACCTGCAAGATTTGCACGGTTGAAACATACTATAAAAGAAAATCCCACAAAAATTTGCAAATGTGGGATTTTTTTTGTATATTTGCGCACTTTTTTCAAAATCCGTAAAAAAGACGTAATGAAATACACCTACGAATATACGATTCGCTATCAGGATGTCGATGACACCAAGCACCTACGCTGGGTGGCCTTGGAGGAGTTCATGCTGGAGGTAGCCGGCACCGTTGCCGATGAGCTTGGCTTCGGTATAGCTGTGCTCCATCCGCGCGAACTGACGTGGATACTCACTCACCTCGCTATCCGGATGAGTTACATGCCTATGCCGCAGGAGCGGATCGTCATCGAGACCTGGATCGAGCAGAACGCTCACATGCTCTCTACGCGTGACTACCGCATCTACTTGAAGCCGTCATCTGATAGCAGCCGCGAGCAGTGGCGACTCATCGGCGAATGCAAGAGCGTCTGGGCGGTGCTGGATATGGAGAAGCGCGAGATAGCCAACGTCTTCGACGACCCGATCTTCGACGGCTGCGTGGATGGCGAGGTGCTGCCTATGCCCCGCGCCGCACGCGCCATAGCTCTGCCCGACGCTCCGCGCGTGCCGTACACCATCCGCTACTCCGATCTCGACTACAACCGTCACTGCAACTCCTGCAAGTACCTCCAGGCGCTGCTTGACGCCTATCTGCCCACAGCACTGACCGCATGGCAACTCAGCCAAGCACCCGCAACCAATAGCCAAGAATCATGGCGCTTGGATATTCATTATTCCCGCGAGGTCTATGCCGGCGAACAGACATCCATCGCCTACCAGGACGAAGGTGACATCATCCGTTACCAACTCCTCAATGCCGAAGGCTTAACCTCCTGCTCCGCGACATTAGCCGTTAGCCGTTAGCCTTCCAAAAACTCCAGAACATCCAGATATTCCAGAACATCCAGCCAAAATAATAATCATCATGACTTCCTCTCCCCAAAAGCGCCCTGCGGAACTTGAATGCGACGTCGTGCGTTTCCAGAACAACAAAGACAAGTGGATAGCGTTCATCGGACTGCTTGACGGCCGCCCCTACGAGATCTTCACCGGACTTGCTGACGACGACGAGGGACTGCTCATCCCCAAGTCGGTCAACAAAGGCAAGATCATCAAGGTCGTACAGGAAGACGGTACGAAACGTTACGACTTCCAGTTCGTCAACACACGCGGATTCAAGACCACGATGGAAGGACTCAGTTATAAGTTCGACAAAGAGTACTGGAACTACGCCAAACTGATCTCCGGCGTGCTACGCTATAAGATGCCTATCGATCAGGTGATCAAGATGATCTCCGGTCTGCAGATGGATTCGGATAGCATCAACTCGTGGAAAGTCGGCGTTGAACGTGCCCTGAAGAAGTACCTCCCCGCTGACCAACAAGCCGAGGAGGAGCCCCTTAACCTCTAACCCCTAACCCGAACATGCACGAACGATTAGTAGGAACAATCATCCTCTCCCGCTACGGCGCAGAGGTGCTGACGGACAACAAGGTCGTCAGCGAGAATATCGCTATCCCGCCGCGTTACCTGCGCGGCGCAACGGATGGCGATAAGGTCATCGTCGAGATCCTCCGTCCTGCCACACGCAAGCAGCCGCCCATGGGCAAGATCGTTGATGTGCTCGGGCACAGTGGTGAGAACGATACCGAGATGCACGCTATCCTCGCCGAGTACGGTCTGCCGTACGACTATCCCAAGCAGGCGGAGCAGCAGGCCGCAGAGATAGACTCGGATATCTCGACGCAGGAGATTTACCGCCGCCGTGATATGCGCGATATCCTCACCTTCACCATCGACCCCTTCGATGCCAAAGACTTCGATGACGCACTCTCGTTCCAAATAATTAAATCGCCCAATGGGGAAACAAATGGTCAAATGGTAAATGACCAAATGGTAAATTATGAAATTGGCGTGCACATTGCCGATGTCACCCATTACATCGAGCAGGGCTCGCTCCTTGACGAGGAAGCCTACAACCGCGCCACATCGGTCTATCTCGTAGATCGCACGATACCGATGCTGCCGGAGCGTCTGTGCAACGAGCTCTGCTCCCTGCGCCCGAACGAAGACAAACTGACTATGTCCGTCATCTTCACCATGGACGCCAAAGCCAAAGTGCTCAAGCATAAGATCTGCCGCACGATCATCCGCTCCGACGCCCGCCTCGACTACGACCAGGCACAAGCCATCATCGATGCAGCCAATGGCCAACAGCCAACAGCCAACAGCCAACAGCCAATAGCCAACAGCCAAGTGGAATCCGCCATCACAGAGTTGAATAAACTCGCCGGCATCCTCCGCGAGGAGCGTTTCCGCCACGGAGCGATAGACTTCGAGCGCGAGGAGATCAAAGTCCTCGTTGATGAACAAGGCAAGCCCACCGGCTTCAAACTCGAAGAGTCAACGCCTTCCCACCACCTCATCGAGGAGTTCATGCTGCTCGCCAACCGCACCGTAGCCCAGCAACTGTCCGGCACAAACAAAGATGTCGTCTATCGTGTGCACGACGTGCCTGATCCCGACAAGATTGAGGCGCTCAGTAAGTTCGTTCACCAGTTCGGCTACTCGATGCATCTGCCCAAACGCGATCAGAAGAACGAGAATGGCACGCGCTCCGCTACCAAAGCCATCAAACAGCTGCTCGCAGACAGTACCGGATCGGTTGAACAGGAACTCATACACACCCTCGCTATCCGCACAATGCCCAAAGCCGTCTATTCGACGCATAACATCGGGCACTACGGGCTTGCGTTCCCTTACTACACCCACTTCACATCGCCGATTCGCCGCTACCCCGACATGATGGTGCATCGCCTCGTGTCGAAATACTTGCTCTCCGGCAAAGCGCAATCCACGATCGGCGATCTGGAAGAGGCCTGCCGCCATTGCTCCGACCGCGAGCAGCTTGCTGTGGCCGCCGAGCGCGCTTCGGTTAAGTACAAACAAGCCGAGTGGATGGAGCAACATCTGGGTGAGACCTTCGACGGCATCGTCAGCGGCGTAACGGAATACGGCGTGTATGTCCAACTCGCTGACAACCATTGCGAGGGACTGCTCCACGCACGGGATCTCGGTGGCGAGGAGTTCTGGGCGTACAGCGAAGATGAGTATAGCCTCATCAACGAACGCACGGGCGAACGACTCACCCTTGGCGACAAGATCCGCGTCGAAGTACTGCGTGCCGACGCACTGCGCCGGCAGATAGCCTTCCGGCGAGCTACAACAACACAGAAACGATGAATGAGTTTTTAGAGAAAGAAGAACAGGTGCTCAAGATGCTCAAGACCGTCTATGACCCTGAGATACCGGTGAACATCTACGACCTCGGACTGATATACCGCATCGATATTTCCGACGATGGCGTCTGTGCCATCGATATGACCCTCACAGCCCCGAGCTGCCCGGCGTCGGACTTCCTCATGGAAGATATCCGCCAGAAGGTCGGCACCGTTGAGGGGATAACCCGTGTGGATGTCCAACTTGTCTTCGAACCCGAATGGACGAAAGACATGATGTCCGAAGAAGCCAAACTTGAGTTGGGTTTTTTGTAGCCGTTAGCCATTAGCCATTGGCAGCCAAAAGCCAACGGCCAACAGCCAAAGTGAAAATATGCAATATTTTTTGAGTGACGCACATATAGGCAGCCGTGCGATGGACGATCCGCAGCACCAGCAGCGCTTCGTCAACTTGCTCCGGCAATTGGCGCAAGACGCGACGGCAATCTACCTGCTGGGCGACATCTTCGACTTTTGGAGCGAGTACTTCTGGCGCGACTCATCGA
The DNA here is from genome assembly GCA_902783545.1 of uncultured Bacteroidales bacterium. Lineage (GTDB taxonomy): Bacteria > Bacteroidota > Bacteroidia > Bacteroidales > Paludibacteraceae > Colicola. The sequence continues at coordinate 33,044 of CACZRD010000095.1, forward strand.
AGCAGGAGTATGAGCCCCTGCTGACTTGTCTGCGCTCCATCACCGATGCCGGTATACCGGTGCATTACTTCATCGGCAACCACGACATCTGGACGTACGGCAAGTTAGCCAAGCGCACCGGCGTCATCGTGCACCGTAAGCCCGAGCTCATGGTCATAGCCGGCAAACGCTGCCTGCTCGCGCACGGCGACGGGCTCGTTCCTTCCAATTACCTCAGCCAATTCCCGCGTGAGGTGCAGAAGAAGATCCGCTCGTTCATGCGCCTGCGCCGACTCTTCCATAACCCTCTCGCCCAATTCCTTTTCCGCCTCGTGCCCCCGGCACTTGGCAACAGGGTAGGTTACAACTGGGCACGTCAGTCCCGCCTCAAGGAGCTTGCCAACCCCTGCCCCTACAAAGGCGAAAACCACGAGGAGCTCGTCCTCTACGCCAAGGAACAATCACAAATCACCAATCACCAATCACAAATAGACTACTACATCTTCGGCCATCGCCACATCGAGCTCGACCTCGAGCTGGCAACCGGTGCCCGCGTTATCATCCTCGGTGACTGCTTCCGCCAATGGACATATGCCGCCATGACCGAACAAGGTGCCCTTTCCCTCTGCGCCCTTGATGATTAGCCCAGATAATCCAGATAATCCAGATAATCCAGAATATCCAGTAACTCCAGCAACTATGCACACACGCGAAGAACAATTAGCAGCATTTGACCGCCTGCTGACCATAATGGACGAACTCCGGGAACGTTGCCCGTGGGATCACAAGCAGACCTTTGACAGCCTGCGCGAGAATACTATCGAGGAGACCTTCGAACTTGCCAATGCTATATCCAAACATGACATGACGGAAATCTCCAAAGAACTCGGCGATGTCCTTCTGCACGTAGTCTTCTATGCGAAGATGGGCAGCGAGAACGGCGACTTCGATATAGCCGATGTCTGCAATCGCCTTTGCGACAAACTGATCTTCCGTCACCCGCACGTCTATGGCGAACAGGCTGCGGCGAATGCCGAGGAAGTGAGCAAACTGTGGGAACAAGTCAAACTCAAGGAGAAAGGCGGCAACAAAACCGTCCTCGGAGGTATACCTGATTCCCTTCCCTCACTCGTCAAAGCCTACCGCATACAGGACAAAGTCGCCAATGTCGGCTTTGACTGGGAAAAACGCGAAGACGTCTGGGACAAAGTAAAAGAAGAGATAGCTGAGTTTGAAGAAGATCCATCGGAAGCAGAACTCGGTGATGTCCTGTTTGCCCTCATCAACGCCGCACGGCTATATAAACTGAGGCCGGATAATGCGTTGGAGCAAACGAACATCAAATTCATGCGTCGATTCAATTATATAGAGCAGCGCGCCAAAGAGCAAGGACGCGACCTCAAAGACATGACCCTGGATGAAATGGAAGCGCTCTGGCAGGAAGCCAAAGCGCTTGAACGTGCGGCATAAAAGACTCGAACTTTCACTCCGTGAGGAACCAGATCCTAAGTCTGGCGCGTCTACCAATTCCGCCAATGCCGCAAAC
>CACZRD010000096.1 GCA_902783545.1 uncultured Bacteroidales bacterium
GCCATGTTCGCCACGTCTGTAAAACGGGCTAACCACGAGCCGTCCGACAGACGGATGATGCTGTCCTGGGGAATGATGGTCTCGCTGACATATCCGGTCTCCTGAATGGTACGCTGTAGTATTAAACGTGCAGTCCGGTCCCACGTGCAATTACCAAAATCCGGTACTGTTGCCTGTAATACCTGATGCAAGCTGTCTATGATATCTGCTTTATACCTGTTCACCACATCTTCAAGAGTGGGACCCTCAAAATCAACATGAACACTACTCGATGTGGGACCACCAAATGGGAATAATTGAACTTCGGAATATATAGGATGGATGGTGCTGTTATCAAATATCCGGAATTCTGGTTGAAGGAACGATATAGTATTCTTAACAAATACGGTACTACCAATGGGAACAGTGATTGTTCCATCAGGAAGCGGTTGGAAATCAAATTGTACTGTACCATCAGGACGCACTACCTTGAACATTGTCGCGGCTTCAGTCCCTTCATGACGGATTGTAACGGAAGCGTTGCGTGTAGTTAATATACGGTTTAATTCCCAATTAAGGTGACTGCCTTCTTTATGAAATGTCGTCTTTGGTACTTCCGCATTGTTGATGTGTATATTGAAATGCACTTTGCGGTTGGACTCATATTCAGGATCAAGCGTATAGTTTTCCTGTATGCTATCCAGCGGAGCCAAGTAGTTGTGCTTGTCTACCGCGGCATCCTTCGAGAAGTCTTCCACCCATCCCCACACGGCTGACGAGGCACGACGCACGCGGTAATAAACCGGTAAGGAAGGTTTCTTTTTCTCGGTGTTGACCAGTTCTACATTGAAGCTCGCAAATGGCTCGTCATCTTCATCATATACCAGGTAATCATTTTCTTTTACGCTGTAGTATGCATTCGTGTCCGCCAGGTAATTTACATTTCCCGTCCACATATCGCGGCTGTTATCCACGTAGCGGTAGGTATGCGCTGTATCATGCTTGACCATCGGTATAACAGCCAATTGTTGGGCATCGGAGAAGTCCTCCTGTGTGGCACGCTGCACCTCAAAGTAGTCACCGTCCACCAGATCGACGATGTTCGGGTTCTTGATGTGCCACTCCAGCACGTTGTTGCCTGTATAGGTGCCGGTGGTGTCCATCTCTTCCGCCACGGAGAAGTCATACAGACGGTGGTAAGGCAAAATGTCCACCAGCGTGGTCTTCTGCGTACTCATCTCCGTGCTAGGTTTCTGTTTACGATAGACCTCGAACGTGGCATAGAACTCCTGTATCGTATCATTGGTTGTCGCGATGATGTTACCGGAACGCTCGGAGGTCAGCACTACCTCATTCGGCTTCTGCGATGTGGTGTACTGCTTGGGGTCGTAGAACACGGTATAAGGCACGGCAGCATTGCCGTAACCCGTCAAGCCCTGCTCGTTCACGGCGTAGAAGTACGGCTGGAACAATTGCGCCTGTATCACGTTTTGTCCGCCCGACAAACCGGTGGCAAGAATCCACTCCTTGACATATTCCAGATCATTCGGGGAGTAGTGACGGCACAGGTTGACATGCACGCCTACGCTCAACTCTTTGTTTGCCAGCGCTTCCGGTGGATACCAGTCGAACTCCAGCCAGGTCACATTGTCATTGCCGTTGTCCGCCTCCTCGTTCTTTTTGACGGAGTAGCTATTCCAGGTCGCATTGTCCGGCACCACCGCACGCTGACCGCCGCAGATGTTCGTCACCTCCACTATACCGCGACCCGTGGCCGGCATGATATAGGCTGTACCGCAGGTGTATTTGTCCTTCTCATCCGCATCGGCGTCACCCGACTTGATAAGGCAGATAGCCGCATGCTGCTGCGACATATCGCCTTCCACACTGTAAAACACATACGAGTTCCACACACCGTCACGGGTGCTGACGAAGTAACTGTACCCCGCCTCGCTCTCCGAGTACAGAGGAATCTTGAAGTGGATCTTGTCCGCACCCGCGGCATACGCCGAGTAGTGCTTGTCCTTCTCCAGGAAGTCATTGGCATGCACCGCCATCGGTGCCAATACCAGCAGGATCAACACCTGCAAAAATAAGATTCTCGCTTTCATATTATCGTTTTAACAAATAATCGTGCCCTTTAGGGCTAAGAATTTAACAGCTTAACAGTTTAACAGCTCAACACCTACTAATCAATCGGATTAGGGTCGGGAATATTCGTAAAGTGGCTGTAGTACTCTCTCGACAGTTGCTTGTAGTGAGCAATGGTAGCCTCGCTGCTGGTGTCGGCGCGGATGATCTCGTAATAGACATGCGAGAGCCCAGGCTCGACGCCGGTGATGTCGTGTATATATTGGTAATACTCGTCTCCTATCGTTTCGCGCACTATCTCGGGTACGTCTGCCGCATAGATCATGGGGTAGGTCTTCACCTGTATCTCGGTGTAGAACGTGTCGGTGTGCTCCGTAAAACGGAGATTGACGATGTTGCCCCAATAGCCGTAGTCGGAGGTCTGGTATTTATGCCGTCCGAAAATCGAGTCCGCGGTAGCCAGATAAACCAGAGAATCGACAACGAGAGATACGGCAGCACTATCCCAGGTAGCGATGATCGTTGTGCGCGCCATGTCTTTCAGATCCAGAGGCATGCATCCGTCCGTTTGGCATTTGCGTTCCGCCGACTCGCGGCTCTTGTAGTTGATCGGCGTCACTGTGCCGTCGAACTTGGCGGCGGTTATCTCCGCTACGGTCTGTGTGGTAGGTCCGAAGCGTTGCGCCAACTCCATGGCACGATCCATCTGCCTGTCAAACTCGCTTTTCTGAGGAGCGTTGTTATTACAGGCTACCAGCGCCCATACGAGCAGTAGAGGGATGACGATTTGGATACGCATACAATGCTGATTGTTGATTGCTGATTGTTATTTAATCTTCTTCCACGTGAAGGTGGTGTTGAATCCCTTCCCACAAGCCGATGATGTCCTTGGAGTAATCTACATTGACCTTGACATATTTGTGCAAAGCATTGATCTCCGCGGCTCTTCCGCTTTCGTAGTTTAACATCATCATTCCCAAAGTAAGCAATAGACTCCTTTTCAAAATACTTTGCAAAGGTAATACTTTTTTTTCATATATGCAAGTATTTGATTGAAAAATCCTATTTCTTTATTCATTTTCCTCTTTTGAACATAAAAAAGTCTCAGCCGGACGGTTACAAGCCACCAAAAGAAACATGGCGAGGAAGAAAGTGTACTTATCTAAGCAACAGGTCTTTCAGTTTAATCTCCGGATGGCGGTATTGACGCTCTTTGCGTGCCTCCTGACCATTCGTACTGATGGCCTGTTGCGCACAAGCATGAACGCACGCAAGACACACGGTACAGCGGTCGCCGATGAGGGCTTTGTTATCCGTCAAGCGGATGTTCTCCATCGGACAGACACGCACGCAAGTACCACAACCTGTACACTTGTCGGCCTTCACTTTCGGACCCAAGAAATGAATCATGCCTCTCTCCACAGCCGGACGACCAAGAAGCCATGACAGAAGACCGAACCAACTATAGTGCAGCGTGTGGCTTTCCGCCTGTACTTCGCGGATGATCAACTCCATACGAGCCGGTACACGATCGAACTTACCCAACTGTTTATTGGGATTACGTCCGAATGCCAGCGCGCTGTTATCAGGCATGCTGACCTTATGGCTATATGCCAGTTCAATACCTTTCTTAAGCAGAAGGCGACGTAACACCCAGATACAGTTACCCACCATACTGCCACACGTAACGACCGTAAAAACGTATGATTGCGGACTGATTTTCAATCGCATAATCATCTCGGGCATAGCCGGTGGCAGATTGAAATCATACGTCGGAAAGACCAAACCTATACGTTTCTCGGCGGTCAAGTCCTGCTGCACGGCTTCGGTAAGCAGCATCAATCGTTCGTTCAGCCCTTCTGCCAGTTGCCGAGCAACGGCGAGGCTGTTTCCTGTTGCTGAAAAATAAAGAATCATATTATTATATTATGCATCACTTTCTGTTTTTCGTTTACTGCTTTGCGGAAGCACGTTTGAGCACTTGCGTCATACAATGGGCAGCTCCGTAACCGTCAATAAGGCTCTCGAGGGGCACCCACTCCACGGTCACACCGGCGTCAGCCAAACGCTGCTGATAGGCTTTGCTCTGCCCTGCTACCGCCATGATATGCCGGGGCGCAATCGTGAGGAAGTTATTGGCATAGTGCATCTCGTCCTCATAATCAATAGGGATGATCTCAAACCCTCGTTCGCGCATGTACTCGACGAACGGCAGGTCTTTCTGCAGCAAGCTGTAAGGCTTTGTGCCAGGTTCGCGCACATAGATGTCGCAGGTGTTAAATTCCGGCTCTCCTGGCTTGGCATTCAGACGGCTGCTGACCATAGTACACAGGTCGCGGTCGATGATGTTAAAATGCGTGTCGAGGTGCATCTGCATCTGCCAACGCTTGTGGTCGCGCACCACGACAATCGTATCGTGACCGAACGCATCCGCTTCCATAATCTGACGTATCCCCTCGTCGTTCGTACGCATGCCACAACCGATAAAAGCAATCGTCCCGGCAGGGATATAATCGCCGCCCTCGAGCCGTCCGTCACCTTCTATACGCAGGATGGGCTGTGCGCCCAGATGTTGGTAACACACCTCAATGACTTCTGTCTCCACAGCGCGTTGCGAGGAGTTCATGCGGCAGATGATATGTCCGCGAGGCGTAGTGATGCTTTGGTCTCGCGTGAAATAGAGGTTCATCATCGGGTTGTGGATATACTCCGCTTCCACACAGGTGTTATTGCCCGTCTGGTGCAGCTTAACCGTAGGACGTAGCAATATACAACGCAACAGGTCAGAACGGCTCATCTTCCCGAGTATCTGTTGTTTGTAAGCCTCTGACTCATCAAGGTCTGTGTCGGAATTATCGCTGATGTCGTACCGCAGTCCTTCAGCTGCCAACATGCGTAAGGTATCTATACCCGTTTCATACAGCACGTCGGTCACAAAATGCACACGTATGCCATTTTTCTCCAGCATCTTGGCATAGTTACGATGTTCCCGAGCGGCCTCGTCCACATCGAAATAGTCCTCGAATAGACCTGCCGCCGGATGTGCCACACCGTCAAACAACTCTTCCCACGGCGTGTGCATCAATATCTCTCCTGCTTTATCCCACTCTGCCTGAGGATAGTCCATACAGGCTTGTTGTCTACTGCACGCGACAAACGATAATGCCGCTAGTGCAAGGATGATTAGTTTTTTCATATTATTTGCTTACTGTTTTCCGAGAGCTCGGCGTAGCGCCTTCACCATCTTGTGTTTTTATTTTGTTATTAGTCCTTTATTTCCCAACTTCCAGTCCGGTAATGGTATAAATCTTGTCCCCGTGTAGGATGAGAATCTGACCGTTTACGATTAGCTTTTGGCTCTTGGCTTTTGGCTCTTGGCTTATCACGTCGGTAGTAGAAGGTACTTCCTGTTTCAGTTCGTACGGTCCAAGGTCATGCGCCTTGCCTGAAGCGGGGGAATCGAGGAACGGGAAGTCGGCGATCAGTTGCGCCCAATTAGGGATAACCGACTCCGGAACTTCGCCTCCCGCATCCACGAGTTTGCTGCCAGGCATCAGTCGTGCAAAACGACTCGGCATAGAACCGTCGCCACGTCTCGGAGCAATCGCATCATCCTCACTGAGCGAGACATATTCGTCACGCGAGAAACCGGTTACCAGATGGTTCGTCCAACCGAGTTTCGTCGGAGGGGTGACCACCGCATTGTAGTCATCCGTACCCACACAGATCTCCTGCCTGCCGAAGCAGACATTGTTGTAATAGAACGTATTGGCATCGGAACCTCCGGACTCGAACATATAATCATAACTATTGTCAAAAGCGAGACACCCGACAAGCACATGTCCGCCCTTGTGGTTGTTGCAGTCAAAACCCTTGACCGAAGAACTCATATCACACCCGAAAGCGATGCAGCGATAGGCGTAATGGATACCTTGGCTGTTACCGCCTGTACCGTTGCCACCTAACTTGATACCGTTTCCGTTTCCGGAGAAAGACGCACTCGTATCAAGGTAGTCCTTCACCCACAGGTGATCCTCTTTATTACCCGACTCCCACGCCCAGCACTCTGCCAGAATAACGTCGTAATCCGTTTCAAACAGATCCCACGCGTCATCGGAGTTACGCCATGCACGGCAACGGATAAAGCGGTTACCTTTGCCGTTATGCATCTTGCAGGCAAAGCCGTCCGCGTCCGAACCGTAGTTGGCATCGCAGTCGCAGTTGTGATGACTGTCGCAGTCCACAATGTCGTTGTACGCGCAATACGAACCGTCATTCTTGCTCACACCGGGGAACGAATCCGAGAACTTATGCCCGAAACCGAGCTGAATACCTGTGTCCAGATTATAACTGAACTCGCAACGCTCGATACGGTTGTGCGAACCTTCAAGTTTGATGCCATTGTCCGCAGCGTGCATGATATGCAGTCCGAACAGGATCCAGTAGTCACCCGTCAAGTGAATACCGCGATCGCCGACATTGCTCGGCTTGCGGTTACAGTCCAGCAGCTGCTGCTCAAAATCGAAGACAGGCTTCTCGTTCTCATAGGCCGAGATCACGATAGGCGCCTCAGCCGTACCGGACTGCTTGAGCCGGACGGTGAGTTTGCCGTCCGAGCCGCGCCATGACATCTTATAAACGCCTCCGCGGCAGTAGATCACGTCGCCCGCTTGCGCTACCGAGATGGCCTTGCCGAGATTCAGCCACGGCTTGTCGAACGAACCGTCACCGGTCTCGTCATTGCCGGCGGGTGAGATATAGTACGTGGCGTGCGTTGCCGTATAGGTCGGTCTCGTAAACTCCGGATCGGGTTCCGCCGGCACTACTGTTCCCTGATCGCCCGAACCGGAGACATATTGTTTGAGAACAACATCATCGATGTAAGTGTTGTTCGTGCCGCTAAACCGAACTTGCACTCTCTGAGTCGAATCCGTTCCCAACTTGCATGAGAAAGTGGAAAACGTCGAGCTGGACGGACTGCTGACCGAGCTCACTTCCACCCATTCACCGTAATTGATGCGATAGGATACTTCAATCTTTTTCTGGCTTCCTCCGCTGCGATGTTTGAACTCAACCGAAGTCACACTGTCAAGCACTGGTGTGATGAGATATGCTCCTGTTTGATTGAACTTGAGCGACACTACATTATTCGACTTGTTATACTGCACTCCGCCGCCGAAAGTCCATGTGCCGGAAGGCAATTCAACAGCCGTTTCTGTTGTCCACGAACCGGAAGTGAGAGAATTGAAATCCTCTTTCAGATCAGCTCTTATGGCACTTGCACATAAGATAGCTGCAATCACAAAACATAGTTTTCTCATATTACAATACAATTTCTATCATCTGCTCGCAACTATGCATCTCGTAGCGTAGCATGGTTAATCCGGTTGCTGACCGTCATGGGCATGCCATGCACAGGCGGTTATCTTCATGTCAGAGAAAAGAGCCGTGAAGGACGAGTTCTCCGGCGAACAGGCATAGATACCGAAACGAATCTCTCCGGCTCCTGCGTGCATGTGGCATATACGCATCTGGCTGAAATGTACACC
>CACZRD010000097.1 GCA_902783545.1 uncultured Bacteroidales bacterium
GCCTCGTCACGGTTACGGAGCAAGTTGTATGCAAGCGCATACATCTTTCCGCTAAACGGTAAATATATTTGCGTAAACTGCTCGTGCCCCATAGGTGTTAAAACTTTTCTTGTATCATTTTTGTTTCCGTCAATTATTCTCCCTCAAATCTCATGCCATTGCTCCCCTCTTTGCCTGGCTTTCTATATGTAATACGATTGAACAGCCAAAATCTTACAACAAACATGCATTTTTCTGTCTTAATATTCAAAAAATGCATGTTTTCTACTCATTAATTGACAAAAACATTTGCTTAATCGATAAATTTTGACCACCTCTTCATAAAACTCAGACAGAATCGATAAAACAGAAAAGAACCTTTTGCAAACAATCCAAACAGACAAGATGCGAACACCCAATCTGCCAAAGAAGCCAAAAAGCGAAGCGAAGGACGTCTTACAATGAACCCGAAAAGCGATGACAACGACGACAACAGGTGACATTACAATAATAGCGCGCGTATGTGTACGCCCGCTATTATTTTCCTGAGGTTACAACCGTTTCGATGCATCGTAGGAATCGATGGTCTTACTCTGGATCAGTACGGTCGTGTCTCCTCGCTGCACATATTGGCTTGAAGTATCGGCCAATTTGCCAGCATAATGATTAACGGCACAAAATTTGTTGTACTATGTTAGGATGGCTTAATTAACGAAACACAACACCTCATTGAAACGACTACTACTCATAATATTAACCTTTTTAAGTGTGACAGCTATGGCACAAGTGCAATTCTACAAAGGCAACTCGTCGTACAGCAGCGATGTGATCTATACGTTTGACGGGAAAGCTATATACAAAGGCCGTTCGACCTACAGCAGCGATGTACTCTATACATGGGACGGAAAGTATATCTACAACGGTCGCAGTACCTACAGCAGCGATATACTCTATACATGGGACGGCGAGCATATCTACCGCGGTCGTTCGACCTATAGCAGCGATATCCTGTACACCTTCGACGGAACGTATATCTATCGCGGCCGATCGACCTACAGCAGCGACATCCTTTATACCGTAAGCAAAGGGCACATCTATCGCGGCAAATCCACATATAGCAGCGATATCCTCTTTTCCTTCGACGGCATGCTGCCCCTGCCGGTCTTGATGCTGATGATGTAACCTCCGGCACAGAAATCGTCTATAATAAGAATTTACGACATATGAAAAAGTTTATCACATTATGCGTCGCCATGCTGGCGGCAGTAAGTATCAGCGCGCAACAACGCGAGATCGGTGTAGTAGCCGGCGGATTGAACGGTCTGAGTTACAAACGCTGGTTCTCGTCCAATGTAGCTATCCAGACGGATCTGGCAGTCGGTTTGACCCTTGCCCCTTATGGCGCTTACTTCAATGGTACGAAGGTGCTCAGCGGCACGAACAGCCAATATGACGTGACGCTGAACCCGAACCTGGTGTATCATATGGATATGCCGGCATCGTTTAAGCTCTATCTCGGCGGCGGAGTAAACATCGGTATGGTGAACGACATCAAGAACACCAACCCGAATGCCATCTTCGGCAAAGCCGGTGCAAACGCCTTGGCGGGATTCAGCTACGGTTTTGGCAATTCTCCTTGGGTGCTGGCGTTCGATTTCCGTCCGGGCTATGGATTTGCCTTCAGGGATGAGAAAAACCCGCACGTCCATTTCTTTGACTGGAAATTAGCCATGGCACTTCGATATACGTTGTGACAGTGATATGTGAACGGAATAGCCAACATACTACAGTCTTTCGAGCCGATCAGTCTGGCGCAGATGGAAGGCGTGAAACTCATGAACCGTATCGACACCAAATACGCGGTGCCGATAGCGGTTCTGCCGCATATCTTGGAGGCAGCCCAAGCCGACTACTTCGTGCAAGAGATTGACGGCAAACGCATCGCCACCTACGACACAATGTACTACGATACCGACTCGCTGGATATGTATGTTCGTCACCACGACCGCCAACTCGTACGCCAGAAGATACGCGTGCGGCAGTATGTGGACAGTGATCTGACCTTCCTCGAGATCAAGCGCAAGAACAACAAAGGCCGCACAAGCAAGAAACGAATAATCGTGCCGGGCTTTGACATCACTGCCGACACGCCAAGCGTGCTCAAGCACAAGCGCAAAGAGGACGAAGCGGTGACCGTAGCGAGTTTCATTGACTCCAAGAGCCGGTACGAGTGGTCAGATATAACGCCGCACCTGTGGACGAAGTTCCACCGCATCACGCTGGTGAACAAAGCCAAAACCGAACGGCTGACCATCGACATGGATCTCATATGGGACAACGTCGTCAGCGGCGAGCAGAAGACCTTCAGCGACCTTGTCATCATCGAGCTCAAGCGCGACGGAAACGTGCCGTCCGGGATGACACATATCATGCTCGACCTACGCGTCCATCCGCTCAAGATCAGCAAGTACTGCATCGGCACAGCCCTCACTACACCCGACATCAAAAAGAACCGCTTCAAATCAAAGATAAGAAAAATAACCAAATTGCTAAATGGCTCAATAAATGACCAAATGGTAAATGACTAAATGGTAAATATTATGACCCAAGTTGATTTAGCCAACCCGACATTGGAGTTCCTTGAGAACGATCCCGACATCGCTGCACGTTTCGGTACCAGCGACAGTATCTCCTACCTCATGCACTCGATTGCAGACTTTCTGCATGTGAGCACTGACCTCATCACCATGCCGTTGATGTTCCTGTTCAACCTGCTGGTATCGTGGGTGCTCATCTATTGCATCTACTACCGCTACAGCCGTCGCCGCGATTACTATGTGCAGTTCATGCTCTTCTCCAGCGGCATGTTCCTCTTGCTGTGGCTGATGCAGATCCTTGACATTCAGACGGGCTTTGTGCTTGGCCTGTTCGCCATCTTCGGCATGATTCGCTACCGCACCGAGACCGTGCCTATCCGTGAGATGAACTATATGTTCCTCATCATCGCTATCTCGGTCATCAACTCGCTGAGTCTCAAAGCCGACGGTCTGGCATGGTATTTGCTCCTGTTTGCCAATATACTGATGCTGGCTCTGGCATGGGGATTTGAGTTGTGGAACGGTCGCAAACGTATCTCCACAAAGATCATCCTCTACGAGAAGATCGAGAACATCAAGCCCGAGAACCGCGCCGCCCTCATCGCCGACCTCGAGAAGCGCACAGGCCTCAAAGTACTCGACATCGAGATCGGACATATCGACTTCCTCCGCGATGTAGCCTACATCAAGATGACCTACCCTTTGGAGAACGGCAAGACAACCAACAGTATTGACCAAATAACGAAATTCAAATGAGACGCTCATTCATCATAAGTCTATGCTCTGCACTCTGCATGTTGTGCTCCATATCGGCTTTTGCTACGGATTACAACTCGACAGGTGCGACAACAGAGCAACGTGTTCAGACACGCGTCGGTGCGGAGTTCACCAAGCATTGGAAATGCGGCGTAAGCTTGAGCGTAGGCGAAGAGCTGCGCTTTGATCTCATGGACAATGTGGTTGGTTACACATCCAAAGACGCGGTGATTGATACCGCATACGGAGCTGCGTTCAACAAGTCGTACACTACCCTTTCGCTGGCATATACACCGATAGAGTACATCAAGTTGGACGCCGGATATACGCTCCGCCTATTAGGTCGCAAAGACTGGAGCATGCCCGATGAGTTCATACGTCATCGCGTGTTCTTTGGCGTGACGGGTGCGTACAAAATGCAGTATGCCAAGTTATACCTGCGCGAACGATTCTTACTGGATATGCGTACGGATAGTGTGAACACGGATGAGAAAAGCGCATACGCATGGTCGCTTCGCAGCCGTTTAGGAGCTGATATCTACGTACCAGGCAAACCTGTTAAGCCGTATATATGGACGGAATTGGAGAATACGCTCAACGCACCAGAGTTCCAACAGAACAATGGACAGCAGTTCATCACAAACGTGCGTCTGCAAGCTGGTGTCAAATGGAGACTCACAAGGCTTAGCAGCTTGAACTTCTACTACCGTTTTACGTACGGCTATGACCGCGACATCAATGTGAATCGGGCGTATTATACCAAGGGCAAAGCTCTGAACCTGAGGCTTGATGAACAAACAGTATTTCAACACGCTATAGGTGTTCAATATAACTTGGATTGGTAACGATTTTGAGAAAACTTTGGCTTATCGTGCTTTTGGCAATCGGGATGATTGCCTGCAGCGAAAAGAACACACCGGACAGCACATCTACAACCGATACGGAGGCTCCGGGCGACACCACGATCACAACGACGGACACTATCGCTATCGTGTGGAACGGAGCGAATGCTGTAGTCACCGGAGCGGTCGAAGGAGTGGACGTGACAAGTTCCAACGGATATGTGACGGTGAACTCAACGGTAAAAGATATCTCCTACCTGCTTAGCGGAAGCGGGCAAGGACAGTTGACCATCTATGGCACCAATCGTCATCAACTCATCCTCAATAGTCTGACGCTCACCTGCTCCGATGGTCCTGCGATCAATAATCAGTGCAAGAAATCTTGTTTTGTCTTGCTCCAAGGCACAAGCAGCCTGACCGATGGCAGTTCATACGCTTCGTCATCCGAAGACCGCAAAGGCACGTTCTTTAGCGAAGGACAGGTCATCCTATCCGGAGGCGGAAGCCTGAACATTAAAGCCAACTACAAGAACGGACTCTGCAGCGACGATTATATCCGTTTTTCTGAGAGTACAGGCTTACTTACCATCACGGCCGTCAACAAAGGCATCGAAGCCAACGACGGCATCTATTTCGAGGGCGGCACATTCGTCATCAACGCCGGATCGGAAGGTGTCGAGAGTGATAGTGTATTGGTCATCTCCGGCGGTGAGATCTTTGTGCAGGCTTCTGACGACGCCATCAACTCCGGCGATGATCTGACGATCTCCGGTGGCGTTGTCATGGCCTACTCCACCGGCAACGACGGTATAGATGCCAACGGCAACTGCTATATTCAGGGCGGCATAGTCTATGCTATCGGAGCACGCAGCCCCGAGGTGGCTATTGACGCCAATACCGAGGAGCGCAAACAACTCTACGTCCAAGGCGGAACGATAGTGGCTATCGGCGGTCTCGAATCCGGCGCCAGCCTCTCGCAGACATGCTACTCCGCTTCATCGGTCAGCAAGAACACGTGGTACGCCCTGTATAGCGGCAGCGATATGGCGTTCGTCTTCAAGACCCCGAGCAGCCTCAGTGCATCGACCTTCGTCGTATCCACCAGTGGCACAGCAAGTCTCAAATCCGGTGTGACAACCAGCGGCGGCTCGACTATTCTGAGCAGCTACGCCCTCTCTGCCCCGAGCGTCAGCGGAGGCTCGTCTGTCACCCTATCCACCTACAGCGGCGGCAACTCCGGCGGTGGTCCCGGTGGAGGCGGCAACCCCGGTGGTCCTGGTGGTGGTCCCGGCGGTGGCGGTCCCGGCGGATGGTAACCCAACGCCCCGAGAAATGGCTAAATAACCCAATGACCCAATAAATGGTAAATGGTAAATGATTAAATGGTAAATTTATGAAACGCTTCATATCCCTCTTAGCTCTTATCTCTTTGCTCTTAGCTCCTATGGCAGCTCAGAGCCTGCTCACTCCGGAGCAACTCGCCAAACGCGAGAAGCGCAAGAACCTGACTGTCAAAGAATGGAACACTGATAGCAAGACCAATACCCGCTGGCTCGACCGCATCAAAGTATATGACGAACAGGGACGGTGCATCGAAGAGATAGAGTATGCAACCTACGGGCAGAAATGGCGCGTCACGTCAACGTACGACGACATCACAGGCAAAGTAGTTGAAGAGGTTGAGTACAACGACCGCAACAGACCCGTACGCATCCGCAAATACGAGTGGAACGCCAATGGCACCAAAGCCAAACAGTACAATTACTTACCCAACGGCAAACTATACTCGGTCAAGGTATATGAGTATATTTTTGAGAAGTAAAAACGCTGCGCTGTAAGAAGACTATCGCAGCCAAGACATAACCGACATCAACCCCTCAAACAAAGCCAACGCTCGGACTTCACTCCGAGCGTTGGCTTTTTCTTGAGCTGCAGCGGCTGTAACCTACTATCGCTACGCGTATCATACGTACAGGAGCCGATTAGCACTTCTTGCCGTCGCAAGCGATGCACTTGTAGCACAAGCCTGCCAATGCTGCGCCTACCAGCGGAGCAACGATGAACAACCACAGTTGCGGCAGAGCCAGGGCGTTCTCCGAGAAGATTGCCTGCGAGATCGAACGAGCC
>CACZRD010000098.1 GCA_902783545.1 uncultured Bacteroidales bacterium
GTAGCCTGCTCCGCGCTCCCTCTAGGACTTGAACCTAGGACCCCCTGATTAACAGTCAGATGCTCTAACCGACTGAGCTAAGGAAGCTTTTTGCTTAAAGCGGCTGCAAAGATACAACATTTTTTTGAAATATGCAAATTTTTAGCACAAAAAGTGCAATAAATTATAAAAACCACAACAATTTGTAATATATGAAACGCATTTTAGGTTTAGGAAACGCCCTTACAGACATGTTGATGCAGGTCTCTGAAGATGATTTGCGTGAACTCAACTTGCCCAAGGGAAGTATGAATCTGATCTCAATGGAGCAGGCACGCATGATTCAGTTGCGTTTTGCTTCGGTGCGCAAACACATGGTGGCAGGCGGCTCAGCGGCAAACACCATATCCACCATCGCGGCCTTGGGAGGCAAGGCGGCATTCATCGGCAAGATCGGTGCAGACGAAGTCGGCGAGTTCTATCGTGACGACCTTGTCAAGAACGGTGTCAAACCGCTGCTGCTCACGCACCCGCAACTGATGTCAGGATGCTCCATCGTGCTCATCACGCCCGATGGCGAACGGACCTTTGCTACGTACCTCGGCGCATCGGCAGAGATGACTGCGGATGATATCACCAAGGAAGCATTCGTCGGCTATGATATATTTCATATTGAAGGTTATATGGTGCAGAACCACGCGCTGATAGAGAAAGCTATCCGTCTGGCTAAGGAGAGCGGCTGTATGGTCAGCCTTGATCTTGCATCGTATAATGTCATCAACGAAAACCATTGTTTCCTCAAGGAACTGATTCGTCAATATGTCGATATCGTCTTCGCCAACGAGGATGAGAGTTTCGCTTATACCCACCTTAACCCCGAGGAGTCTGTGGCAAAGATGGCCGGCGAAGTGGATATAGCCGTAGTCAAGGTCGGCAAGCGCGGATCGTATGTACAACAGGGTGAACAACGTTACCATATAGGTGCTATCACTACTGCATGCACCGACTCGACAGGCGCCGGTGACCTTTATGCCGGGGGATTCCTCCACGCACTGGCCGATGGCTTTGATATCCACAAGTGCGGCGAGATCGGTACAATCGCTGCCGGCCGGGTGGTGGAAGTCATCGGAACGAAACTTTCGGATGAGAACTGGGATGAGATACGACGTATCTGCGCTCTCTACCGCGGATTCATGATGAAATATACGAATATATAAATCGTGCCTGTTAGGGCTAAGAAATACACGAACGTGTAATACGAATATATGAAGTACTTATATCGCATATACCAATACCTGATAGCTCTGCCGATCTTTGCGCTGATCACTATCTTCACGGCAGTCACAACGATCATCTTCCAGCACTGGCGTAACAGCTGGTGGCTGCACGCTATCCAAGCATTTTGGTCACGGTCGTTCTTCTACCTGCTGTTCCTGCCCGTGCGTGTCACCGGTCTGGAGAACATTGACAGCCATACATCCTATGTTTTTGTGGCTAACCATCAGTCCATGGCTGACGTGTTCCTTATCTACGGTTGGTTGCCGGTGATCTTCAAGTGGCTGATGAAAGCCGAACTGCGCAAGGTGCCTTTCATAGGCTCCGGCTGCAAAGCCGCCGGACATATATTTGTCAAACGAGGCAACACTGCAGCCGCCGTACAATCGCTCAAGGAAGCGGAACGTGTGCTGCATGATGGCGTATGCACGGTGATCTTCCCCGAGGGCACACGCTCCGAAAACGGGCAGACTGGACGATTCAAACGCGGCGCGTTACAGATTGCTTTAGACCTGAAGTTGCCGATTGTGCCCATCTCACTCTCAGGTTGCTACGAGGTGATGAATCGTCATGAGTTCCACGCCAACTGGCATCCAGTGCATATGCACGTTGGCAAGCCGATAGATATATCCACGCTTGCCGAGGAAGATGTGCCTACTGCTATCGAACAACTCCGAGAGGCTGTCATCCAAGGTCTGGACACAAACTGACAACAAGCAAAATACAAAAGTAATAAATTTGTAAAAAAGTCCCGCAAAAATTTGCATTTGTGGGATTTTTTTTGTAACTTTGCGTGGTTTTGCGGGAAGAGTTGAGTCAACACCTCAAAATAGTATTTATAACGGACATATTAACAAAAAATTATACGATTATGATGACAATTGACAATTACAAATTCGCCGGCAAGAAGGCGATTGTACGCGTGGACTTCAATGTACCACTGGACGAGAATGGTAAGATCACAGACGACACCCGTATCCGCGGTGCCGTGCCTACCCTGAAGCACATCCTGGACGAGGGCGGTGCACTGATTATCATGAGCCACATGGGCAAGCCCAAAGGCAAGGTGGCTGCCAAATATAGTCTCGGTCAGATCAAGGATGCCGTAGCCAAGGCTCTCGGCGTAGCAGAAGTTAAGTTCGCACCTGACTGCGCCAAAGCACAAGCCGACGCTGCTGCTCTGAAGGCAGGCGAGGTGCTGCTGCTTGAGAACCTGCGTTTCTACCCCGAAGAGGAAGGCAAGCCTGTAGGTATAGAGAAAGAGGATCCAGCCTACGAGGCAGCCAAGAAAGAGATGAAAAGTCGTCAGAAAGACTTCGCCAAGACGCTGGCATCGTACGCAGACTGCTACGTGATGGACGCCTTCGGTACCGCTCACCGCAAGCATGCTTCGACAGCAGTCATCGCCGACTACTTCGATGCAGACAACAAGATGCTCGGTTACCTGATGGAGAAAGAGGTGAAGGCAGTGGATAACGTTCTGTCGGACATCAAGCGTCCGTTCATCGCCATCATGGGCGGTTCGAAGGTAAGCTCGAAGATCGGTATCATAGAGAACCTGCTGGGTAAGGTAGATAAGCTCATCCTCTGCGGCGGTATGACGTACACCTTTGCCAAGGCACACGGCGGTGAGATCGGCGGCTCGATCGTTGAGCTCGACAAGCTGGATGTAGCCCTCGGCGTAGAGGAACTCGCCAAGAAGAACGGCGTAGAGCTTGTACTCGCTCCGGATGCCATCTGCGCAGACAGCTTCAGCAACGATGCGAACCAGAAGATATTCCCGTCAGAGGCCATCCCCGAGGGTTGGGAAGGTCTGGATGCCGGTCCGGAGGCCCAGAAGAAGTTCGCTGCCGCCATCAAGGGTTGCAAGACGATCCTGTGGAACGGTCCTGCGGGCGTATTTGAGTTCGACAACTTCTGCGGCGGCAGCCGTGCTATCGGCGAGGCGATCGCTGAGGCTACAGCCGAGGGTGCATTCTCGCTCATCGGTGGCGGCGACAGCGTAGCTTGCGTTAACAAGTTCGGTCTGGCTGACAAGGTATCGTATATCTCCACCGGTGGCGGTGCACTGCTCGAGGCAATCGAGGGCAAGGTACTTCCGGGTGTAGCAGCAATCAAAGGAGAATAAGTCATGGATATTTCAGGTAAGATTATACAGAAGCTTCCGCTTCAGTCTGGAGAGTCGAAGACCACAGGCAAGCCATGGCAGGTACAAGCGTATGTGCTTGAGACACAGGAGCAGTTCCCGCGCAAGGTGCACTTTGAGATCTTCGGCGAACAGCGTATCAAGGACAACCCCTGCGAGATTGACGATATCGTAACCATATCGTTCGATATCGAAAGCCGTGAGTTCAGCGGTCGTTGGTACACGTCCATCCGCGCATGGAAAGTGCAGCAGGGCGTCGTAGATGCCACTGCACAAGCCGCAGCACCGCAAGAAGTTGCTGCACCTGCAGCCCAGCCGATGCCGCAACCCGCTGCCGCAGCGAACGTGGAGACCTTTGATCCTACTCCTTCGGGCGAATCGACAGACGATCTGCCCTTCTAACGACGCGCTGCACGTATGAAACGCGGAACCATCCTATGGCTGATAGCAGCCGTGATTATCCTAACGGGGAGCACAGTATTATGTGCTCTCCGTTGGGATGCATGGTTCAGTATGCCTCCGGAGCCCGAATGGACGGGGGAAGATACGATCAGTACGCGTTTCATCACATTCAACCGAGATACCACGTATGCTTGCCAATACGCAGACACGCTGCATTTGGTAGTGTTAGGTGACGTGCATAACACGCTTGAACAATCCGACTATCTGCGTATAGCGGAGCAATGTCCGGACATGCAGTGCTACGCCCAGCTCGGTGACTTCGTGGACAGAGAACAGTTCTACTACAAGCAACTGCTCAAGCACCAACTGGGCGGAACGCCATTCGACTCGCTGCCGATAATGGCATGCCCGGGTAACCATGAGTACACCAAAGGTGTGCACCGCCGGCTTCCAGACTCGTGGTATGAGTCATTCCCGATGCCGAAGAACGGACCTGCGTACGACAAAGGCTCAACATACTACGTTGACTTCCGCGACATGCGGTTCATAGCCATTGACACCGAAGATCCGCAACTCATCTCCGACCACACACGTCTCAACGCGTGGACGAAGAACACTATCCGTTCGGCGTGGCAGCCCTGGGTGGTAGTGATGATGCACCGACCTGTGTTTGCGTCACGCAAGGGTCGCGCCAACCCCAAGGTGTGGGCATCGCTGGCGTATGCGCTGAGCGGGGCGGATGTGATCTTCTCCGGTCACGACCACACCTACGCACGCCGTGGTAATGCGTTCCAAGACGAGCATTCGGAGCATACACCCGTATGGATCGGAGTCAGCTCCACCACGCATGCGCGTACACCTAAGTCACGCAGCCATATGGATACTATCGTAGCCGGAGGACCGTACTATGAGACCCTGCGCATCACGCGTCACGAACTCAGCATCCACTCCTGCCAGCTTGATGGCGTATGCATCGATAGCGTAACACTCTACAAACGATAATCAGAAATCCTATGAAATTGATTGCCCCCTCTGTTTTGTCTGCCAACTTCGCTGACCTGCGCAGCGACCTTGAGATGATCAACCGCTCCGATGCCGATTGGCTGCATGTTGATGTCATGGATGGCGTGTTTGTGCCGAACATATCTTTCGGATTCCCGCTGATGGTTCCGATGCGCAAGTATTGCACCAAGCCGCTGGACGTGCATCTGATGATTGTGCATCCGGAGAAGTACGTTGAGCGTTTCTGCGACGCGGGAGCATGGAGTGTCGGTTTTCATCTGGAGGCTGTCGATGATCCTCTGCCGATTCTTGACCTGATCAAAGCCAAAGGTGTACGCACCTGCCTGACTATCAATCCGGACATTGATGTCAAGCGCCTGGTGCCGTATCTGGATAAGGTCGATATGATTCTGCTCATGTCCGTCTTTGCGGGCTTCGGCGGACAGAAGTTCATCCCCGAAACGATGGATAAGATCCGTTTTATCCGTCAGGAGATCGACCGCCGCGGGCTCCAAACTCTCATTGAGATTGATGGCGGAGTAGGCACACAGAATGCGCATGAACTGTTCGCCGCCGGCGCTGATGTGTTGGTGGCCGGTACAGCTGTGTTCGGTGCACCCGATCCCGAAGAAGCTGTCCGCATCATGAAACGCTAACTCGCTAACCCGCTAATGCTACGGCGTTACCCTTTCGTTTTTGTATTCCTCATTACCGCACTTCTAATATGTTGTGCGTACTACCTGCATTTCCCCTATAACCTCCGCGCTGACACCGAGGCAGACTACCTTGACTCATTACGTACTTTCCGTGCGCATGTACAAGAACCTCCTATTCGCAAACCGAAAGGCTGGCTGCTGTCCGTCTCTCTGCCGGAATATTCGCAGCAGGCGTTACTCTATCTTCATATTGATACTACGCAGGCTACACCTGCTATAGGAGATATATTGCTCGTGCGCACGCGTATCACACGCCCGCACGCGCTATTCAAAGGTGACTTCGATTACGGCAATTATCTCCGCCTGCAACACAAGGTCGGCATAGGTTACGTCCAGCCTCAGCACTGGCAGGTTATCGGTCATTCGCCCGTCCGCACACTCCGTGCGTCCGCCGCATCCGTCCAACAGCGTCTGGCGCAACGCTATGCCGATGCGGAACTGCATGGCCAGCCGTTGGCTTTCGTATCGGCAATCATCGTAGGCGAACGCGACGCTTTGGACTCCGAATTGCGCCGTTCATTCGCAGCCGCCGGCGCAGCACATATCCTGGCTGTCAGCGGGCTGCACACGGGGATCATCTATCTGGTTTTGGTCTCGCTACTGACCTGCTTCGGGTATTATCGCCCGCTATATGAGCAACGCACACGGCGAGTTGTGCTCTCACTGGTTATCATCCTGACGATGTGGGTGTACGCGTTTGTGACAGGTTTGTCACCCTCAGTGATGCGTGCGGTGATTATGCTTACAATTGTACAGATAGGTTGGATGTTTCGCCGACAAAGTATATCCATTAACACACTGGCAGCTGCGGCATGTATATGCTTATGGATAGAGCCGTTAAGTCTGTTCAACGTGAGTTTCCAATTGTCATTTGCCGCCGTGATGGGTATATTGCTCTTCGTGCCGTACATGAACACCATATGGAAACCATACAACCGGAGTCTTCGTTTCCTGCGCGATCTCATGGCCGTATCCGTTGCAGCGACCATCGGCACCTTGCCGGTTACATTATACTACTTTGGTCAGGTGTCTCGCTATTTCCTGCTAACCAATCTTGTGATTATTCCGGCAGCGTATATATTGGTTATCATAGGTGCTCTCACGCTTCTGCTGGCACACACCGCTGTCGGTACATGGTTGGCTATTGCGCTGCAATACGTGAGCACATGGCTCTGCGATTTCGTGAGGTGGATCGAGCACTTGCCAAACGCCACCTTGCAACTGTCTGTCACGCCATGGATGGTGGTTTGCCTGGTGGCGGCAGTCGTATTCTGCTACCTGCGCATCAGGCAGCAACACCTCGCGTGGCTCGCTCCGGCGGCTGCAGCGGTAGCACTATTCTGCGTGCTGCATATCTACGACACCCGCCAAAACCTCAGCAGCCACGCTCTTGCCATTCGGGGCAAGACGCTGTATTACAATCATGGCGGAGAGATCACAACGCACACAACAAACAGCCGTTATGTGTTCTTCCGCTACGCCAACCGGGATTACGTCTATGCTCCTTATCTGTCCGATCATACGGAGCGCGCACTATCAGAATACTGCATGGCAAACAACATGTCGTTTTGGAATAATGACTGATTACCGAATGAAAAAGATAGCATTTATCATCAATCCTGTCTCCGGAGCCAAGAAGCAACAGGATATCAAACGCACGTTGCCGGAACGTCTGAGTCAAATCTTGGATAGCACGCAATGGAGTGTAAGCATCGCGCAAACCGAATACGCCGGTCATGCTACCCTGTTGGCACAGCAGTATGCTACGCAAGGTTTTGATGCCGTGGTGGCAGTAGGCGGTGACGGTACGGTGAATGAGATCGCCTGTGGCCTGCGTGATACGCAAACCGCAATGGCTATCCTGCCTATGGGCAGCGGTAACGGGCTCGCCCGGCATCTGCATATACCGATGGATGTGAACAAAGCCATCGACCTACTCAACCATTGCGAGCCGATGCGCATAGACTACGGCTTGGCTAACGATCGTCTGTTCGTCTGCACATGCGGTACAGGGTTTGATGCAACGGTGGCAGAACGGTTTGCCGGCAACACAAGACGCGGTTTCATGACGTATATACGCACCGTGATCCGCTTCGTGTTCACCTACCGCTCACTCAGTTATCATATCACAGGCGAGGGATTGGATGAGACGCACCGAGCTTTCCTCATCACGTTTGCCAACGCCAACCAATGGGGGAACGAGGCTATCATCGCACCGAAAGCTAACCTGCAAGACGGTAAGATGGATATCATAATCATGTCACCGAACGCACTATGGGGCTCTCTGCCGTTGGCTGTTCGTCTGTTTGCCGGAAACATCGACAGAAGCCCTATGATACAAACACTACGCGCCGGAGATATCCTTCTCCAGCGCGAGTGTGCAGCAGCATTTCATATTGACGGCGACCCTGTTCAGATTGGTCAGGACATCCGTATCCGCATTGTCAAAGCGGGACTCAGCGTGCTTGTTCCGAAGCCGTGACTACAACGGTCGGCCATCAATGTGGTAGATCGCTCCGTTGCGTTGAATAAGCAGCTGCCCGTCACGGAGCATTTTGACCGCCTTGATGGTTGTAACTGTATTGTCTATCGCATCTTCTACAATAGGCTCACCTTCACCCTTGAAATACTTGGCTTTGATTGTCGAGCCCTTGGCTGTCGTGGCTTGGATATTCATATACACGCCTCCTTCCAAAGCAAGGACTTCCATCGAGCCGCTGACCAGATAATACACCTTGTTGTATGTCAAGACATCATTCACCTCATCGTAGTCAAGATCTGTAATCAGATACGACGGCAGGTCATAGTCTTCCGTACCGCCAAGTGATGCCATGATCGTATTCGCTATCTGCGATCCCTCCGGCTGCTGCTGAATAGGATAGGTGCCGACAGGCAGGATCGTTCCCTCCACCGTGGCGGTGAACACCCATAAATCCAATTCGTACTCCTCGTTCTTCAACTCTAACGAGGTGCAGGCGTAAGGCAGGTCGTCGGACATATCGTCCACCTTGATGTCCGTAAAGGTTATATCGATCGTGCTCACCTCAGCAGTCTCATCGTTGTAGGAATATCCTTCCTCTTCAATCGGTTGGATGTCAATCTCCGGATTGGATTCAAAATATACATACACCCTGTAGCACCGCAGTTGTGCGTTGCATTGGATGGTGAGAATGGTGCTGTCAATATCCGTGACAGCGAGTATCTGATCCGCATCCAAATCAACGGCACCAGAGCTCATATAGGCTAACGTACCGCTTGAAGCCGAAGCGCTGAACGCTTTCCGCACAAAACCGTCCACCACGATGGCTTTCATCTTGCGTGTGGTGACAAACGATAGTTTTGAATCGGCATTTGCACCGAAATAATATTGTGTCTTTGTGCCTCGTGTGGCAATGACCTTCACGTTGTTATAGATGAACTCATAAGGAATCTTGCTGCCTAAAGTATCTTCGCTGATGACCGTTGTCGGCTCTTCATATTGATAATCCTTATCCAAACCTTCCATCGGATCCTCTTCGGGAAGAATGCTTTTGTCGAATGTCCCGTCTATTCGCACAGTCTTTATCCACACGGATTTCTTCTTGCCGGGCTTGGTTATGATTATATTCAGGTCACCACTCTTGGCCTCTGTATACGTGAAGACGAGTGTCTGCCCGTTGGCTTTTGGCAGTTTCTTGGTGCCGAACGTCTGCCCGCCTACAGTCACCTCGATGCTGTTCTCATTGTCCGTCTCAGTATTTGTAGAGCAAACGACGGTTACCTCTTTCACATTGATAGCCCCCGGCAGTGTCAGTGTGCTACTGCTTGCGAATTGTGCGCCACGGCCATCGTCGCCACCTTCGAACCTGTCGGGAGCAAGCGTGGCTGTCCAACCAGCCGGCAACGAATACGTAAAATCAAAAACCTCTTCTGCGAGCGCAAAACTGATACTTGCTACTAACGCAAGCAAAGTGAGTATAGTCTTCTTCATGATATATGATATTGTTACAGTTTGTTTTCTATAAAAAAGATACCCACACTTGGTTAAGGTGGGTATCTCTATCGTATTGCTTAGGCAAGAGCGATGATGGTCTCTTCCTCAGCCTCGCTGAAGGCGAGTTTGCCTTCGCGTGCCAACCAACCTAATGCAAGGTTCAGGTCAGCGTCTTTCAGCTTGGTAGCTTTCTTCAAGGCTTTGCTTGACAAAGCACCATTCTGCAATGCATTCCAAATTTTTCCGGCGTTAGCGCCAATCAATTCTACATTCATGACTTTTCAATTTTGTTAAACGTTTGGGTATATAAATAGTCTTTGTACTATTATTCTCCTTTTATTGCGTTTAACATGGTATTGATCTTATGCTTGCCACGCGCGGAATGCAAGCGCGGCGTTGTGTCCGCCAAAACCGAATGCGTTGCTTATCGCATAGCGCAACGTACGTTTTTGCGGCGTGTTGAACGTAAAGTTCAGCCTCGGGTCGATATTCGGATCATCATCGCCCTCAGCATGGTTAATCGTCGGCGGTACTACTTGGTGGTACAACGCCAGTGTGGTAATCAGGGCTTCCAGTGCTCCCGATGCGCCTAACAAGTGACCGGTCATCGACTTTGTGGACGACAGATTCAGTTCGTACGCATGCTCGCCGAACGCCTTGATCACAGCCTTGGCTTCTGCCAGGTCGCCGATAGGCGTCGATGTGCCGTGGGTATTGATATAGTCCACGTCCTCCGGCTTGATCCCTGCATCCTTGATGGCATCCAGCATCACACGTGCCGCACCGTTTCCCTCCGGATCGGGGGCTGTCAGGTGGAACGCGTCAGCCGTAGAGCCATAGCCTACCAGCTCGGCGTAGATATGTGCACCGCGTTTCACAGCGTGCTCATATTCCTCCAGCATGACGCATGCAGCGCCTTCACCTGCCACGAACCCGTCACGTGATGCCGAGAACGGACGCGATGCAGTCTTCGGATCATCATTGCGCGTCGAGAGGGCACGCAGGGCATTGAAGCCGCCGATGGATACCGGACAGATCTCCGCCTCGCTACCTCCTACGAGGATGGCATCGGCTTTGGCCAGACGGATATGGTTCATCGCGGACATAAAGGCAACAGCCGATGAGGCGCAGGCTGCCGTGGTGCAGAAGTTCGGCCCCTTCAAGCCCAAACGGATAGCTATGTACCCGGCTGCCATATCCGTAATGATACTCGGGATGAGGAACGGCGAATAATGCGGAACACCGTTACCTAAAGCATGCTCCGTGATCTGTTGCTCCAGAGTAATCAGGCCGCCGACTCCCGAACCGACAATCGCTCCAACACGTGTAGGATCGATGCCCTCAGGCAGTGCGGCGTCTTTGTACGCTTCAAGGGCTGCAACGTAAGCCAACATCGTGAAACGATCGAGCTTGCGTTGCTCCTTGAAGTCAAACCAGGCATTCGGGTCGAAATTTTTCACTTCGCACGCAAACTGCGAACGGAATAACGATGCATCAAACTGGGTAATAGGCGCAGCACCGCTCTCGCCGGCCATCAGTGCCGACCAGGTGGATGCTACGTCGTTACCTAAAGGATTGATCGTTCCTAAACCGGTTATTACGACTCGTTTTAATGCCATGGGATAGTTGCTGTGAGGATTACTTGTTCAGTGCCTCAGTGATGTAAGCTACGGTGTCACCTACGGTGCTGATCTTCTGCGTAGCGTCGTCAGGAATAGTGATATTGAACTCCTTCTCAAACTCCATTACGAGCTCTACTACGTCCAGCGAGTCTGCATTCAGATCGGCTGTGTAGGATGACTCCATGGTAACTTGCGACTTGCTGACACCTAACTTCTCAACAATGATGTCAATAACTTTCGATTCAATTTCAGACATAATCTTGTATGTTTAAATGGTTAATTTTATCCTGTTTTCGCACAAAGCGAATACAAAGTAACGGCTTTTTTATTAAAAAAGCAAATATTTGCCTATATTACGCGCAATTGCTGCGCAATTAACTTTTTTTTGCTATATTCACACGCTAAAACGCCGCGCAATATCCTCTGCTGTAAGCAGAATGACCACAGTCTTGCCGTCGGGTGTGATGCGGTGCGAGGGGAGTGCAAACAACCTGCTGAGGATATCACTCATCTCCGTCTCATTCAGACTCTTACTCTGCGGGATGGCAGCACTCTGCGCGAGCGTCAAGGCTATGCGCTGCTGCATCTGCTCGTGCACATCATTCTGTCCGTCAGCCACGCGGGCGATGATGGCGCGCAGCGCCGTTTCGGCGTTATGATTGCCTAACACCGACGGCAACGCGGTTATATCGTACCCGTTGGCGGATGTTCGCTCCAGTTCAAACCCTATAGACCGCAAGTCCGGCAGCAAAGCCTCCAGCACGGGCTGCTCGTCGGCACTCACCGTGAGTTGCTCTGCAAACAGCAACTGCTGGCTCGCACTGCGGTGACTATGTAACTGATCTATGAGTTGGTTATATAAGATGGTTACGTGCGCGCGGCGTGCATGAACGAGCATCAGCCCGTTCTCCGTTGCGCAGCATATATATCCTCCCGCCACGGTTTGCGGTCGGAGTGCCTCTGTCATCTGCTCGTGCGGTAACTCGGCTTGCTGCGGCTGCTTGAGCGGCTCGTATAACTCCTGCCAGTGCGGCGTGACACGCTCGTTCTGTACTACGTGGTGGCTCTCCCTCTGCTGTGCAAACGGATTATACCCTGCCGTCAGATGCAGTTCCGGCGCCTTGGCGTTAGCGCGCATCCGTTCATCGGATACGGGTATCTCAATGTCACCGCCCAGGAAGTCAATCGAAGGGACAACATTGAACTTGCCCAATGCCGCACGGACGGTGGCCGCCAGAATCGGGAATATCGATTGCTCATCAGCGAACTTGATCTCCGTCTTGGTCGGGTGGACATTGACGTCAATCTGCTCCGGCGCTATGTCAAAATAGATGAAGTACGGAGGCAACTGTTCAGCCGGCAGCATGCCTGCATACGCCTGCATCACGGCTTTGTGGAAATAGGGGTGACGCATGTATCGTCCGTTGACGAAGAACAACTGCTGCGCCTGCTTCGATGCCACCTCGGGCTTGCCTACAAACCCGCGGATGTTCACCAGCTCGGTCTGCTGCTCGATCTCCAGCAGTTGGGAGGTATAGAGCTTGCTCTTGCTCTTGCCGAACACGTTCTCTATACGCTGCTTGTGCGTGCCTGCCGGCAGGTCGTACACAATCTCATCGTCCGCCGCAAACGTGAATGACACCTGCGGATAGACCAGCACTATATGCTGGAACGTAGTGATGAGATTCTTCAGCTCGGTCTGGTCGGATTTCAAGAATCGTCTGCGTGCCGGCACGTTGAAGAACAGGTTCTGCACCTGTATGCTTGTGCCTGTTGCGCACTGACATGGCTCCTGCCTCTGCACCTGCGAGCCGGCTATCTCCAGCAGGGTGCCCATCTCGTCGTCTGCACGGCGGGTGGTCATCTTCACCTGCGCCACCGCACATATACTCGGCAAGGCTTCGCCGCGGAATCCCATACTGCGCAGGCTGAACAGATCCTGGGCACTGCGTATCTTCGATGTGGCGTGACGCTCAAATGCCATGCGCGCATCGGTCGCCGACATCCCGCTACCGTCATCTGTCACCTGGATCAATGTCTTTCCGGCATCACGAACCAGCACACGGATGGTATGAGCACCCGCATCCAGCGAGTTCTCCACCAACTCCTTCAGGCAGGATGCCGGTCGCTGAATGACCTCACCCGCAGCAATCTGGTTGGCGACACTATCCGGTAACAGCCGTATTACATCCATCTCACAACAGCCAATAGAACACGATGATCAGTAGTGCTAACAGCACGATCCAGAACGTCAGTTTGGACTTGTGCTCCGTGTCGATACGCAGTTTAGTCTGCGCTTCATGCGCCTCACGAAACGAACCGCGGTGTAGCGTCGTCACATGCTCCGCCCGTTCACCGTCATTGCGTTCGCCCGCTGTTTGCTCTTTCTGTTCGCGCAAAGCCTGAAGGCGCGCAAGTTTTTGCTTGCGCGCCTCTTTCTCTTCATCGTAGTAGATAGGACGATAGTCCCACTCTCGAGGTTTGTTTACTTTCGGAAACAGTACCGACATTACTTCACGATAGCCAGGAAGTCAGCATCCTCGGCGAACTTCGCGAACTCAACGTCGTTGGCTGCCTTAGCCTTCAGGCTGGCGTCCTGAGCAATAGCGTTCTTCAGGTTGCTCAGCACGTCGGCACGGTTGTTGGTGCGTGCACCTACAACGGCTTTCAGGTAAGCGGTCGTTGCGTTCGGCTCAGCAACTGCATCCAGAGTCTTCTTGGCAGCAGCGTAGTCCTCGGCGAGGATCTGCTGAACGGCAGCGTTGTTCGTTGCGCTCTGGCCATAAGCACCGCGAGCTTTCTTGTAGTCACCCTTCAAAGTATAGAGGGTACCCATAGCAGCAGCGAGGTTAGCCTGTGTGCCACCGGCCTTGCCCAGATACTCTTCAGCTTTCTTCAGGTCACCGTCAGCCATAGCAGCTACACCTGCGTTGTAGTTAACGTCAGCGTTAGCCGGCTCAATCTGCAGAGCGCTCTGGAAGCAACGACGAGCCTCAGCAATGTTGCCCTCCTGCAGATAGACCATACCGAGGTTGTTGAAACCGCGGAAGTCGCTCGGGAAGAGCTCGGTGCAGCGTTTGTAGATAGCGATCTTCTCTGCGCGGTCGTTGGTCAGCGTAGCAGCGTAGAGCAGCTCCTCGATGGTCAGAGCAGCAGGATCGTTCTTTGCCAACTCGCGGATCTCGTCATCCGACTTGCCGATAAGGTCGGTGGTCAGGATCAGACGGCTGCGACGGAGTGCCGGCAGAATCTCGTCAGCGATGTTCTTGTATGCAGCAGCAATGTTCTTGATCTGTGTCTCGCGCTCCTCAGGATCGCTGTACATCGACAGCACGCGCAGAACCAACTCCTTGTCTTGGATGTTGCTGTTCTCCAGGGCAGCCTTGAAGCCTTCCCAGTCCTCAGCGGTGATGTTGCTCTCGATAGCCTGATCGATCTTGTTCTTCTTCAGATCCTTAGCAAGGAACTTCTGAGCTACGTCCTGACGGTTCTTAGCCAGTTTCTCGTTCAGAGCCTGTGCGCCGTCCGGCGAAGCGTAACCGGCAACCTCCAGGCTGTGGATAGCCTTGCGCTCGTTGGCATTAGCCTCCTTGATAGCCTCCTGCAGGTCTTTCATCTGCTGGCTGGTGGTCTCCGAGTTGCGGAGAGTAGCCTGCTGGATGAGGAACAGAATGTCAGCCTCCTGCATCTGTTGGATAACGCGCTGGAACTTGTCAGCGGTGATCTGAGGTTTGTTGTCCTTAGCGGTAACGTGCTTTGCGGTCGTATTCAGACCCTCGGCAACCAACATATCCGGAAGTTCAACTTCCTTCTTGCCTACCTTAGCCTCAAAGCGCAGGAACAACTTCGTGTTCTTGTCCATAGCGCTGTTGTACGGGAACGTAGCGTGCTGACGGTAAGTGCCGCCCTCTTTGCAGTTAACTACTGTACCGTTCTCTTTGGCCTTCTCGCCTACGTACGTTGCAGGCTCACCCAGGATCTCCTGGTCACCGCATTTCAGTACGGGAGTAACAACCAATACGCCTTTCTTGGCGAACTTCTTCTCGGGGAACGTACCCGTGATGTCAGCATCAACCTTGTCGCCAACTACTGCAAGCGGACTCGGATTAACTTTCACTTGCTCGGGATTAGGAACCGATTTACACGATGTCAGGATTGCGGCAGCAATCACTGCAACCATAAGAATTTGTTTTTTCATACCTTGTGAATTATTGTATTTTTTTAGTTTGTTAGTCGCGCCTTACTACGCTTCTTCGCACACGGATAACGCCCGCGGAAAGCGCACTACACTTTTAATCGGCTGCAAAGTTACAAAAAATATTTGAAATATGCAAATTTTTAGCGATTTTTTTGCAAAAATAATATTTTTAGCCTTATTTTTTCATATAAATTGCGTGTTATTAGGAATTTTGAAATATTTTTTGTATCTTTGTAAGCTGAATTATTTCCGCGTGCGTAAATGAAATGAGTAAAATCAGATTACATATATCCCTGTTCGGCGCAGTGCTTATGCTGTGTTGTGTCTCCTGCACCAAGCAGAAGCAGGAGCGTGCAGCACAGCAGCATGTCGATTATGCCGCCGAACTGATTGAGCAGCGCCGCTACGAAGCCGCCCTCCGGCAGATCGACAGCGTGCATACCCTCTACCCCAAGCAGGTTGCACAGCGGCGTGAGGCGAAGGTGCTTAAGGACACCATCGTCTATCTGCAGTCGCAGCAGACGCTTGCCTACGCCGACTCGCTCCTCCAGCCACTGCTCCCCGAGGCAGATAAGCTGCTCAAGCAATTCCGCTTTGAGAAGAACGATTCCTACGAGGATCACGGTCACTACGTCTATCGCAACCTCCAGACGGGCTGGAACACCAACCGTTGTTTCCTGCAGGCGTATGTCTCCGATGACCGCAAGACGCTCGTCAAGAGTTATTACTACGGCGCCAAGCAGATCAGGCAGTCGTCCATCGCACTCCAAGCCGGTGATCAGGAGATAGAACTTCGCGGTCAGAACCACGCCTTTGAGGTTGAGGGCTGGCATGAGATTCTCACCATCGACGACGAGCAGGCGCTCGAAGTGCTGAACTTCGTATCCTCGCACCTCGCCGACCGGATCCGCGTCACCGCCATAGGCGAAAGCGGCAAGTCCGTCTATTACCTCTCCGACAACGAGAAGCAGGCGCTCGACCATACCTACCGCCTCGGATTGCTCATGCGCGACATCGATAACCTCGAGCAGCAGATCCGACTCGCCTCGCAACGTATCGAACATTTTGAATCCAAACGCCAATGAATACCTACGAAAGTCATATAGCCAAAGTGGCAGCCGACGCATCGGCTATATACGCAGTCATATCCGATCTGCGTAACCTCGAGCGGGTGCGCGACCTCATCCCGCAGGACAAAGTGCAGGAGTTTGAGACCGACGCTGACTACGTTCGCCTCAAGGTCGATGGCCTCGGGCAGAAGATCATCATCCGTATCGTGGATCGTATAGAGAACGATACCGTCAAGTTCGGCATCGAGAACCTGCCGATGGACGGAAACTTCTGGATCCAGGTCAAGCAGGTTGCTCCCCGTGACAGCCGGATCAAACTCACCCTGAAAGCCGAGTTGCCGATGATGATAGCCATGATGGCAGGCAAAAAGATACAGGAAGGCATCGACCAAGCTGCCGACATGATGGCGCAGATGCCCTTCGAGCAGTGGGCTCATTAATCCAGATAATCCAGAAAAACCAAATACGCCCTATGGCAAACAAACAACGCAAACGTACAGGACTGCACCGCGAGGGACGAAAGATGCTCCTCGTTGTAGCACTGGTGGTATTTATCATTAACATTGCCGCATATTTCTACTGGCCGCATTGGATCTTCGCCATGCTGTTGGCGTTATCCGCTGTGGCGTTGGTGTTCGTCGTGTATTTCTTCCGCGACCCCGTGCGCATCTTCACCATCGATGATCCCGATTACCTCGTTGCCCCGGCGGACGGCAAGGTTGTAGTCATCGAGCCCGTGATGGAGAACGAGTATTTTCACGAGCAGCGCCTGCAGGTCAGCATCTTCATGTCGCCGTTCAACGTGCACGCCAACTGGTATCCCTGCGAGGGAACGATCCTCGTCAGCGAGCACCAGGCCGGCAACCACAAGGCCGCGTGGCTGCCAAAGTCCTCTACGGAGAACGAACGCTCGCTCGTGGTCATCGAGACCAAATCCAAAGCCGTCATCGCCGTGCGCCAGATTGCCGGAGCCATGGCACGACGCATCGTCACCTACGCCCGGGCAGGCAAGGAGTGCCACCGCAATACCCACCTCGGATTTATCAAGTTAGGCTCACGCGTGGATCTCTATCTCCCGCTTGACACCGAGATGTTCGTTGAGATGGGCGACAACGTCCGTGGTAACCAGACCATCATCGCCAAACTCTGACAAGTCATCCGCCATGCATGGCGGATCAAAATATAACCTCTTAAACAACACACACCATGAACAAGTTCGAAGAACTCTTTGCGCAATATCCGTTTGCGCTCAATGACGAGCAAGTAAAAGCTCAAACCGCTGACATCATCGCCAAGCACGCTGCCGAGAACAACAACGCAGCCGTTTGGAAGCAGTGTCTGCATCAGATCGACCTCACCACCCTCATGGGTGACGACACCTACGCACGCGTAGAGAAGATGGCTGCCTGCGTCAACCACTTCGCGGATCACTATCCCGCACTCAAGGACTTCAACGTAGCCTCTATCTGCGTTTATCCCGCACTCGTGCCTGTTGTAAAAGCTAACCTCAAAGCCCCGGGCGTAGGTATCACCTCTGTAGTAGGCGGATTCCCTGCTGCACAGACCTTCATCGAGATCAAGGTTGCCGAGGTGGCTATGGCTGTTAAGGAAGGTGCTACCGAGTGCGACATGGTTCTCTCGCAGGGCAAGTTCCTCGAGGGCAAATATCAGGAGTGCTTCGACGAGATCGCCGAGCAGAAAGCTGCCGCAGGCAACGCGCACTTCAAGGTGATCCTCGAGACCGGTGCTCTGAAGACTGCCGAGAATATCTGGAAAGCTTCGATCCTCGCTATGGCTGCAGGTGCTGACTTCATCAAGACATCTACCGGCAAGATCGCTGTCAATGCTACCCCCGAAGCTACGTTTATCATGTGCCAGGCTATCAAGGCGTGGAAGGAGAAAACCGGTGCTATCGTCGGCTACAAACCCGCCGGAGGCGTTTCCACCACCGATGAGGCAGTAGCTCATTACACCCTCGTTAAACAGATCCTCGGTCAGGACTGGCTGAACAACAAACTCTTCCGCTTCGGTGCCAGCCGTCTCGCCAACAACCTGCTTACCTCCATCGAGGGCAGCGAACAGAAATACTTCTAAATAACCGGCAGCCACATTTGGCTGCCAATAGACGCAATGAACAAGATCATCTCTAAAAGATTCTTCTCTGACAATGTAGCGGAGCTCGTGGTTGAAGCTCCGCTCATTGCCAAGAGTCGCCGCGCCGGACACTTCGTCATCGTCCGCGTGGATCAGCAATCCGAGCGCATGCCGCTCACCATCGCCGATGCCGACACCGCAGCCGGCACGATCACCCTCGTCGTACAACGTATAGGCGTCTCCAGTGCCAAACTCTGTGCCATGAATGCCGGCGACTACCTCGCCGATGTCGTGGGGCCGCTTGGTCAGGCTACCCGTATCGAGAACTACGGTACGGTGGTCTGCGCATGTGGTGGCGTAGGCGCTGCACCGATGTTACCTATTGCCCAAGCACTCAAGCGCGCCGGCAACCGTGTTATCACCGTACTCGCTGCGCGTAACAAGGATCTGATCATCCTCCACGACGAGCTCGCCGCCACATCCGACGAGGTCATCATCATGACCGACGACGGCTCAGCCGGCACGCAAGGTCTCGTGACGCAAGGTATAGAGATGGTCGTAGCCCGCGAGAAGGTCGATAAGTGCATCACCATCGGGCCGGCTATCATGATGAAGTTCGTCGCACTGACCACCAAGAAGTACGATATCCCCACCGAAGCCTCGCTGAACACCATCATGGTTGACGGTACTGGTATGTGCGGTGCGTGCCGCGTGACGGTCGGCGGTCAGACGAAGTTTGTCTGCGTCGATGGTCCGGAGTTCGATGCCCACCAGGTGGACTTTGATGAGATGCTTTCGCGTCTGCGTTCCTACAAACCCGAGGAAGCCGCCGCGTACGAGAGGTATCAGAAATCAGCAGTCAGCAGTCAGTTAACACCGAAAGAGCGTGCATCGATTCCAAGAGTGAAGATGCCCGAACTCGCTCCCGAAGAGCGTGTGAAGAGTTTGCACAAAGAGGTGAACCTCGGTCTTACGCCCGAGCAGGCACTCACCGAGAGCCACCGTTGCCTCTCGTGCAAGAACCCGGGCTGCGTCAAGGGCTGCCCTGTGAACATTGATATCCCTGCGTTCATCAAGCAGATCGAGCTCGGTGATATCAACCGCGCGTCGGATATCATCCACGCCTCCAGTTCGCTGCCTGCGGTCTGCGGTCGTGTTTGCCCGCAGGAGAAACAGTGTGAGGCGCAATGTATCCACTTGAAGATGGGTCACCAGCCTGTCGCCATCGGTTACCTCGAGCGCTTTGTCGCCGATCATGCTGACAGCAATCAGAAATCAGAAATCAGAA
The DNA here is from genome assembly GCA_902783545.1 of uncultured Bacteroidales bacterium. Taxonomy (GTDB): domain Bacteria; phylum Bacteroidota; class Bacteroidia; order Bacteroidales; family Paludibacteraceae; genus Colicola. The sequence goes on from CACZRD010000098.1 coordinate 19,766, forward strand.
ATCAGAAATCAGAGACCGCACTTAAGGTAGCGGTTGTCGGCAGTGGTCCTGCGGGTCTCACCTTCGCGGGTGATATGGCAAAGTACGGCTACAAGGTTACGGTCTTCGAAGCCCTGCACGCCATTGGTGGCGTGTTGAAATACGGTATCCCCGAGTACCGTCTGCCGAACGCTATTGTGGACAAGGAGATTGACGGTCTGCGCCAACTCGGCGTAGAGTTCGTTACCGACACGATCATCGGCAAGACAGTCACCGTCGAGGATCTGCAGGCTGACGGCTACAAGGCGATCTTCGTTGCCTCAGGAGCCGGTCTGCCGCGATTTATGGGAATCCCGGGTGAGAACCTCAACGGCGTGATGTCGTCCAACGAGTACCTCACGCGCGTGAACCTTATGGATGCTACCAGTGCTGCTACCGACACGCCGGTGCTGTATGGCAAGAACGTGCTCGTCATCGGTGGCGGCAACACCGCCATGGATGCCGTTCGTACCGCCAAACGCCTCGGCGCAGAGCACGCTATCATCGTCTATCGCCGTAGCGAGGACGAGATGCCTGCGCGTCATGAGGAGGTCGAGCACGCCAAAGCCGAAGGCATAGAGTTCATGACCCTGCATACCCCTGTCAGCTACCAGGCTGACGAGAACGGCCGCGTCAAGGAAGCTACGCTGCAAGTCATGACGCTGGGCGAACCCGATGAGTCGGGACGCCGCTCGCCCGTGCCTGTAGAAGGGAAGACTATCACCGTACCGGCTGATATGGTGGTTGTTGCCGTAGGTGTATCACCGAACCCGATCATCCCGAAGTCCGTGGCAGGCCTCGAAGTATCGCGCAAGGGTACCATCGTTGTGGATGACTCGATGCGTTCCTCACTGCCGATACTCTACGCCGGAGGCGACATCGTCCGTGGCGGTGCAACAGTTATCCTCGCCATGTCTGACGGTCGCAAAGCTGCCGCCGCCATGCACGAAGCCCTGCAAGCGCAATAACAGTTTAACGGCTTAACGACTTAACAAAAGCGGTGGTCAGTCTTGACCACCGCTTTAAGTTTGCCCATAGCACTCTTAATTGATATTCTCGAGCGGGGCTAATACAGGCGTATAGACCAGACGTATCGAGCGACCGTATCTGCGGCTGTGTGCTGCCATGCTGATCTTGTCAGGCTCAAAACCGAAACGCCAGGCTTCTTCCTTATTCTTGATGGTCGATGACCAGTAGTTACCGAACACGCCCACCTTGCCCACTTGCCCGCTTACATTGCGGTAGCCGGCTGCGGGGATGAAGATCATAGAGCCGTTAGGACCGATAACCTCATAACCGTTTCCGATCCACGACCATGCGCAGTACTTGCTCAGTTCTTCCCATTGCGAGATCGAAGGTATACGCTTCTTGAATTTCTTTTTGGCAGTCTTATAGTCCATCAACCCCTCTTCGTTCTCGGCTTTCCACAGCGTACCGCTGGGCAGACCCAGATCAACATAATTCTCGCCTGCGATTCTCATTATTAGCTGATCGTGCAGACTCGGTTCGGATTCATTGGCCTCGACCGCATGGTGAGTTTTCTTAGGATGTTTGTGCGCTTCTTGGTGCTGCCCGGTCTCTTGTGCGGCATCTTTCAGCGAATCGGCTTGCTGCGACAGAGCTTTCAGTGAATCGGCTTCTGTAATCAGCAGGGCACTCTCCATCATGATGTCTTCCGATAACTTGTCCGTGTGCACCAGCACCTGCATAGCTTGCAGCAAATCGTCCTGCATCTTGGTGCGTCGCATCAACAAGAAACTCATCATTGTCGAGAAGATGCTTAATACCAAACAGACGATGAGTAAGACCTTTAAAAGTTTTTCATTTTTCATATTTCGGTTGCTTATTATCGGAATAGTTTTTCTACTTCATACGCCAATCACAGCTATCAACCTGCAAAAATACGAAAATTATTTGATATTTGCAAATTTTTGAATTATTTTTTGCTTTAAGGTAAAAAAAAAGTGTTTTTTTTTGCAAATGTCGTTTATTTTTCGTACCTTTGCGTACACTTTTTGAACAGCAATCACAAATCATAAATCACCACGGCTCTGCCGATCGATAGAAATCACAAATATACTGATGTCAGTACACGTACAAAATACACGAATGACCACCACGCGCATCCGGGGGATGAAAGGCGTGGATAAGATAACGATGCTCACCTCGTATGACTACACGCTGGCGCGTCTGGCGGACGAGTCGGGCGTAGAGATACTGCTCGTTGGCGACAGCGCCTCGAACATCGTCTGCGGCAACCAATATACCTTGCCTATCACCGTGGATGAGATGATCTTCCTCACCAAGGGCGTAGTCCGCGCCGCTCAGCACGCGCTGGTTGTAGTAGATATGCCTTTCGGTTCGTATCAGGTCAACGATGACGAGGCGGTGCGCAATGCTATCCGTATGATCAAGGAGAGCGGTGCTGATGCCGTGAAGCTGGAAGGCGGTCGGGAGGTAGCCGATGCCATACGCCGTATGGTAGTAGCCGGCGTGCCGGTCTGCGGTCACCTCGGACTCACGCCGCAGAGCGTCAACCAGTTCGGCGGCTATGGCTTGCGCGCCAAGGAAGAAGCCGAGGCAGAGAAGCTCATCGCCGACGCCAAGCTCCTGGATGCAGCCGGTTGCTTCTGCATCGTGCTGGAGAAGATCCCCGCGGCTCTTGCCGAGCGCGTGACGAAAGCCGTCAGTTGCCCGACGATCGGCATCGGTGCCGGTGCAGGTACGGACGGCCAGGTGCTCGTGCTGCATGACATGCTCGGACTGAACGAAGGCTTCAAGCCGAAGTTCCTCCGCCAGTTCGCGCACCTCGCCGAGCCGATACACCAAGCCGTAGGCGACTATGTCAAGGCGGTCAAAGATGCATCGTTCCCGTCAGCTGAGGAGAGCTATTAGCAGTCGTCCGTATATGGGCGGCGAGACAGACTATTATTAACCCATTAAATATCAACCGTATGAACAAGAAATTCATTTGCCCGATCTGTGGTTATGTTTACGAGGGCACAGAGGCACCGGAGCGTTGCCCGCAGTGCAAACAAATCGTTGAGTGGAAAGTTGCCGACGAGAGCAAAGGTCTCGTTTGGGCTTGCGAACACGTACTTGGTGTAGCTAAGGACGAGCAGGATCCTATCATCCGTGACGGACTGCGTGCGCACTTCATGGGCGAGTGCACCGAAGTAGGACAATACCTGGCTATGGCTCGTCAGGCTGACCGTGAGGGCTATCCTGAGGTGGCTGAGGCGTTCCGCCGTTACGCGTTCGAGGAGGCAGACCACGCTTCACGTTTTGCCGAACTCCTCGGTGAGCTTGTTTGGGATACGAAGACGAACCTTGAGAAACGTATGATGGCTGAGGCCGGTGCATGCGAGGACAAGCTGAAGATCGCCAAACGTGCCAAAGAGTTGAACCTCGACCCGATCCATGACACCGTTCATGAGATGGCTCGCGACGAAGCACGCCACGGTGCAGGATTCCAAGGCTTGTACAACCGTTACTTCAAGAAGTAAGCAGCGATCAGCAGATGTATTACATCCAAAAAACACTGACGATCTCGGCGGCGCATAACTTGAAGCTGAGTTATGAGAGCAAGTGCGAGCAGTTGCACGGCCATAACTGGGTGATCACCGTCTATTGCAAAGCCAAGGAACTCAATTCCGACGGTATGGTGACGGACTTCACGCACATCAAGCGCGTGGTGAAAGACACCTTCGATCACAAGTACATCAACGACGTACTGGATGTCAACCCCTCGGCGGAGAACATAGCCCGCTGGATCTGCGACCATGTAGAGAACTGCTACAAGGTCAGTGCGCAGGAGAGCGAGGGGAACATTGCTATCTACGAGAAGGATTAGCTGTCAGCTGTCAGCAATCGGCAATCAGTGATGTACCGCGTCAACGAGATCTTCTATTCGCTGCAAGGCGAGGGTTACCACACGGGGCGCACGGCGGTGTTCGTGCGCCTCGCGGGGTGTAATCTGCGTTGCCCGTTCTGCGATACGGATTTCTCGCACTCCGAGCCGATGAGTGCCGATGCGATTGCCGAACGGGTGTTTGCCTACAGCACCTCGCCGGACACGCTGATCGTGCTCACAGGCGGTGAGCCGTCGTTGCAGGCGGACGAGGCGCTGACCAAAGCCCTGCACCGCCACCATCAGACGCTCACCATCGAGACCAACGGCACGCACCCGCTGCCCGACGGGATAGACTGGATAACGCTCTCCCCGAAAGCCGGCGCGGATGTGGTGCTCACGCACGCCGACGAGGTGAAGGTCGTCTTCACGCCGGATACGGTGAACGATCTGCCGCGATGGGCTGCGTTCCCCGCCAAGCACCATTACCTGCAACCCTGCTCCTGTACGAATACCGAGGATGTAGTTCGTTACATCCTCGGCCATCCTGAGTGGCGCCTGTCACTGCAGACGCACAAGTATATCGATATCCGATAATTCTCCTAAAAGTTGTACTTCGTCATCAGTTGCACGCGGTGGTTCGTCACCCAGTGCAGCCCGTTCTCTGCCAGTCCGTTTTGGGCGTTGATGCCTTGGCTTGCATCGCCGTAATGTACGGATGTGATCTCGTACTCCAAGCCCAGCTGGAACTTCCCGACCGTATATAACAACGTCGGACTCAGACGCCACATCTGCCGCATGTTATTCGGGCGTGCCGTGAAGTATTCCGTCTTGTCTATCTTGCCGTCAGCATTGACATCCACAAGCGGGTCTTTCGTTCCGAAGTTATGGATATATCCACCGAACAGGATTCCCTGTAACTTCTGCGGGTGTTTGTCTTCCTGTGCACCTACTTTTCCGCCATATACGATGCTCACCCAGCTTGTGCTGTGGCGTATAGGCGTATATTCCCACGAGCCGTCGGCATTCACCGCCTTGACGCCATAACCGCCGTTCATATTCATGTGTTCTCCGGCTTCGGCAAAGATACTCTTTGCCTTGATCGAGAAATCGCCTTTCTTATACTGGAGATAGACAAACGGGGATGCTGTCGTGATACGGTCTTTTACGTTGACTTTTACGCCATTAACAGTTCCTTGGTGTCGCGGGCTGATACTCAGTACGTCTGCTCCGGCACGCATCAGGAATCCATTCGTGTGGACACTCAATCCCAAGTACGCTTCCGGCGTCTTTGAGTACGCGATATACTCTCCCGACTGCACGTTATCCGGTCCTGTGGACAAGTACTGCATCTGCCAGAGCAGTGAACCCGTCAGCGTCACGTATTTACCCAGCCGTGCATCCAGCTTCACCTGCGGGCTGCGGTTGAATGGTCCGAAGGGTGCACCGCTGTTCAGGGCGATGACGTCGCACAGATCGGCTGCCATAGGGTGCCAGGCTTGACCGATAGTAAGGTCCACGCGCGCGTAATCCTTATCATTCATCTTCAGGCTATCCCATGCCATCGTCATATATGCCTGACGCAGACGCAACTGCGCTACGCCTGACAGCGAGTGAGTCTGACCGGTCTTGGAACTCAGCCCCGCATAGAAGTCCGCTTCGATCTTGCCGCCGAATTCCGTACCGCGCCACTTGTAGTCCACAATATTCACACCCACACGGGTGGTCAGACTCAGGAATCGGAATGTGCTTACGGCATTCAGGTCTTGCCGCTCCACGCCGGAGATGGCAGCCTCTTCGGGCTTCTGATTCCAGCTCTCATCCTTCGGCTGGTAGTTGTACATGTCACCGGTGCCGGAGATTGACTCACGACTATCGTAGGTGAAGTAATTACGGATGAACCCGTACACCTTGAAGTGCTGCTTCAAATGCGAGGTGAAGACCTCTTTCTTCTCCTGCTTGCTCACCTCCTGCGCAAATGCCGGTGCTGATGCCATCGCCAGTAACAGGATAAACGATATAATCCGTTTCATAGAAATAATTCTTAATTCCTAGAACGGGAACAATAATATCACACCATACGCGATAGCTATACCGAGCAGTCCGACGATCAGTCCGACCTTTGCCATATCGTTGGTTTTGATCAGACCGGTCGAGCACGCGATGGCGTTCGGCGGAGTGGAGATCGGCAGGAGCATCGCAAACGAGGTCGATGCCGCTACGCAAACCAGCAGGGTTGTCACGCCTCCGAAGGCTGTCAGCTGCTCACTCATAGCCGTACCGACCACAGCCAGTATAGGCACGAGCAGGTTCGCGGCGGAAGAGTGAGAGATAAAGTTGGATAGTAACCATCCTAACAGACCGGAAATAACCAACACGGCAATAACTGACCAA